>JAYSUV010000369.1:0-4228 GCA_043718945.1 Planctomycetota bacterium
TAACCTCCTCCCCCTTCCCGTTGCCCACGTGGCGGAATTGGCAGACGCGCTAGGTTGAGGGCCTAGTGAGGTAACACTCGTACAGGTTCAAGTCCTGTCGTGGGCATTCTTGATGGCGAAAGGACTTACGGCGAATCGCCGTGAGTCCTTTTTTGATGGGTGAGGCCGTTCATAGGCCGTTGGGGGGCAAATTGGGGGGCAGAATTGGATTTACGTTGGACCTGAGCCGCTTGCCGTTCGGACGAGAATGTCGAGCGGAGGTCGAATCATGGCGTGGCTGGAAAAAAAGGGACAACGGTTCCTCTTGGTCTTTCGGCTGAACGGATCGCGGTACAAAAAACTCCTCGATTTGACCGATCGGCGGGAGGCCGAGGCCATCACCGCCAAGGTGGAGCGCCGCCTTGAAATGCTGGAACGCGGCGAGTGGCAATTGCCCGACCCGTCCCATGTGGCTGACTCTCTGATCGGAGAACTCGCTCCGCGACCCGTGGTCCCGCTTCCCCAAGGGAAGACTTTGGGCGCGCTGATTGACGAATACATTCCGTCAGTGTCGACCGGTTGCCTGGAATCGAACACCGTGGCAACACTGACTATTCACCTCAACCATGTTCGCCAGGTGATGGGCCGGACTCTCCGGGTGGAGTCGATTACGTTCGCGGCACTCCAAAAGTACGTCGACACTCGATCGAAGGCTCGGGGAATACGCGGGAAGCCCCTCAGTGCCGCCACGCTTCGCAAGGAACTGGTCAGCTGGGGAGCTATGTGGACTTGGGCCACACGCATGGGATACGTCAAACACGCTTTCCCCAAGCAGGGATTGAGATATCCGAAGGTGGATGAGAAACCCGCCTTTCAAACTTTCGCGGAGATTGAACGGAGAGTCGCGCGAGGCAACCTCACTCCATCCCAGCAAGCCGATCTCTGGGACTGCCTGTTCTTCGCCCCCGAGGAACTCACGGATGTTCTGGAGCATGTGCGTCTTCATGCCCGGCACACCTTCATCTATCCGATGGTGCTGACCGCCGCCCATACCGGGGCCAGACGCAGTGAGTTGATCCGGATGGAGGTCCAGGACATCGACCTCGAAGCCGGAATGCTCACCATTCGGGAAAAGAAGCGAGTCAAGGGCACTCGGTCCTCTCGCAGTGTGCCGCTGTCCGCCCCGCTCAAGCAGGTGCTCGCCGCCTGGCTTCCGCAGGTCACGGGGAGGCTAGCGTTCCAGGTCGACGGAGCCGAGCTGACGTGTGACGAGGTGATTCACCATATTAAATGGACGCTCGCCGACAGCCCGTGGAAGAATGTCCGTGGCTGGCACGTCTTCCGGCATTCGTTCATTTCCAACTGCGCCAGCTGTGGCATCGATCAGCGGATGATCGATGATTGGGTCGGACACCAGACGGACGACATGCGAAAACGCTACCGCCACCTGCTACCGAGTACCCAACGCGCTGCGATGGACACCGTGTTCGGGAGGTAACAGCCCCAGACTTTGAACCCGCTGGAGTTCCTCGTGGGAGATGAGCCACTCTTTGGAGTTGCCTCTCCCGCAGGATCTCTTCGCCGCCTTGATTCGCCCCAGGCGGCACCACTCGCGGACCGTGAACTCGGCTTTGCCCATGATCTGGGCGACATCTCCGGTCGAGTAAAACTCCTGCACCACTTTCTGCTGGGTCAGAAGTCGCACACCTTCTTCGATCCGTTCGAGACGGTGTAGTAGTTCATCAAGCTTGTCCATAATCTCAATCCTTTGAACGACATCACGGCCGGGCAGAGTTGCCAGTCTCTGCGTTCACTACATCACGCGATGGCGGATGAGTCATCCGAATCATCGGACACTTGCGAAATCGGTCCTTGGGCCACACGAGCGCCAAGACTCTCTCTCCACTCAGATCCTCCCATGGAAAATCCAAATCGCTCGATTTCCTTCCGGACTTGTCGAGCGATAGTACCAGTCAGATGTCCCCCGTTTCTCTCAGGCAGCATCGAGCGTAGCCACTCGCTGGCGAGAGGTTCTGCCACCAAAGCGCCCGCTCTCAACATGCTATCGATCGACCCGACCGCATAGCACGCCGCTAAGCTGAACAACAGCTGGGTGAGATACGGCTGTTCTTCGACCCGCACCTGAAATCGCAGCGACCATCGCATTTGAAATTGCATTTGCATGAACATCACAGTTCCTCCTTGGTTTCCCGCGCCTTGGGGTCGAAATCGATCGATTTCGAGGGCACCCCAAACTTGATGCGGCGTGTTTGCACGTCCTCATCGAAGTTTCGATCCAGATGACGGCTTGTCATCGTGTCGTTGAAGCTGTCGAGTGCTTCGCTGAAGTTGTCGTTGCCGTTCAAAGAGGCGAAGGACACGAAGTGCCCACGCAGCTGAGACAGGACGCGAGTGAGATTTGGTTTGGCCTGGAATCGCTTCCGCACGACGGTAACGGACTCACCGAGGTTTTTGCCGACCGACTGCACGCTGAGCCAAAAGGGATGAATCGCTCGCCGTGAGGTGTTCTTGTCTTCTGGGAGTCGAAGGGAGAACCAGACTGTTGCCAGGTATTCCCAGATCCCGCCAACCTTCCGGAGATCCGTACATTCCACCATCCCCAATTCTCGTAGCGCCTCGCGACGCATTTGAAACTCCACTCGCATGACTCGATCATGGGTCTTCTCGCCCCAGACGACTGGTAGCCATGTCTTCGTGGGCGATGTCAACAGTTCCCGCGTCTTGTCATAAATTCTCAACCGGATGGGGGAGGATGCCGCGCCGAAGTAGGCCGTTTCGGTGTCGGAGTCGTCCTCATAGAACACACGCTTGCCACTCTTACAAACACAATGCTGCTTGAGGAACTCCGAATTCAGACCCTCTGGGACCGAGAAATCCGCAGCCAAGTCCAGTCGACTCACTCGAGTCTTGGCGACTCTCCCACCCAGTTCAGTGACCCAATTCGCGACGGCTTGCTGTGTGGCGACTGGTCCACGCTCCCACAACAGCCGGGCACTCGGAGAAGCACAGACATTGGGAGTCGTCGAATTGGCGTCAGGTCGCTGACTCAGAAACAAATTGATATCAGGGCGTTGCAGATGCCATTGATAAAAAGGTTTGCCCCCCGAGGGATAGATCAAGGTATTCTCGTCGCGGAAGGGGATTCCAGTGGTGTTCTGAGCGACGATCTTTTGACGCTCCAACTCCTCAGTAAGTCGCGGCCACGATTCCCCCCAATCGACGTAGAGACTCACGTCGAGCGTATCGACGTTGGCTGCCAGGAACTCCCAGGATGATGGGCTTGTAATTGGAAGGCTGGGTGTTACAAGTGATCCAGCCTTCGCCGGGTCGGCCTCCTGCGATGCGGCGGGGGCTTCGCCCCGCCGATCCTCGGAGTCCGCCCCCGGCGTGTGGAATAGCGTCAATTCATCAATGTCCATCTCAGGCTCCAGAGCAGTACACGGTCCTGATGCCAACTCTGGTACCACAATTGATGGTCACAATGGGAGGCGGGGCAGGAAAAGCGGATCAGCAAGGTGAGGGACATTCCTCACCTTGGAGCAGCGAACACCCTGGAATTGAGTAATAGTTAGAAGATTCAGCGTATGGTCGGCTGTGCCACTTATTACCGTGCTCATTCCGTCTGACACTCCATGACTGGGAGACGGTGGCTTTTGCGGTATTTACTGGGCTTTGCCTTCTGAGTTGCTGATCGGGCTTGTGTAGAGTGGTGCTTGGGTGTCACCAACATTTGGAAGTCTACACAGGCCCCCCAATCCCGTAAAGATATTTATTGAATGCGATCACGTCATTGCTGTCACTTAACTCACTCGACTGAATTGATTTGGCCGTACATACTTGCTTTTGGGGCGATCTGTAATCCTTACCATTCCATTCTCAGGGGAATGTTTCACTTCAAATGGACCACAAAAAGACCCCCCCCTGTAAGCAAGCTTGCCAGGCGGTCGAGCGCTCCGTGGAGCGTTGCCTGAGAATTTTTGTCTTGTGGCGGTAGGACTTACAGACTCGGGTCGGTAACCCGAGGGGAAACGACTGTCGAGCCATCCGGCTTGATCACGGTCTGCGGGTTTCAATCCGCCCCCCGGTGTTACCCCAGGGGGAACCCGATTCTGCTGCAATCTCTTCAGCCGATTCGAGCACGTTTCAATCCGCCCCCCCGGTGTTACCCGAGGGGGAACTCGATGTCCGTCGACAGCGGACCGATCCTCTACAGTTTCAATCCGCCCCC
>JAYSUV010000370.1:0-12387 GCA_043718945.1 Planctomycetota bacterium
AATCCGCGTCTCACCACCAGCTATGTGGGTTACCAGCAGTTGTGCCTCAACAACTTGGCAGCACTCTGGATCGGCGAGGAGGTCTTGCCCTCGATTCTCTCGTGGAAATCCGGGTCTGTCGAGTTTAGCGCTGCGGGAGAATTGCGATGCGGACACTGATTGGACTCGATATCGGCGGGGCGAATATCAAGGCATCCAACGGAATCGACCGGACCATCGAGATCCCGTTTCCGATGTGGAAGAATCCCGACGGATTGGCAAAGGCCTTGAGTGCGACCGAGTCGGTGTTGGTCGAGGATCCCGACATCGTCGCCGTCACCATGACGGGCGAGTTGGCCGATTGCTTTCGCACCAAAGCCGAGGGCGTCCACCGCATCCTCGATTCCATCAAGGTCGCCTTTCCCCGTGCCGAACTCCGCGTCTGGCAAACAGGGGCCGAGTTCTTTACCGAGGACGAAGCGCGCGACATCCCGATTCTCGTCGCAGCTGCGAATTGGCACGCGCTGGCGACCTGGGCGGGGCGGGCCTGTCTGGCGGGAACGGCGCTGCTGATCGACATCGGGTCGACGACGACGGACATCATTCCGCTGAGCCATGGCCTGCCCGTGAACGAGGGCGGCACCGACCCGTCGCGGTTGCTGAGTGGGGAATTGGTCTACACCGGAGTGCGGCGCACCCCGCTGTGCGCGCTCGCTCCCCAGATCGAGTTTCGAGGGCTGAAAGTCGGTGTGGCCGCCGAACTGTTCGCGACGATGCGGGATGTGTATCTCTGGCTGGGAACGATCCCCGAAGCTCCCGACGACTGCGACACCGCCAACGGTCGACCGGCCACGCGCGAGTTCGCCCGCGACCGGCTGGTGCGGATGCTGTGTGCCGACTCTGAAGAGATCGATGAGCCGGAGACCGATGACCTCGCCCGGCAATGGGTGCTGATTCAGCGGAACCAGATTCGCACCGCCATCGAGCAGGTCTTGTGTCGGCAGAGCAGTCCGCCACTGATGGTGCTGCTGTCCGGCGAGGGCGAGTTCATCGCCCGGCAACTGCTCCAGGAGATCCCCTCCCTGGCAGGCGTTGACACGCTCTCACTGGCCACGGTCCTTGGCCCGGAACACTCGGTCGGGGCCTGTGCATTCGCCGTCGCCCGACTGGCCGCCGAGCGACCGTGATCGTCATGCCTAATGGGTGAGACCTCTTCCCGCTGGCAATCTCACGGCGACATCGCATGCGGACTGACCGGCACCTCACCCACCGGGATGCGATGGGCGAAGCGGCGTTCGAGTTCGGCCAGCATCTCGGGATCGAGAAAGTGTTCGCTCACATCCGCGTGCAGGTCGACGTGTCCCTCGGCTGCGTTGGCCGACTCCAACAGATAAATCTCCCACAGCCGGTGCAGCCGTACAGTCTGTTTCGCCTGCTCTAGCCCGATCGATGTCAGCCACCAGCGGTCGGCCTCGTCGTACAGGATGACGCCGTCCAGAACGAGGGCATGCAGCAACCGCTGCTGCTGTTTCATCGTCCAGCTGTGACGTTGTTGGACCTCGGCGGGAGTGAACTTGATAGGCCCGCTCGCTGTTGTCAGAGGAACCGACGACCGGGACTCGATGATCTCGTAGATCGCGCGAAGGATGTCGTCGCGGAGGATGCGGCCTTGCAGCTGTCGCGACTCTCGCCAGCGGTTCAGCAACCCGCGATGAGTCCCAAACACGAGACTGAATACGAACAGCGCCACTCCGGCCAGTACGATCATGGCCCCCGCAGGGAGGCTGGAAGAACCGGCACTCAGTAAGACCCCGATGGCGGCGCTGACTCCGCCGAACCCCGCCGAGAGTTGGACCACGCGCCGCACGTCATCGGTCCAGAACCTGGCCGAACTGGCAGGAGTCAGCAACAGTGCGACGACCAGAATCAGCCCGACGCTCTGCATGCCAAGTACTGTCACGATGGCCACCAGCAGTATCAGCAAGGCATCGAGCGTCTTCACCGGCCAGCCGCCAGCCGTAGCGTACTCGCTATCGAAACAGGTGAGTAATAGCTCCTTAAAGAACAGCGTGGTCAGGGCCAGAAGTACCACGCTGGCGATTCCGAAAGTCAGCACATCCGCAGCGAGCAGTGAACCGACCTTCCCCGACAGAAACGAAGTCAGCCCCGCCGTCCCCGCTCCCGGAATCCGCTGGGCGACCGACAGCAAGACGATCCCCGCACCGTAGAACAGACTCAGTACGAGTGCCAAGGCCGCATCGGGCTTGATGCGTTTCGACCGCTCCATAAATAGCACACTCAGTGCCCCCAGCAGCCCCGTCACCAGCGCCCCCCCCATCAGCCACGGCACGCTGCGCCCGGTCCCCGGCGAGAACCACTCGATCACGAGAAACGTCAAACCGATTCCCGGCAGCGCCGAATGGCCGATGACATCACCCACCAGCGCCCGTTTCCGCAGCACCATGAACGCCCCGACCACCCCCGCACTGATTCCCAGCAGCGTCGTGCCCAGCAACACGATACGAGTGTTGTAAGTCCAGAACGCCACGTCGCTCGCGAGAGGTTGTAATGTGGGCAGGAGTGGGCTCATCGTGCGTTTCCCCTTCTGTCTGCTCCCTCTCCCCCACGGCGGGTGGCGGGGTCAGGAGGCTTTGCGCATGGCCCCGACCCCAGTGGACGCGCGTCCTCATGACTTCCGATCTCAGACTGGGAGACTCGTGTGGGAAGTCGACATTCGGGGGCTGTTGTTTCCTGCCACGTCTGTTCTCGACGGGGCCATGCGCAAAGCCTCCTGACCCCGCCACCCACCGCCGGTCGCTTTAGCGTTTCCATTACGTCTCTTCCCCAAAGAGGGCTGGCTGCGCTGACTTGGGCGGCTGCTCCATCTCATCGGGACCGCGAGCGGGCTTGCGTGCTGCACGCTTGGGCTTCGATGTAGGCGGCTCCACAACGATGACCCGCTCCGAAGACTCCACCCTCTCCGCGCTCCCTGGCTTCAATTCAATCGGTGTTAGCTCCGGACGGATCGATTGCACCAACTCCACCATCCTACGGTGGCAAGTCAGGAACAGAATCTGGTGCGACTGCGAGAAGTCATTCAGCACCCGCAGCGTCTGCTTCGCCCGGTCCTCGTCGAAGTTCACCAGCACGTCATCCATCACCAGCGGCAGCGGCTCAGCCCGCTGCGAATACTGTTTGAGGTAGGCCAGCCGGATCGCCAGATACAACTGCTCCCGCGTGCCGGTACTCATCTCTGCGGGTGACTTGGCGAGACCGGTCTTGGGGATCGCTTGCAGCTCGGTGGTGTTCCCGACCGACCGCGTCAATTGGACATACTCCCCGAGTGTCAGTTGCTCGAAGATGCGTCCGGCCTCGACGAGCAGTTGCGGTTGCTGGGTCTTCTCGAATCGCACGCGGGCCGTTTCCATCAGATGCCGGGCCAGAGCCAGTGGCACCCATTGATCGACGGCATCTCCCAGCTGAGCACGCAGACTTTCCAGCTGTTGACCGCGTTCGAGGGCCAGTGTTTCCTGCTCGCGGGCTTGCAGGGAGCGACGCACGGTCTCGGCACTCGCGCGTTCACGCGTGCGTTCCTCGTCGAGTTCGTGCATCTGCTGGGCGAGACGCTGGCGTTCTTCCTGGACCTCATCCAGTTTCGCCGTTCGCAGCTGTTCACCAAACTCCGTATCACCATCAGCGAATACCTGCCACTGGTGATCGAGTTCACGCAACTCGGCCCTCAGTGACTCCGCCCGGTCTGCAGCATCGAGCAACTCGGGGAGGCCGAGATCTGCCAGCTCGGGGAGTCCCAGACGGAGCGATTCGATTCTCGCGTCGAGTTCAGTGATCTGCTCGCGGAGCCGTCCGATGAGCTTCTCCGAGGTCGAGCGCTCGGAGAGCAACCGCGTCTGTTCAAGCTCGATACGGCGGCGTTCATCGAGTGTCGATCTCCACTCCAAGATCTGTTCGCATGCCTGTCGTGAGTCGCTCCACGTCTGTTCCAGTCCAATGAGCAGGGGCTGGGCTTGCTCGGTGAACGATTCGATCTGGTGCTGCACTTGTTGCCATCGCAGCTGCGAGGTGATCCGCTTCTGGTCGAGCGATTGGACCTCCATCAGCCGGGCCACCACGCGGGCGGCGACCGAGAGATTCCAATCGCCGGGGAGTCCGAGCTGGTCGAGGAATGCGGCCTTGCGGGCTTCGAGATCGACCCCCACGAGCGCGAGTTCGGACTGTTCTCGGTCGAGCGCCTCGCACTTGGTGAAGACCTTGCTTTGCTCCTTGGTTAGACGTTCCCGAGACTGCATGGACTCCGTCAACACACGTTCGAGTTCCGTGGCAGCGACCAGAGCGGCACGGACGAGGGCGTCCTGTTTCTTGGCAGTAGATGGCTTGGGAAAGGCGAGGAGCAGCTCGGCCTCGAACTGCTCGATCGCCGCCGCTCGCTGAGACTGCTCCGCCAGCTGTTGATCGCGAGTCTTTCGATCGTCGAGCCACTGTGATCGCAGTTTCAACCACTCGGCCATCTCACGCGGGGTGCGGGTACGAAACGGGGCGGGCGGCCACTCGGCCTGCCACTCCTGCTCCAGTGTGGCAAACTCGCCGGAGATGCGGCGGTGTTCCGCGACTCGCTCGGCCCACGTCACTTCGCACTGCTCGGATCGGTAAACCAGTTGTTGCCGCTGCCCCATCTCGGCGGCATTCGTCAGCAACTTATCCGCGAGCAGATCGGCGGCGGCGACCCGTTCCCGGTAGAGATCAATCAGTCGGCCGGGTTGCCTCTTCGTCCATGCCTGGATTGCAGCGAGGTCGGACTCGCCTTCGACAAAGTGGCAAACGATCAGCTCCAAGCCAGCCTCGCGATCCGCTCTCCGCTGGACGAGTTCGGAGCGGTCGCAGACCTCGTGATCGCGATCAAAGCGAGCGAGCGCTTCCTTCGATTCTGCAGACAGGAGTTCAGCATCTTCCCTGCGGAGGCGGGACTGTTCCAAATTGCGGCTGATAAGGTCCACTTGTGCAACGTACCGCTCAACTGTCGAATCCAGCGGCACCACTAGCGCCCCCAGAGCCTCCACCGAGACGCCGACTACATGGGCGAGTTGCGCTGCCTGTTGCTGTCGTTGTGCGACGAGCCGTTCCAGTTCGGGAGCCACTTCACGATATCGTTTCGCTTCGACACGATAATCTTTCGCTCGCTCCAGCAGATCACGCAACTCCTCAATACGGTCGGTCTCGGGCAACACCTGCAGCTCGACTTCAATCTGGTCTCGCCGCTCCTGCAGCTCTGATCGCCGGGAACGAAGCGACTCCACGGACTGCTGCTGCCGAGCCGACTCCTCGTTCAGCAACTGGGCAGTTTCCCGCTGCGCGAGGCTGGCAGTCACGCGGTGCAGGTCGGCAGCTGTCCAGCCCGGTTGGATCGTGGTCATCTCGTGGGCGATCCGCTGCTCCAGTTCGACGAGCGATTTGGACAGCGTGTCTTGCTCCACCAGCGCTTCGCGGACACGGGCGACTTGATCGGCCAGCGAGCGAATCGGGGCCTCATGCGGCAGCAGTTCAGCACCGAGCAGAGGAGCCTCGGCCAGCGGCGAGGCCATCCGTTCGGCGAGCTGAATCAGTTCCGCTTGCTTCTCCGCGAGTGAAGACGAGACTGCTCGGAGTTCGCCAAGAGTGGTCAGCGGGACTTCGCGGATGGCACCGAGGACTGACCACTCGTTGCGTACTCGCTCTGCCTCGCGCCAGGCCGTGAGCGCGGACCCGACTCGTTCCAGCTGTCGGTCGCGTTTGTGGCAGAGGTCGCGATCCACATGGAGTCTCTGGGCCAGGGCTTCATGCTCTTCGATCTGCTCCTGAAACCCGGTGTAGTCGCGGGCGGAGAACCGGGCTTCGTCATACCGCTTGGCGGCTGCTTGTAGATCGAGGCATAACGCATTGACTCGCGGCTTCTTGGCATTGCCGCTGGAGTTGAACAACAGTTCGCATTGGTTCTGAAGCGTGTTGTCGAGTTCGCGAAACCGAGCCATCCCGCCGATCGCCATCCCGAACAGGGCCTCCGTCAGGCCAGCACTTTGCAGGCTCTTCTCCCCCGAGGAGAGTTCACCGAGCGAGATCGCAAACACGTTCTCAAACAGTCCCGCCGTCGCCCCGGTCAGACACCGCTCCCACAGCTCGGGAGTGAGCGGCTCGCGCGACTCGTCGAACTCCCCGGTCAGACCCGGCCCGCGCGTCTTCTTGCGGGTCAGTGAAATCTTCCGACCATCGGCCAGCCGCACCCGCGCTTGCGTCGTGGTTGTGCCGTCAAAGGCATAGTGACTCTGATGCGGCATCCCGAACAGCGTCTGCCGCAAGGCCGCCAACAGTGTCGTCTTGCCGGACTCATTGGGACCGTAAATGACCTGCAACCCGTCGCCGAACTCCAGTCGACGCGACTTGTAGATGCCAAAGGTCTCCAGGAATAGCTGCTCGATCTGCATCACCGCATCGTACGGGGCGAGGGCTCCGGTCGACCAGTCTGGGAAGTGACCGAACGTCCCCCGCCCGAGGTGCTTGCCAATCACAGGACAATGGGGAAGTCCGAAAAGGGACCAAATCGACTCTTCCGGGGTCATCGTACTTTGTGTGATGTGTATCCATACAATACAGTCACTCCGATAGGCTCGCTGACTCATCTGAGAGGAGTGCCATGTGTTCGCAGATTCTAGCACCCATGAACTGACACGCCGGCGTTTCGTCCAATGGGGTGGAGTGGGAGCGCTGTCGCTCGGTGGCCTCTGGAATACCCAGGTCGCTGCTGAAGGGGCTGGTCGCCCGATGCCATCCGGCATTCGGGCCTGCATCTTTGTCTTCTACTATGGCGGCCAGAGCCACCTCGACACGTATGACCCCAAGCCGAATGCCCCGAGTTCTGTGCGAGGTGAGTTCCAACCGATCGCGACCTCGGTGCCCGGTTTGCAGATCAGCGAGCACCTGCCCCACATGTCTCAGGTGATGCACCATTGTGCCCTGATTCGCAGTATGCGACATACGAACCGGCTGCACGATTCAGCCTCCATCGAGACCCATACCGGGCGGCAAGCCTCTCAGGGTGACCGCGAGGAATTTGCCCCGATACCGCAATTCTTTCCCTGCCATGGCGCGACGTTGAGTCACTTGTGGCAGGAGCGTAAGCTGGTTGTCTCGCACGCGGCTTTGCCGTTTGTCTTTCACAATGTGGTTCCCACACCCTGTCAGGGCGGCGGATTCCTGGGGGCGGCATTTGACCCCTTCCGAGTCAACGTCAATCCGGATTCGCAGCAGTATCTGGTCGAGGAACTGGCCATTCGCCCGGAACTGCCTTCGCAGCGAGTCGGCTCGCGCCGGGACCTGGTGACGGCTCTGCAATCGGACCTGTTCGCCGATCCCAAGTTCTCCAGTGGAATGGATCAGTATTACCACAAGGCGTATCAGCTGCTCGGCTCGGAACAGGTCCGCAAGGCTCTCGATCTCACGGAAGAGACGGCCGAGATGCGAGAGCGATATGGGGTGTACTCGAAGGACTCGCCGGGGGGCAGCGGAGCGGCTCACCCAGGGTATGGTCGTCACATGCGAGGCCAGAACCTGTTGGTCGCTCGTCGGCTGGTGGAGGCTGGAGTGCCATTCGTCAATGTGTTTGACTTCCGACAGCAAGGCCAGAATTGGGACAGCCACGCCAACAATTTTGCCCAGAACAAGGACACGCTCTTGCCGCCAGCGGACAAGGCCCTCGCAGCGCTGATTTGTGACCTGGAAGAGCGGGGTTTGTTGGACTCGACTCTGATCGTCGCCACTGGGGAGTTTGGTCGTACTCCCACGATCAACAGCGGTGCCGGTCGCGACCATTGGCCGGATTGCTACTCGGTGTTACTGGCCGGTGGCGGTGTTCAAGGCGGAGCCGTTCATGGAGCCAGCGACGCCATTGGAGCCTACCCCGCGAAGGATCCCGCGACTCCCGCTGACCTGGCGGCTACAATCTATTGGCGATTTGGCATCGACCCGTCGCAGCATATTTATGACCGTCTCGCCCGCCCCTGGCCTCTCGCTGCCGGTGAACCATTGAAGGGGCTGTTCGGGACGTAATCCTTAGGACAGCGTGGAGCATTGCAACCGGGTAGTGTGCCACGCCCAGACGGCTCTGAGGAAGGGCGTGGCGAGCGTCAAGAAGACCACGGCCTTCGCAAAGCCTCAGACCGTGCCACCCGCCCCGTATCACTCGCCCTCGACGCACGAGAGTCGCTCGGGGACGGGCAGGAGTGCCCATCCTACGACGGTTACGGCAGCCCTGTCTTCCCCATCAGATAGCGGTCGCACTCGCGGGCGGCGAAGACGGCGGGGATGTTGGTGGCGTACTTGCCGTAGTCGGCTTTGAAGTTCGAGCGGGGGCCCTCAAACACCGTAGAGCTGTCGGAACCAACTCACAAACGCCAGAGCAATCTCGGTGTCATGACTGAAGTATTCCGCAGTGATCGCCGTTCCGAATGGGAGACCCGGTTTCTCCTGCCAAGCGAGCCAAGTGTGGATGACGGCTTTCGGTTCGTGAATCTCTGGGAAACGGCGTTCCGTTGACATCGCTGTGGTAGTGGTCTCTTGAGCCAGTGGAAGGAGTTTGTCTCCTGCGGTGATCAGCCCCTGTAGAAAGTGTTCGAGCATGCCGGTATCGGTATTGTTAGGCATCAGCCAGACGCCGACTCTGGTGTTGTAGTTGGGAACATCCGCAATGAAACCCCTGCTCACCGGATTCCGCGGACACTCGATGCCGAGATCTTCTAATCGGAAGCGAACCGCGTCCCAGCGGCTTTGAATGTTCGAATCTGCATCCAGAACAAAGCCGACAGGCGTGTTCGACGAGCGGCGAACTGCTTCTGGAATCGCAGCGAGGAGAACGTCGATGGACTCTGTTTGATCGTCGTCATCCGCTTTCGCAGCTTTGATATCGAACTGACGCGTCTTCGGCTCCGTATCGATTCCATGTCTGTGCAGGAGCGCGGCAATCGCCTTCTCGTCATTCTTGCCTTCGACATAAAGAACCGAACGGAGGCTGCTCATCGCACTTCAATCCCCATCGCGAGCGAAACAGCCAGCCCCTCAGCGTCAGTGTCAATCGATTGTGTGAGGTTGCGATCAATGGTCTGAAGTGAAATCTCGCTGGCGAACTCCGGATTCGCCTGACACGCCTCATGAAGCCCTCGCAGGCAGTCGAGGCTGTGGGTCGTGGCGAAGACCTGGATGTCGTTCTTGATCGCAGTGGCGATGACGAGCTTCCACATGTCGGCCAGGACCGAGTAGTGCAGGCCGGTGTCGATTTCGTCGACGAGGAGAATGCCGCCTTTGACGGTCGTGAGCAAAATTGCCAGCATCAGAAGTCGTTGCATCCCTTCACCATGACTGCCGATAGGAGTGAGGCGTTTTGCGTCCTTTAACCCAACATGCAACCGTCCTCTGTCAGGGCTTGACGATAGGAATGCGACACTCTCAACTCGATCGTCCAGGATTCGAAGAGAATCTGCCGGTTCATGTTCACTGCGGGAAAAAAGAACCTCATCCCAAAGCTCCGCGACCTTGGCGTTCTCTAACTCCCGTGTTCCTTGATACTCGACTTTCCCGAAAGTCTTGTCGTCACTTGGTGATCCTCCCCATCTCGATCGACGACTGCGCAGACCGAATCCTCCTTGATCGGAAACCGGAATGTGAATTCGCGGAACTTCAAGGCCCGGTGCAGCTCTATCGACAATGATTAAATCAGCTTTCTCCGACGGTGACTCTGTATCAGCTTGTACGTAACTCAGTGAGATCTTCAGTGCTGGCGATCCGATCCGGATCACACTCCGCAGGTTCCGTTCGGAAAAAAAGTGAGAAATATCCCCCCCGACACCGTCTGATTCGAGAAGGTACTCTTGTCGACGTTTTGAAATGTTGAGCAATGTCTGAGGCTCACCTCCGGACCCGAGTAACTCGACAGCCTCCAGCAACGAACTCTTTCCAGCGCTGTTGTACCCTGTCAGTAGATTGACTCTCTTCAGCCCGTTGAGCGAGTAGTTCTTGAAGCTACGGTAATTTTCGACCGTCAGGTTTTCGATCATTGATACCCCTTCACTTGCCGGAGTAGTTCACTACCCGTGATTCACGTGTGGTCGTCTGGAGGGTTCGGCTTGGCTGGTGACCGCTGCGACTTGGCCAAGAGCGACAAGATGACGGATTTGACGGTTGTACTTGAGAGGACTTTCTCAAGTTGCTCTCTGAACTCATAGGGCGAACATGCCACCAATTCGTTCACCTCGATGCGAGCTTCCGTCGCAGGGCTCAACACGACTTCAGGCTCAACTGGCACCATCCAGATAGCCTTGGATCCCAAGGGAACTCTCGTAGTCTTTGTTTCTGGATGACCAGGAATCAGAACTTCTTTACGCAAATATCGAGGGATTTCCTCACTGGGCCTGACAAACACCGCAGGGTATTCCAGTTCTAGGCCGTGCTGGACCGAAAACAGTCGCTTTGTCTGATCAAGCCGAGGTGCATAGACTTCAAATCCAAGCACAACTCGATCGTCCATTACGGTTCGCACGACTTTCCCTTGAAGGAGATTATTCATCTTGCGAGTCAATAGCTGGGCCTGTTCATCCAGAATCTCCTCGGGACCGAGGACATCCTCCGCCACAAGATCAGCTGGCCACAAATCACGTAGTACAGCGGACATCAGCGATTCCTCCCCTTCCAGCGAAGTGTGACCAGCAGCGGCAAGTGATCCGACCCCACCAGACGGTCTGGTCGCCCCTTCTCGTTCAAGAGGCTCTGGTCACCACATCGATGCAGCACTGCAACTTCCTCTTCAGCCAACGCGAAGACATCGGGCCGCAGCAACACTTGATCGAACGTGTTCCAATCATACGATAACTGGGCGCTTTCGCGGTAGTAAATTGTTCCGGGAGTCCCCGGAGTTCGGTCTCCCAGGTGGCCCCACATTGGATTGTAGAAGAATGGGTAAGGTCGGAACTGGACTGTCCGATGACCTTCAATCGCCTGATCCTTGGTCATGACGCCGTGAAATCCAGAGGCTTCGGAGACACCCCGATCGAAGGGATTCAAGTTGAAGTCGCCAATCAGGATGGTTCTGGAATGCGCTCGCTCAGCTTCTTGCTTTCGCACGCTGTCAGCAAGGATCTTCGCCTCGGTGTTTCTGTCATCCAACTCCATGTTCGTTGGGCTCGCCATGTGGACAGCGCCAACCAGAAACGGCATCAGGTTCCACTGAAACTCGAACAGGACCAGTTTTCGGCTTTCATCGGAGAACACTTCCCGGAGCTGCAATTCCGGCAGGCTAAAACAGTGAAGTCTTGACCGACTTTCACCTGCCCAAGCGAGCGTTGTTGAAACTTGTTCCAGCGCCGTCGTGATCGTGCCAGGGGGCACATCCAACTCTGCGAGCACAAGCACACCAACATCCTGCTCCTTACATAACGCAGCGACCTTATCCGCTCGGGACTGGCCGTTTAGGTTCCAGAACAACAGCCGAAGGGCTGGAATCGAATCCTTCGACATTGCTGGCCCCTGTAGTCGATGACTTGTGAAAGTTGGTCAGCAAAACGACTGCTTCCAACACACCCCCTTACGGCAGTCCGGTCTTCCCCATTAGATACCGGTCGCATTCTCTGGCGGCTTCGCGGCCTTCGTGGATGGCCCAGACGACGAGGCTTTGGCCTCGGCGGCAGTCACCGGCGGCGAAGACGCCGGGGATGTTGGTGGCGTACTTGCCGTACTCGGCCTTGAAGTTGAAACGCGGGTCATGATCGAGGCCCAGCTGGTCGGCGATCGTTTGCTCGGGGCCTTTGAAGCCGAGGGCCAGGAAGCAGAGTTGGGCGGGCCATTCTTTTTCGGAGCCGGGAACGACCGAGAACGGGGTCTTCTTCTCCGCGTCGGGCTGGGACCAATCGAGCTGGACGGTCTGGATGGAGCGGAGGTTGCCGTCGGCGTCGCCGAGGAACTCGGTCGTCTGGATGGCGTACTCGCGCGGGTCGTGTTGCAGCGTCTTGTTGGGGTTCTGGCTGTAGTCGAAGACGGTGGCGGCTTCGGTGTGGCCGTAGTCGGCTTTGAAGACTTTCGGCCACTGCGGCCACGGGTTGTTCTTGGCCCGCTCGGTCGGCGATTGCGGCACGACTTCGAAGTTCACCAGGCTCTGGCAACCGTGACGCAGCGACGTGCCGAGGCAGTCGTTCCCGGTATCGCCGCCGCCGATGACGACGACGTGCTTGTCCTTGGCCGAGATGTAATTGCCGTCCTTCAGATGCGAATCGAGCAGGCTCTTGGTGTTCGCATGCAGGAACTCCATGGCGAAATGGATTCCCTTCAACTGACGGCCCGGGGCCTTGGCGAAGAAGTCGTTGGGCGAGGTCGAGCCGA
>JAYSUV010000038.1:0-20435 GCA_043718945.1 Planctomycetota bacterium
ACAGCGAGTTCCGGGGGCTGTGGCGCGTGGTCTACTCTCCACAGTGGGGTGGCCAAGTAATGTTCCCGACCGTGCTGGATGTCCCTGACGCCTAACGCAACAGCCCACATGCTTAACGGGCATTCAGAGCTATACCCCTCATGAAACCTATGTTCCCGCCGGGTCAATCGCAGCGCCTAGTTCGAATGGACCATCTCGGCGGGGTGGCACCGGTTGGCTCGCTTTGGAGCCTACCGGTGTGCCTTGACACAAGATGTTTGATCGCGACAGCCTCCCCGTGAAACCCATGAGGAGTCGTCCAACAATAAGTCGCTGTCATAGTCGCCTTTCGCTCCGCGAAAGATCGCTCTTTCGCGGAACGAAAGGCGACTATCATTTCTCGAACGATCCTTAGTCAGCGGACGGCGGATCGACCGGTCGTGGTGGCTCGTAAGTCACCCCGGTGGCCTCGTCCCAGCGAGCGACCTCGCCGGGTCGCAGGGTGTATTTCTCGTCGGGGGTGCCGATGATCTCCCACTCCAGCGGGTCGGTGTTGTCAAACCGGTGCGACTCACCCGGAGCAAGCGTTCGAGGGAAACTCCAATAAGCATTACGGCTCCGCACCCGATAAGTCAGTGGAGCGTCACCCGCGACCGACAACTGGGCGGGCGGGCACTTCAGCACGACTCCGATCAACTGGGGATCGAGCGTCAGCCGATTGAGACGCAAGCGAGAATCCCCGACCTGAACATCCTTGGCCGGAGCGGGCTTGACGTTGCGTGACTGAGACCAGCTGATCCAGGCGTCGCGGGTCTCGCGTTCGAGGTCGACGAGTCCTTGGGCATCGACTCGATCCAGCGACGACATGCGGAATTCCGGGGAGTCCGACCAGTGGACTCCGATCACTGGCGGCCCCGTGGGATTCGGTGTCATGGCGATCTGGATCGGTTGGTCGAGAGCGATCGAGAACTGCCCCGCGCGACTCCATGCCGACTCGCCAGTCGCACGCGAGAAGACCTCCAGTTGAGCCGATGGGATGGTGAGATGAGACACGCCTCCGAGTCCGCCGGGAAACCCCTCCCCTCGAATCTGGAAGGGACTCGACAGCGCCAGCACCGAACGATACTCTGACCCCGGCGTCAGGTCCGGAAGTACCTTACGCAGCCTGTCGACCTGGCCCAGCGGATGAAAGCGGGACTCGGGGATATCCAGAACATTGATCCGCGCGATTCCAGATTGCGTGAACTCCTCGGAGATCACCTCGATCAATTGCGGGTCAACGACGATGTGCAAATCGGTCGACAGCCGATCCTGGTCGGGCAAACGAACTCCTCCGCGATGAAGACGCAGCGGCTCCTGGTGGGGCGTGGGACTGATGGCCGCGATGATGGCCCCCAACTGAACGGTCATCCCATTCGCGTCCACGGCCAACGCTTCCGCCGTCCAGCGCAGTCGCGGCTGGTAGACGGGAAACGGCCAGAGCCAGCGGGTCAGCTGGCCCGAGTCGTCGACGTTCAGTCGCTGCTCGACGCGATCCAGCAGCGGCGGGATCACGGAGCGAACTTGTTCCTCGATCTCCGTCTTTCGAGAGTACAGCCCGCCGACGATTCCGGTCTCAATCTCGTGCCGCGTGAATTTGGTGCCGGAGAGCTCGATCTCCTGCGGCATCTCCACATACCAGTTGTGATCGGGGATCGGGAAGCGAGTGTCCTGCAGCTGAAGTTCCAGCTGTTGATCCCGCACGCGTGGCTTGATGAGCACCTGTAGTGAGACGGGATGGCGATGCCCGATCACGATTCGAAAGGGAGCCGTCTTCGCCTGGAATCCGCGCGTCTTCAGCGTGGCTTCGCCGATCTTCAGCTGGAGTCGCAATCCAAGGTCCGCCCGGATTTCGGCGGTGGCCAATGTGGTGAGTTCGGCGGATTCCAGCTGGGCCGCATAAGTCAAACCGGTGAGGGCCAGTTCATACGACTCGCCGTCGACGGTGAAGGACTGCTTAATCGCGGGGAGAGTCCCCTCGAGCTTCTCCGGCGGTACCGATTCGGGAATTCCGGCGGACAACATCCGCAAGGCATCGTTGCCGATTCGCAGAGTGACTGCCTGGGAGAGCGTCGCAGCTGGGATGAACGGAGCCCCGTCTTTCGCAGTCGGCAATTGATCGGCAGCGGGCGGCACTGACCAATCGATCTCGGGAAGGCGACCCCCTTCGAGGAGCCAGTGGGCCACGCGCGGGTCGGAGTAGACTTGCTCCCAGACTTCGTGACCCGCAGCTGTGACCTCGTCATAGCGGGACTGGGGAGTCGGCAACTGGAGCGAGGTGGCCAGTTGTTGAGACTTCTCGACCGACACGATGGCGTCTTTGGTTCCGTGAATGAGCCAGAGTGGAGTCTTCCGCAGAGACTCAACATTGTCTCCCACATGGCCACCGGAGATCGACAGAATCGACCGCCAGCGAGCGGGATCATCGGCCCCCAGAGCCGTCGCCCCAAACCCGCCCATCGACCAGCCCGTCAGGCAGCGACGTGTCGGATCGATCGACTCGGACTTTTCGACCTCGGCCAGAATCGCCAAGGCCCGATGTCCCTCGGGCGAGTCGGGCGACCAACTGGTGAAGACCTGGTCGTCCCACGTTTCACACTGCGGAAACACGACGACGCAGGGGTACAACCCCGGCGAGTGCCGCAGCACCGGCCCCAACCCGGCGTACGTCGGGCTGACTCCATCCCGCCCTCGCTCGCCCGCACCGTGCAGGAACAGCACGACCGGCCAGCGACGTGCCGCCGAATACCCCGGCGGCAGGTACACCACGTACTTGTGTGCCCCCGTGGAGTCCTCCAACGTGCGATCGACGAATCGACCAGCAGTGTGTGTTGGTGTCGATACAGGAGCCTGATCCGCGATCACCCACGGACCGCCAAGAATGCCCCAGAGCATGACGAGCAACAGACTGTAACCGTGCCCGAAGTGCATGCTCTTCCCCCTTCTGAAGGGAGTCTGATGCCCCCGAAACGTCCACGAACCCTCGTCGTGAATATAGGCAGTTTGCACTGCCTTCGCGAGAGATGGCAGGCTGGGTGGGTGCATTCTCTCACTGGCGTTCCCCAAATCACTAACCCGACGCGTCAGCGAGGGCCAAGCGTAGCGAGGACTGCTACCCAGAATCTCCCGCACCGGTGAAGCCACCTGAGTTTTTACTGAGGCTCCTCGCCCCAGCCGACAGCCACTCAGAGTGGCACATGGCGTATCGAGTTAAAGCCCATCGCCTGTTCCCTGGAACCTCTCGTCCATGACAGAGGATTGGTACACAGATTTCGCAAATGGCCACAGATTCAGAGGGGAGAGGTGAACTCTCTCCGGTCTGGCATCCCCGCCCCCGCTGGCGTCGCATCTGTGAAAATCTGTGGCATCTGTGTACGACAATCTGCTTCTGGCACCGTGATTCAATTGAGGTGCGCGGGGGCAGCGGTGGGGAACACTCGGGAGACTCAGTCGGCTTCAGCGAGAAATGTCCCAAACTCTGCCAAAATACCGAGAGACGTGCGCCCTCGCTGACGCGTCGGGTTGGTGGTTCTGTCACTCCACCCGAACTCGCCTCAGAGAAACCCCGGAGATGTGGTGGCTTGAACTCATCCCTTCGAATCCATGAAGATGTCGAATCAGCGACCTCCCTTCGCTGGGGTCTGTGTTCCGAATCGCGACGAAGGAGTCCCACAGATGCCCCCCGACTGCCTGTCCACGATTCAAGCGGCCAGCCCAACTCTCCCGTTATCGCCGATGGAGGGTGTGTGCGGCGAAGGTCTTGTCCTTGCCCGGAAATCGACATGCGGACGCTGCCTCCGATGTCGCACTTGGGGAACCAGACAATTCCTGGCCATGCTTGTTGCCGTGGGAGCTGTGTTGTTCTCCTCGAAGCCTCTGCGTGCCGTGGAGGAGCCGCTGGTGAGTGTTCGCTATCGCGTCCTGGGCACCGCCGAACCACCCGCCACCGCACCACCCGTGATAGAGAAGACCGTCGAGGGCCGGGTCCGTGTTCAGGCTCAAGACGGCGGTCTGCTGCTCGAAGATCGGCAAGGCACTCTCTGGCCCATCACCGCCAGCCAGACCCCAGTGATCGAGACGCTCAACGCCCCCTTTAGTTCGATGAGTGCCGACGAACTGACAGTCGCCCTCCAAGCCGAGTTCGGCACCGGCTTCGAGGTTGTGCGTACGCCGCATTACCTCATCTGCACCAACGCCGGACGCGGCTATGGCGAGTGGTGCGGACAACTCTTCGAGAGACTTCACACCGGGTTTCAGAAGTTCTGGAAAGACCGCCTGCCGGGCTTAGAGGCCCCCGATCGCCCGCTGGTGGCCATCGCCTTCGCCACTCAAAAACAGTATCAAGACTTCCAGATCACCGACGCCGGAGGAGTGGTCGGTGCCGCACAGGGCTACTTCTCCTCGCGCACCAATCGCATGGTGCTGTTCGACCAGTCCATCGGCACAGCAGGCCAGAGCAGCACCGTCGTGGAGATCCAGAAGCAAGCCCTACGCAACCCCGGCAACATCTCTACGGTCATCCACGAAGCGGTCCACCAACTGTCGTTCAACATCGGTTTGCAGATGCGGTATGCCGACAACCCGGTCTGGTTCTCCGAGGGGCTAGCCATGTACTTCGAGACTCCCGATCTGGAGGCCCGCTCGGGCTGGCGGACGATCGGCCAGATCAACCCGGTCCGGCTGGATCGCTACCGTGCGTTGGCGAAACAGCGACCGCCCGAGATTCGCTCGCTCCTCGCCACCGATGACCGCTTCCGCGATCCTCAACTCGCCGTCGACGCCTATGCCGAGGCGTGGGCCTTGCACTTCTTTCTGCTCCGCACGCAGAAAGAAAAGTACAACGCCTATCTCAATCAGCTGACCGCCAAGCCCCCCATGAAATGGGACACCCCCGACCATCGCGTGGCCGACTTCGAAGCCGTCTTTGGCCCCCTCGCCGCTGTCGAGGTCGAACAAGCCAAGTTCATGGCTCGGCAGCGCGGCGGAAAGTAGCACGACGGGTGGCCTGGACTCTGAAGAGTGCGGTCGCAGTCGGTCATTTCCGACCAGTTGCGTCAGGGTGGCGGGTCAGGAGGCTTTGCGCATGGCCCCGGCCCGGGAGGCGTTTGCCTGTGGGAAGTCCGATCATCGGCTCGGAAGGTTGATCACAGAGGATCCTTTACACGTCCGCCCTGACCGGGGCCATGCGCAAAGCCTCCTGACCCCGCCACCCGCCGCCTTTCCCCAGTCGCCAGCTCATGGTCCAAGTAGAGGATTCGACCAAGTATTTCGGCCCGAGAGAGGCCATTCTCTCTCCCTCGGAAAATCTGCGCCAATCTGCGAAATCTGTGGATGAATCTCCCCGCCCCCGTGAGCCCGTGATTGGCCCGCAGTGCGGAGCATCTACACTCCAGACCAACGACTCACGCATCTGTCACCACTCGCGAACCGGCTCATGATCACTGCACATCCCTCCCAGCCCGGGGCATTCCAACTGAGGGCGGAGTTTTGGACGCCTTGCCCGCTGGGGGAGGTGTTCGCCTTTTTTGCGGACGCCTGCAACCTGCAGGAACTCACCCCGGCGTTCCTCCACTTTGAGGTCGTGACGCCGTCTCCGATCCCGATGCACGTCAGGACCACGATTGATTATCGGCTGCGAATGCACGGACTGCCGATGAAATGGCGTTCGCTGATCAGTGCCTGGGAACCGCCATTCCGGTTCGTGGATGAGCAGGTGCGAGGCCCCTACGCATTCTGGCATCATGAACACACGTTTGAGGAGCGGGACGGCGGGACGCTGATCCGCGATGTGGTCGACTACGGAGTGCCCGGCGGCTGGCTGGTGCATGCACTATTTGTGCGACGAGACCTGACCGCCATCTTTCGGTATCGCACGCAGCAGATGCAGCAACTTTTCGGTGGGCATGTGATGTAGGACGGACGTCCTCGTCCGTCCGTCTTGAAAACATCGATCAGCGACCGACTCGGAAGTCTGTCGTACGCTTTCTCGCAGACGACCATCGATTTCGAATCGCGCACACGAGACAAATGACCACAGCGATCAAGATTGGTGATTGGAACCATGACCTACGACGCGTCAGATCCCACACTTCAAGTTGAGCAGGCTCCGTATCGAAGTTCAGCGTCCAAGCCAAGGTTGCGTCCTGAGAGACCTGATATTGACCAGAGAAAGAGGACACTGGGACGGCTGCATCTAGTGACTGGTCTGTGCGTGAAAATCTTCGCAGCTCTTGAATCATCGGGGGCGACATTTCCGGCCAAAGTTTGAATCGCCGTACTCCATCGTTCCAGAGTTCTGTGACCCGACCATTTGTTTTCTCGTGACTCAGAATCACATGATCCTTCTGGATGGCTTCGGAGACCGTGGGGAGGTTCAATGTTCCTGGCCAATATCTGAGCCAATCTTCTGAAATTGGCTGCACCTTCTTGGATGTTGCGGAATACCACCTACGTGAGTCTCGAACCCCACGAATGCACAGAGAGTCACTCTCGAAGGCGTGGAAAGACTCATCGAAGGAACTGGCTTGGAGAGGAAGATCGATTGAATCCAGATAAGCTCCATCATTCAATCTTCGAATGTGAATCCTGTGCATGGTATCGGGCCGGAAATCGTAGACGGCCATTCTCCCCCCATTCCGTTCGAGGATCGGTGTCCCTTCTCCGCAAAAGAGAACCTCATTCGTCTGAGCATCGATCACATAATATTCACCGCGATCATTGTCGCCTGACCAGTTGCACATGAAATGGCGGCAGATGAGGCGGCCATCATGAGAGGGAGTGTCCAACACCAGGATGTCGGACGGGATGCAACGGTCGAAATGTGTGACTGTCGCGTGGCTGGTCTGAGCATCCACGAACACCGTATCGTGGCAGCGATCATCATCATCCATCATCGTGTAAGTCAGCCAACGGCCATTCGGACTCATTTCAATCCCATGCACATGCCCATCGTGCAAACCAGTTTTCTGTGGGAACTTAATCGACACAGATTTCAGAAGTTGCCCTGTGTGAGAGTCCAGCGTGTTGATCGACCAATCCCTCGTGTTCAACAAGACGAGCCGATTGGCGTCCGTAAACCCGGCGATCTCACTTGAATCACTGTCGTACGGAATTGTCATGTGCGGTCGTGGTGGCCAAATCGACCACAGCCAACCCACCAGGCAGATGCCGATTGACCAAAATAACCGCCGCCGACTCGGCATTTTCGCTGGTCCATTTCTACAACTGTGAGATTACGCTTTATGGTCGATCCCTGTTCTTAGCCCGGATTGAATCGCCCTTCGTCTGGCAACTTTCTGCCTGTTGCTTATGGAATGCAAACATGTGGTTCGAACCTCAACGAGATCCATTCTCTCTTTCGCTTACCGGAGTCGCAACCCTGTCCAGAGTCGTTTTGTTGCCGACGACAAGCCGGTGCGGTAGACAGAAACTTCGGTAGGACGCACGTTCTCGTCTGACCCTCTTGAAAACAGGGTTGCGACGGACCTGGAAGTCAGTCGCACGCCTTACTCGCCCGGCCGTGCTGTCGGCGACTCCACGAACTGCGACCGGTAATCCGCCGGAATCTCAATGGATTGCAGTGTCCCATCCGGACGACAAATGCAGCAAGCGGTCTTCAACCGTCCATGAGCCAGCCGCGTCTCACCCCGCCAGAACTCGACCGCAAACGTCAGCGACTTAAACCCGACACGCTCGACATCAATCCGAACTTCCACATCATCTTCATATCGAGCCGGGGCATCGAAGTGGCATGACGCCGAGACACGCGGCCACCCGACAAAAGTGCCATCGGGCTGCTTCTCCATGATCCGCAGCCCGACCGACCGAAAGTAGTCGTGCTCGGCCTCTTCCATCCAGCGATAGAAGTTCGCGAAGTGAACGATCCCCGCCATATCGGTTTCTGAGAAGTTGACTTGGCGGCGGGCAATGAAGGTGGGCATTGGGGACTCTGACAATGAACCCCCACGCCATCGGCATGGGGCAAACATAAAAGAACGCCATCTGGCCCTGACTCAACGACTTCAAAACTGAGTTCGCAGAGGAATGCTGGAACACTAATCTTCGCGAATCAACACTGATTCCGACCAAAGAGATTTCTGGATGAGTGTTGATTCGCGAAGATCAGCGTTCCCCCCTCTCCTCTTCCGTCACGATTCCTCTTCGGCGAACACCAGATCACTTCGCCTGAGCTGACACCGGATTCGCTGGCACACCGACCTTCAAGAATCCCCCGATCCCCGATACGATCACTGTGATCAGAATCAGCACGCCGAGCCACTTGCCCGCATTCGCCCGCAGCGGAGCAAACTTCGCCGATCGACCTGACAGCACTGACGCCAGGAAAAATGCCCCGAACCCGAGCAGCATCTTCGTCCCGACCAAGGCATGGTACAGCGGCTGCTTCTGGTGGGTTTGCATGCCCATAAAGTAGTTGTAGAACCCGCTGACCAGCAGCGCCATGATCCCCCACATCACGAACTTGCTCCACCGCACTCGCAGTCGTTCCTTCAGCGCCACATGCTGATCTTCCGGCAACTCCGCAGCTGCGGGCATTAGCACAAAGCGAGTGAAGATCGCCCCACCCATCAGAACAATCGCCGCCCCGACATGGGCCCAGCGAGCGAGAAGATCGAGAACAAACATGGGGAGTCCTGGGAAGTGGTTTCGGTGCCTGAGCCGCCGATTTTAGGCAGCCCCCGCGCGAATGACCACGCCATAGGCAGTCCCGTAGCTACGTTCGCCAGAACGTGCCCAGACTTCCGAAGTCTTCCGAGACTTCGGAAGTCTGGGCACGAGCGAGCGCTCCGCTGCGAAGACTTCGCATCGCGGCTAAACGGGGGCGTGATCGGGAGCGGCGAACGCCTTTGATATCACCCCCTCCTCCCTCCCCCCTCTCTCCTCCTCCCCTTCCTTCCCCCCGTCACGATTGACGATTGCCTCCGCAAGCGGTCCAATCACCACCAGTGGATTCGACCGACACACTCGATCGATCACCGCCTCTGGGGAATCTCGCATCATGCATGACTTCGATTTCGAAAGCCCCCGCACGCTGGCTGAGGCAGTCGCCCTGCTCGCCAGCCGCCACAGCCGACCTCTCGCGGGCGGCACCGACCTCATCGACCACATGCGCACGGGGCGGTTTCGTCCGGCTCTGGTCGTCGACCTCAAGAAGATTCCCGAGCTGACCCAACTCGTGACCGACAGCACCGGGCTCCGTCTGGGTGCCGCTGTGCCGTGCTACCAGTTGCAGGCGTGTTCGACGATTCGCGACCACTACTCGGCCATCGCCGATGCGGTGTCGATCATCGGCGGCGTGCAGATTCAGAACCGGGCGACGGTCGGCGGCAACCTCTGCACCAGCGGCCCAGCTGCGGACTCGGCCCCGGCTCTGTTGGCTCTGAATGCGACTTGCCACATGGCCGGGCCGAAGGGAAACCGCACGCTGCCTCTCGAACAGTTCTTCACCGGACCGGGCAAGAACGTGCTGCAACCGGGCGAGATCCTCGTCGAGATCACCTGCCCGGCCCCGGCTGTGAAGAGCGGGTCGAACTACCGGCGGTTCATCCCTCGTAATGAGATGGACATCGCCGTCGTGGGGGTCGGAGTCAGCATTACCCTCGACGCCAGCGGTCAAAACATCACAGCGGCCCGCATCGGTCTGGGAGCCGTCGGACCGACACCGATCCTCGCGGTTGATGCCGCGAAGACTCTGCTCGGTCAGCCCGCCAGCGATGCTAGCTACAAGGTCGCTGGCGAGGCCGCTCGAACGGTGACCAGTCCGATCGATGACATGCGCGGCACGGTTGAGTTCCGCCGCCATGTGACCGGCGTGCTGGTGGAACGCTCCCTGCGCGAGGCCGTCGCCCGGGCTCGCGGCGAAAGCCAATTCCACGCCCATGTCCGTATTCCGTGCTCGTGAGGTGTCACCCGCCAGACTTCCGAAGTCTTCCGAGACTTCGGAAGTCTCCACGCTCCATCTCCCTCTGGCCATCAGCCATCCACCAAATGCCGATCCGAAGGATCCCCCCATGTCCCGCAAACGCGTCGTCACCTGCACCATCAACGGCCACGAAGAGCAGTTCCTGTGCGAGCCTCGGCAGACGCTGCTCGGTGTGCTGCGCGACACCCTCGACATGACCGGGACCAAGGAAGGGTGCAGCAACGGCAACTGCGGAGCCTGCACCGTGATCCTCGACGGTCGGCCAGTGGTCAGCTGCCTCGTGCTGGCCGTGGAGTGCGAAGGGTCAAGTGTCGAGACGATCGAAGGCGTGGCCCAGCCCGACAAACTCGCCCCGGTGCAGAACGCCTTCCTGGAAAACGCCGCTCTGCAATGCGGCATCTGCACCCCCGGTATCATCATGCAGACCCAGGCCCTCCTCAAAGACAATCCCAATCCGACCGAAGAAGAAATCCGCTTCTACCTCGCCGGCAACCTCTGCCGCTGCACCGGGTACGACAAGATCGTGAAGGCCGTCCAGCAGACCGCCCAGATGCAGGCCAGTTGCCAGCCAGGCTGCTGAGGTACAGAGTGATTGCCCCTGATGCGGAGATAGTGGTCATGACGATTCAAGCCGTCTGCACAAAATGCGGAAAGGAATATCGCGTCAAGGATGACATGCACGGAAAGAAGATTCGTTGCAAGTTGTGCCAAGCTGTTGTTCTGGTGGAAGCATCGTCAGATGATGACTTTGGAGACCTCCCACTGCAGCCGGTGACCAAAAAGAAGGGCAAGAAGCGAAAGATGCCCTCGTTTCAAATGCCCTCCGGGTTGATGATCTTGGGACTGTTAGGTCTGTTGATTCCAATCGGGTTCTTCATTGCCAGGATTGCCATTCCAGAATTGGCAAAAGAAATCGGATTGACGATAATCATTACCGGTATCGCGATTGCAGGTGCGTCTCATTACATGGTCGGCATAAAAAATGAAGGGTTATTACGGATTTTAGGGGCGCTGATACCGATATTCGGTCTTGTTCCCATAGTCCGAAACTTTCGAGAAAACTGGCCGTATCTAGCAGCGATGATTTACGGAATCGCACTCGTGTTTTTTGCGATATGTCTCAAGAGCATGGGATAATTCATCAGGGTCTTAGATTGGGATCGAGCGTCGTGGCCGGATGCTGACAAGTGGTCTTATGTCGCAATTCGCTCGCCGCGAGTAAGCCGCCAGAATCGCCGGACTCGGAGAGTCCGACGATTCAGCATCCGCACCTAGGTTACTCGCGAAAACGTGAACGACAAAGCCCACCGGTTGCAACCGGTGGGCTTTCGTGAATGCGGCGTGAACAGTCGAACTTACCGTCCAATGAACCCGCGCCGCCGGCGGGTGCTGTACTCTTCCAGAGCCGTCTCAATGATCGGCAGGCTCTTGTCACTCGGCAGGAAGTCATCGACCTCGACCGCCTTGCCTTCCAACTGCTTGTAGTCCTGGAAGAAGCGGCGGAGCATCATCAGCCGGTGTTGCGGCAGTTCAGAGAACTCGCGCATGTGGCTGTATTCGGGGTCGTGGATCGCGACGGCGAGGATCTTGTGATCCTTTTTGCCGTTGTCGATCATCGTCATCAGGCCGATCGTCCGGGCCTCGACGAGTGTCAACGGGGCGACCGCTTCTTGGCACAGAACCAGCACATCGAGCGGGTCGTCATCCTCGGCAAACGTCTGTGGGATGAAACCGTAGTTCGCCGGATAATAGACTGCGGAGTAGAGCATCCGATCGAGCCGCAGCAGCCCAGTCTTCTTATCGAGTTCGTACTTCACGCTCGACCCCATCGGGATCTCGACGACAGCTGTGAATTCGCGAGGGAGGTTCTCGCCGGGGGTGACATCGTGCCATGGGTGGGTCATCGGTCGATCCGAAACGGGGAGGTGCTGAGTCGAGCGTCAGTCGTTGCTGAGCCTGCTGATCCGGCACGGAATGTCGCGGAATTCCGCCCATCGAGATAGAGGGCTTATCGGAAAACCGATCCATCCTCAAAAACAAAAAGACACGCCGAAGCGTGCCTTGGGTTCAAATTCCAGCAGGGAGTGAATGGGAAATGGAATGCAATGTGCGCAATCCAATCCACCAACACTCGCTGTGACTGCAAAACTAGCCGCGGGCCAGTTCATTCATCGTGGAGGCACGGCGCTTGGCGCGGCGGGTCTCACGGCGACGCTCATCGCTGGGCTTCTCGAAGAACTCCCGCTTCCGCAGTTCTTTCTTGATCCCGGCGTGCTCCACCAGCTTACGGAAACGCCGCACGGC
Organism: Planctomycetota bacterium; assembly: GCA_043718945.1. Taxonomy (GTDB): domain Bacteria; phylum Planctomycetota; class Planctomycetia; order Planctomycetales; family Planctomycetaceae; genus TH-plancto1. Next base: position 12,263 of record JAYSUV010000038.1, read on the forward strand.
ATCCTGAACTGATTCGTTGTCTCGCAACCGCAACTTGACCACGCAACTCTCCTTTTCCACGCACGGTGTCGTACCCCGTAGCATTCGAGGCCGAATCCGACAGACCCACTGAAGAGCCCGACCGCACATGGTGTCACCAACAGGACGCCAAAACAGGAACCGAGAAGAATAGTTCTCCATCGGATGAATCGCAAGCGAAACTCGATGACGGTTTCTTCGTGAGGGGAGAATCCGTGGTGTTGGGACCCGGCTATTGCACAAACGGCGGCATTAGCGGCGGCGAAATCCTCGCCCGCGCCTTCCTCGCCTGATCCTCATCCAGGTGGTAAACCAAGACCGAGTAACCAATTCGGTCGATCGGCCTCAACTCCCGTAGATAGGCGTACCGCTGATCGGCACTGTGCAGATTGTTCACGCACACGATGTGCCAGCCCTCGAACGAGGAGTCGGGGTGCGGCCCCACTTGGCCCCCCTCCTTGTTGGGCGGATTCGGTGTCAGCGGTAAGTTCAAGCCTGCCAATTCCGGGTCGAAGATCTCATTCCAGCTCAGTGTGAGCGGACGGGCCTCGGGATGTCTCTCCACCCAATCCTTCACAAAATAGAGGTCTTGGCCCCAGTCGACGTTTGAGTCAAACAGGTACTCGTGTCCGTTCGCTGGCCCTCCGATCAGCTCATTGAAGTAGCTGAAGGAGAACGGCAAGCACCACAAGCTGCTGCTCACGATCCAGGCCAGCGTCACCCCGACCACATACCGGGCCAGCTTCGAGCCTTGATCGACCCACCGACCGACGCCGGCCAGCAGCACAATCGCAAATGGGAGTGCGGGCAGGACATACCGTACAAAGGTCGTGAACCCTTGCTCCAGCGAAACGAACCCAATGATCGCCACGATCGGGAGTACGATCACGATCGCCGCTGGCCGAAGCCGCGCCCCGCCCCGCCATACCACTCGGATCGCCGCCAGCAACAACACCCCATAACCCAGCGGTGACTTGATCGCGATCGCCGCCAGATAGAAGTACCACCAGCCGCCCCACTTCCACCGACCCGCGAGAAACGTCCAGCGCCCGTTCTCAAAGTCCCGCTTTTGCATGTCGAGGCCGAGCAAGAACTCACGCGGCACCGGCACCGGCAACTTCCCCAGAAGAGTCTCTCGAAACCGGTTCGACGAGACCTGCCCCGGACGACGCTCTCCACCGAGGGCACGGGAGACAAACTCGAAGTCCTTCAGTTGCATCCCCGTCCCACTGAATCCATATCCCAGATTCAGCACATAACAGCTGAGGAGCAGGGCGACCGTGAGTTGTGCCAGCTCACGCTTCCACGAAGTCAAATAGTGTCCTCGTGGCGAGCGATGGATCACCCACAGCACAATCCACAGCGGCCCCAAGACCAGCAGCGTCGCCTTGCTGAGCAAGGCCAGCCCTAGTCCCATTCCCGCCAAGCCCGCCCGCTCCCAACTCAACCGGTCAAGCCACTTCCAGAACAGATAACCCGCCAACAGCCCCATCGAACTCCCGCCGACATCCGGAGCGATGAGACACCCATTCCCCAACAGGTTCGGATCGAACGTCCACAGCACCAAAGCGATCCATCCCGAGGTTGCCCCGAACACCTCCCGCGCCCACTGAAACGCCACCACAGCCCCGATCAGACTGAGCGGGATACAGGCCCAACGAGCTAGCGTCACCATCCAGTACCACATCTCCGGATTGTCCGCCAGAAACACCCGCCCCGTACTGAACTCGGGCCGATAACCGGGCGAGTCAATCACTCGCTCCCAATTCGTCTTCGGCTGTAGGAACAACAGAGGCCAAGCTGCCATGGTCTTCACCAGCGGCGGATTCACGATGTACAGGTCAGCCGCCCCCATCGTCCAGATGCGATACCCCGCCGCCAGATGACCCGGCTCGTCGTAAGTCGGCGAATAAACAGCTGCCAGCCAGCCGAGCAGGAGGCTGTGAATGACGAGCAGGGCGAGAACGCCGGACCATGTCTGGCGCGTCCAGCGGAGGGAGGCACTGTAGGCTGGACCCCCAGGTCCGGGCGAAACGGACGTAGGCGTCCGCTCGACGATCGTTTCGCCCAAGCCCCCTTGAGCTGGTCTAAGCGGTTCGCTCATGCTCCCCCTCGATCCACTGCATCACACACTGGGCCACATCAATCCCGGTCGTCCGCGCGAACGCTCGCCAGCCGGGCACCGCGTTCACCTCAATCACGAACAACTCGCCGACTTCGTTGTAGAGCAGATCGACGCCCGCAAACGTCGCTCCGGTACAGACCACCGCCCGCTGGGCGTACTCGATCTCCGTCGGCGTCGGTGTGTGAACTTCGGTCCGTGCATCGCGCGAGACGTTGGTGCGGAAGTCCGTCTCACTGATCCGCTTCATGCCGCCCAGCACCTGGCCTCCCAAGATCAGCACGCGAATGTCATAGCCCGGATGTCGCACGAACTGCTGCAAGTACAGCACCGAGTCGACTCGCTCCAGTGTTCGAAAGACCCGGTGAGCCAAGTCCGGATCGGAGACCCGCACGATCCCCCGCCCCTCGGACCCGAACAACGGTTTCACAACCACATCGCCGCCCAGTGTGTGGAAGGCGGCCAGTGCCTCTTCGAACCCCTCACAGACAATCGTCTCCGGCACCGGCAACCCCGCGCGGGCCAGCCGAGCGGTGGTGAGATACTTGTCGACCGCACATTCGAGCGACCGGGGCGGGTTCAGCACCTGCACTCCCGCTTCGACCAGTTGATGCAGCAGGTCCATGCGAAACACGACCTGTTCGAGCGACCCCGGCGGCATCGTGCGCACAATCACCGCATCGTAATCGAGGAGATCCTCCTCCCCGTGCCGAGCCAACGCCAACGCCCCGCCCGCCGCCCCGACCAGCCGGGGGAACTCGATCCGCTCGCAGACATGACCGCGCGCATGAGCCACCCGCTGGAGGTCGGCGACATACCAGCTTTCTGAATTCCCCAGCACACCCAGTCGCATCACTCTTCACCAGCCCCGTGAGAATCTTGGGAACGTCGATCCGGATTCTGGGACGAAGGACGGGGAACTTCAAGAGAGCTGTCGGACCGGCCTCTTTCGAGCGGATCGATTCTCCCCTCGACCCCTGCCTACCTCACCCCTTACGATCCGGGACGAAAGGACTCTCCCATGCCGAACAATCCCGTCCGTGTTGATCGTTACCTCTGCGGCCCCGGTCAGCCGCTGCTGTTCATCATTGGCCCCTGTGTCATCGAGAACGAGGAGTTGATCCGCGTCGTCAGCGGCGAACTCGCCGAACTGGCGGCCCGCGACAACCTCCAAATCGTCTTCAAGGCCAGCTTCGACAAGGCCAACCGCACCAGCATCGACAGCTTCCGTGGCCCCGGCTTGGAGCAGGGGCTGGAGATTCTGGCCCGGGCCTCCGAGAAGACTGGCTTCCCGGTCACGACCGATGTGCATACGCCCGATCAAGCGGCTCCAGTGGCCAAGGTCTGCCGCATCCTGCAAATCCCGGCGTTCCTGGCCCGGCAAACCGACCTCGTCAACGCGGTGGCCGAGGCAGCTGTTCTCGGGAAGTGCGTGGTGAACATCAAGAAGCCGCAGTTCGTCGCCCCTGAGGACATGAAGCATGCCGTCCGCAAGTGCGAGGAGACCGGCTGTGCGGATGTGATCCTCACCGAGCGCGGGACGATGTTCGGGTATGGGCGGCTGGTCAACGACATGCAATCGATCCCGATCATGCACTCGCTCGGCACCCCCGTCTGCTTCGACGCCACGCACAGCGTCCAGCGCCCCGGCGGCAGCACTACGGGCGGCAACCGCGAGATGGTCCCTTGGCTCGCCCGGGCCGCTGTGGCCTGCGGCGCGGACTCGGTGTTTATCGAGACGCATCCCGACCCGGACAAGGCCCTCAGCGATGGGCCGAATCAGGTGCCGCTGGCGGACCTGCCGAAGCTGGTGCGGCAGTTGGTGGAGCTGCGGAAGTTGGTGAATGGGTTTTAGAAGTGAGATCTTCCTCCGTCCTAAGCTCTGCTGGGGACCGAGGGAAACACGCTGAGTGTTTTCTACGGAACCGCCGAATCCTTGTCCCGACAGGGACACCCGAGAATAGCCCACCGTTTCAACGGTGGGAGAGTAATCCTGACCAGCCGATGAGTCCCGTCAGGGACGACAGACGCGGGCGATCACCGGTGTGACGAAGAGGCGGCGTTGTGGGTCGATGCGATTTTCTGTCGCCCCTGCCGGGGCTGTGTTCGCGAAGGCTTTCGGTCCCACCGCTCAAGCGGTGGGCTATTTTCGGGTGTCCCTGGCGGGACAAAGTGAGGCATCAGTTCCTGATCGTGCTGGAACGTTGTGCCGTTATTCGGAGCTTCAAAACGGCATGCAGTGGGCCACACAATGTCCAATCATGTTCACCACATTGGCTTCTCCCTCCCGATGGAATCAATAGCCATGATGAGGTACTCGCGTATCTGGAAATCCCCCTCGCTGCGCTCGGCCCTTGCTGACGCGGCTGGCTAAGTATAAGGAGCCCGCCGCGTCAGCAAGGGCCGAGCGAAGCGAAGTGCCCCACCTCACACAGCCCGCCCTCAAAATGGGGAGCGAATCCCGTCAAACCGCCCTCAGCGCCATCCTCAACTCACTCAACAAGACCTCAATATCCTCCGGTGTGTTATACCCATGAATTGCCACACGAATCCTTCCCGCGTGGGACATGACGTGGATATTTTTCTCCCGCAGGAACTTCGCGATCTCCTCCGCCTTCGCATGGCGGAAGGCAATGATCCCCGCGACCTGCGTGACATCCTGCGGGGTGAGTAACTCCACCGGCAGCTTCGCGATCTCGGTGAGGGCGTGATGGACGAGCGGGCGGACGGCGTTGTCGATGGCCTCGACGCCGATCGACTGGATGTATTTCAGCCCGGCCCGGATCGCGTAGATCGCTGGGAAGTTCGGCATGCCGACGGCGAAGCTGGCGGCCCCCGGCTTGCTGACCGCTTGCTCGAAGCGATTCGCTCCAAAGGCATCCTGCAGGTTGTACCAGCCGCCCGCCGGGACGGTCCATTCCTTCGCCTTCGCTGTGGGAACACCGACCAACCCGCCGCCGTGGCTGGCGAGTATCCACTTGTGCGTGCTGCTGACGATCAGGTCCACGCCCGTCAGCTCCAGCGGAATTCGCCCGAGTGCCTGCGTCACATCGACCGACAGCAACGCCCCAGAACTTCGACGGACACAGCGGACCACCTCCGGGATCGATAGCCGAAACCCGTTGAAGAAGCTGACCAGCGAGACGGCCACCAGTCGCGTCTTTGCGCTGAGCAGCTGGGCGAGGTCCTCGACATGCAGCACTCCTGCACGGGCCTTCCAGACTCGCACGGTCGCGGGACAGGTTGGTTGCAGCCAAGGAGTGGCCCCCGCCGGGAAGTCGAGGTCGTTGATGATGACCTCATCCCCGGCCTGGAGTCGCAGCGCCAGCGCGGCGAGGTTGTACGCCTCGGACGAACAGGAGCAGATCCCGATCTCATCGCTAGTCAGGCCATAAAACTCGCCGACCAGTGCCTGCGTCTCCTCCAGCGCGGCAAAGTGCGGACCCCGTCCGTCCATCCCCAGCTGCTTGTCGCGGAAGTAATCATCGAGCGCCTCGCGAACCGTGAGCGGCGGAATCCCTTCCGCAGCACTATTGAGGTAGGCCATTCGTTCGAGGGTCGGGAACTGCTGTCGGCGAGATTCGGGGGTGAGCATGAGCTGAATCCGAATGGGGGGAGAATAATGAGTGAGCGTTGATTGTCGTGCGGAGCAGGAGGCGGAACAACAGACTCCACGGACGAAAGGCGACTTGAAATACAGTTCATCCGACTATTTTTTGGGGGAGGCCAATCCAAGGTCATAACCTTGTCGGGTGAACCTGGTGTGATGCAGGGTGATTAGTCGCGAATGTCGGAGTTCCCCGCGTCCGTGAAAACGCTGGCGATTCACGCGAACCTTCAGGCGTTCGCGATGCTGGTTGATCCGTCTGTGACGCGAGGTGCTCGCTCATCCGGGGAAGTTGCGAGTCATTGCAGGGAGTACGCACAAGAGTGACAACCTCGACGCCGGGTGCTGGCAGTGAGGTGAACGCGGGGCACATTCCGGAGGGGTATCGCCCCCGGAATCATTCGCGCGATCGTCCTCCGATGCGAGCAAACCCACCCTGTCAGCAGTGTGACTAGGCTGGAAAAACTCGGGGCCGTCATACCCCCCGCGTGTGGCAGTTTCAGCTGCAGAAAACTCGTTTGAGTTCCATCGTGAGCCTCCTTGCTCAATACCTGTGAGTCATGTCCCAAGCAATGTCGCGGAGACTCACAGGTTTCCCCCAGACCAGTACTCGTGGTCACGAACCGTGCAACAGTTGAACTGAGTGGGCTCCAGACTGATCTCAAGATCGTTGTATCAACCTCACCCAAATCACTCAATCGGCGCACTGCGCGGGTATGATCCCAAGACCGAGAGCCGAACGGCCTTTTTCTCGATAGCGGCAATCGCCTTCGCGACGGTCGGGTCTTTCTTGTGTCCCTCGAAATCGAGGAAGAACAGATACCCCGATTCCGGGCCACGCAGCGGGAATGACTCGATCCAGGTCAGGTTGACCTTGAAGTTCTTGAACGCTTGCAAGGCGTCGGCCAGAGCCCCCGGTGCGTGCGGAATCTGCAACAACACTGCGGTGCGGTCCTTGCGGGTCGGAACGGTTTCTTCGTCGCCGATGATCGCGAACCGCGTCACGTTGTGCGGGTTGTCTTCGATGCACTCGGCCACGATTTGCAAATCGTACTGCACCGCCGCCTGCTTCCCGGCGACAGCTGCGGCTCCCGGCTTGTCGCGGGCGAGTTGAGCGGCGGTCGAGGTGCTGGTGACCTCGATCGTGCGGGCGCGGGGCATGTTGCGAGAGAGCCAGTCGCGGCACTGGGAGAGGGCCTGTGGCTTGCTGTAGATCTCGGTGATCTCGCTGCGTGGGGAACGCGACATCAGATTGTGATGGACAGCCAACTGGACTTCACCGCAGATATGCAACGGCAGTCGAGTGAACATGTCGAGCGTATCGACGATCCGCCCGTCAGTGCTGTTCTCGATCGGGACGACGCCATAGTCGGCATGCCCGCGATTCACTTCTTCGAAGACCGAAGCGATCGTGTTGACCGGGACGAGGTCAGCACTCTTGCCGAAATGTTCGATGGCCGCGAGGTGCGAAAAGCTGAACGGAGGCCCGAGGTAGGCGGCCCGCACCACCTTGACGCGGCTGCGCGAGGCACTGAGGACTTCGCGGAAGATCGACCGCAGCGTCTGATTCGGGAGCGTCCCACCGCTTTCGGCTTCGATCCGCTCCCAGAGTTCCTGGTCGCCATTCGGATCGAACCAGACCGAGTGGCGGTCCTTGAGATCGGTGAGTTGCTCGACCGTCAGCTCCATCCGCTTATTGAGGAGCAGGACGAGATCTTTGTCGATGACGCGGAGCTGGGATTCGGTCGTCGCGGCCGTCTTTTTGCGGACGACAGTTTTCGGAGCGGCCTTAGCCGGAGCGGGTTTACGCACGCTGACGGGCTTTTTCGGCGGCGGAGCTTTCTTAACGCTCTTCGCCTGTGGCTTGGTGGGCTGAACCCGCTTGACGATCTTCTTGGCCATGGGAGCTTTCCAGCAGCGAAACCGGGTTCCGGGACTCCCTTCCGCTCGATCCAATCACGAAACTCCTGTCAGGGTCAGTGGTTCCATTCCACGTCCCGCAAGAGCACACCCTCACCGCAAATCCCGATCGGTTCCAGATGAACGAACGGAAACTACGGCTGAGGAACGGGTTCCGGCAGAAACGAATCTCATCGACAGCTGTCGATCAGGCTTCGGCAGACCGTTTTTCCCGGCGAAGCTCGTTTGTACAGCCGTCAGATCAGTCATGTCAAGCCGCTGGACGGGGTGCGGGCCGTCCGGAAACGCAACTTTCGCGCATCACCCTCGCAGTTTACCCATTTGATATATGTGGGTCGTAACTACAACTCTCGAAATGAGTTACCGCTTTCGCATGGCCTGCTGAATTTCCCGCCGGGCATCGTCACTCTTCAGCTTCTCCCGCTTGTCGTGGAGCTTCCGCCCCTTGCCAACGCCCAGCTTAATCTTCACAAACCCCCGTGAGAAATGGACATCCAGCGGGATCA
>JAYSUV010000371.1:0-38458 GCA_043718945.1 Planctomycetota bacterium
CCAACAACCACGGCCCGTTCAGCTTCGACAACATCGGGATGAACTACGACTACCCCGAGGCGACCTACGCACGCCGCCAGGAGATTCTCAAGGACCACATCACCTACCAGCAGGGGTTGCTCTACTTTTCCGCGAACGACCCGCGCGTGCCGGAAGACATTCGTAACACCCTCTCGAAGTGGGGACTGGCCAAGGACGAGTTCGTGGACAACGGGAACTGGCCGCACCAAATCTACGTCCGCGAGGCTCGCCGTCTGGTCGGCTCGTTCGTGATGACCGAGAACGAACTGCTCCAGAAGAAGCCGACACCTGACTCCGTCGGCATGGGGTCGTACACCATCGACTCACATAACGTCCAGCGGTACATCACTCCCGATGGCTACGTCCAGAACGAAGGGGACATCGGCGTCGGCACCAACGGGCCATACGAGATCGCTTATGGCTCACTGGTCCCCAAGAAAGGACAGTGCGGCAACCTGCTCGTCCCCGTCTGTGTGTCCAGTTCGCACATCGCCTTCGGGTCGATCCGCATGGAGCCCGTCTTCATGATCCTCGGACAGTCCGCCGCCACCGCAGCTGTGATGGCAATCGAGGCGAAGCAAAGTGTCCAAGAAGTGCCGTATGCGAAACTGCGAGAGCAACTTCTGAAGGACGGCCAGATTCTGGAGTACGCTCGCCCCGCCGGGACCAGCAGCGACTCCGAGGGCGGCCACGGCGTACTGCCGAAGGATCTGCCCGGCGTCGTCGTCGATGACGAAGCCGCCACGCTGACCGGAGACTGGACTCGCAGTCACTCCAACGGCAAGTTCGTGGCGAGTGGCTACATCCACGATGGCAACACTCATGATGGCCAGTTCAAAGCCCGCTTCGAAGCCAAGCTCCCCCAGGCGGGCACGTACGAGGTCCGCCTGAGCTACTCCCAGAACGGCAATCGAGCCACCAATGTGCCCGTCAGGATCACCCACTTGAAGGGGGCCATTGCAACCGCCACGATCAACCAACAGCTCCCGCCGCCGCTGGACGGGGTGTTTGTGTCTCTTGGCCAGTTCGAGTTTACAACCGACATGCCAGCCGTGGTCGAACTGACTAACACTGGAACTGATGGCTACGTCATCGCCGACGCGGTGCAGTGGGTGAAGGTGAAGTAGGTGCCGCCGAACGATAGAGTTCTGTGCATCGTGCCACGGTGAGGGCGAGGTAAGTTCAGCACTGGTGATGCAGTGGACGGGATTCTCACCCGGACGGGTCAGACTGTGGCAACTTAAGATCGTTCGACAATCCACTGTCACAGAGTCGCCTTTCGCTCCGCGAAAGAGCGCTCTTTCACGGAGCGAAAGGCGACTCGTGTTCGTGATTCAGGTGACAGCCAATAAGCCCGACGCGTCAGCGAGGGCTGCCACCAAGACACTTTCGAGATGGGTGGTGAAGCCCAGCACCTCTCCCAGAGTCGAACGCGCGACGAGCATTGAGGGACCAGTTGGCCCGCTGAAACGGCAGAACACTGGTCAACCTCGGGCCTCTCGATAGATGCGGTTTTGTGAGTCCAGCTCCCTCGTCCCACAACAGCAAACCGTACGATTGTGGAGTGATTCCATCTGTGTCAATCTGCGAAATCTGTGGACCAATCCTTCCTTGATCGGGCTTTTCCAATGTGGTGAGTTGGTACACAGATGGCACAGATTTTCACAGATTTCAGAGGCATGGCTGAGGCAGCTGCAACTCGGGATGAGGGGGCGGCGAGTGTCGAGGAGACTGGCCTCGTGAGTGGCGGCGGTCCCTGTGGCGATTCGTTCTTCTGGGATTACGTCAAACGCGGTGACACCGGGGCAGACGCACGCCCTTGCTGACGCGTCGGGTTGGCAGGGGAGACCATTTGGCCCAGGACCGCCTCTTGGCAAATGCCCCCCTTCACCGTCTTCCTGAAAACTGCATCTTGAGACGTTCGCACCATTTGCGTACGATCAGCAATCACTCATGAGAGGGATCGGCCCGTACCGCGCGGACTTCCCCCCTCTCGAACGACCAGGGACTGGATCAAATGGCAAATCACACTCCGCGTTGGACTCGGGCCGCTCAGCTGCTTGGCGCTTTTGGACTGGGAGTGCTGGCTTGGCCGACTCACTCGCCCGCTGTGGATTCTCCGGAAGCGGAGACGACAAAGCTCGTGGTGCAGATGATTCCCAGTTACCATGTGAGTAAGAAGGGTGTGGACGACCGCATTTCGAGCATGCTGCTCGATTCGTTCTTGAAGGATCTCGATCCCGCCAAGCTCTACTTCCAACAGTCGGACATCGACGAGTTCTCGAAGTTCCGCTTGACGCTGGACGACTCCCTGAAGGTGGGTGATGTGCAGTTCGGGTACGATGTCTTCAAGCGATACAGGGAGCGTTTGGTCGTCCAATTGACCAAGGCCCACGCTCTGATCGACCAGACGCCAGACTTCACCGTCGATGAGTCGATGGTCATTAAGGGGGATGAATTGCCTTGGGCACGGACGCAGGAGGAGGTCGATGAGCGCTGGCGGAAGCGGATCAAGTACGACCTGATCCAGTTCAAGCTCGACGACGAAACCGACGAAGAGGGCAAAAAGCGTCTCCATAGCCGCTACCGTACGGTGCAGCGAAATATCGAACAGATGAAGCAGATCGAGATTCTGGAGTTCTACCTGACCGCTCTGACCACCTGTTTCGACCCCCACTCGACCTATATGGCACCGGAAAGTGCCGAGGACTTTGACATTCTGATGCGTCTGAGTCTGTTCGGGATCGGAGCCTCGCTGAAGTCCGAAGATGGTTACACGGTCGTCAACGAAGTCATGCCCCTGGGCCCGGCCGGAATCGATGGTCGCCTGAAAGCCAAGGACAAAATCATTGGAGTGGGACAGGGGACTGGGGAAATCGAAAAGATCTTCGAGATCCGTTTGAGCGATGTGGTCCGCAAAATTCGAGGCGAAGCCGGGACGAAAGTCCGCCTCGAAGTGTTGACGGACCTCAAACGAGAAACCGTGATCTATGAGTTGACCCGCGACAAGGTACTCCTGACCGAGTCCGAGGCCAAGGGCGAGATTATCGAGACCAAGGATCGACTCGGACGCCCAGGCCGCGTCGGCGTCATCAGTCTCCCGTCGTTCTACCGCGACTTTAGCGCGACAGAGGGCGAGGGCAAGAGTGCTGCCGTCGATGTCGAAAAGATTCTCAACGATTTCAACGCAGCCGGTGGCGTCGACGCCGTGGTGATGGACCTGCGGGGGAACGGCGGCGGAGCACTCGTGGAGGCCACCGAAATCTCCGGTCACTTCATCGATCAAGGCCCCGTCGTGCAGGTCAAGGAAACGAATGGGAAGATCCGGGAGCTGGATGACGAGATTCCGGGAGCCTTGTATACCGGGCCGTTGATTGTCATCTGCAATCGCATGTCGGCTTCTGCGTCGGAGATCTTCGCGGGTGTCATTAAGGACTACCATCGAGGCATCGTCATCGGAGACACGACGACCCACGGCAAGGGAACGGTCCAGAACCTGATGCCGGTCTCCGCTCGTCAGCCCTTCCGCGTTCTCGGGGGAGGAACCGATCGAGGTCGACTCAAGTTGACGATTCAGCAGTTCTACCGCGTCAATGGGGATAGCACGCAGAACCGTGGCGTCCGTTCGGATGTCGTTCTGCCTTCGATTCTTGACCACTTGGACGAGGGGGAGGCGGGACTCGATAACGCCCTGCCGTTCGATCAGATTCGGAATGCCCGGTACAGCGCGGGTAAACAGGTGTCGTCCGAACTGGTGGCCACGTTGCAGAAGAATAGTGAAGTTCGCATGACAGCCAATGAGGACTTCAAAAAGGTCGAATTGGGGATTCAGCGATTCATCGAGCGTAAAAACCGCAAGGAAATCTCGCTGCAAGAGTCTGTCCTCCGCGCTGAACGAGAAACCGACAAGGCCATCACCGACGAAGAAAAGAAGCAGACCGGCGAAGCAGAAGAGAAAAAGAAAGACGAGGAGATCTTCCCCAAGAACTTCTACAACGATGAGTTGCTCAACGTCTCTCTCGACTACATCGCGGGCCTCAAGGGGCAATTGACGGTGAAGAAGTAATTCTGGCGGAATCCGCAAAACTCATGCTGGCCACAGGCGGGGATGTCGTCCCCGCCTGTGGTCATTCCCGGGATTGATTCAGTATGGCGATCGATTCCGAAAGCCGGATTGCCTCACTGCTTCTCAAACATGACCACATGCTGCCTCGGCAGTTTGCCGTAGGTCTTGAGCCAGACCAGCCCGAGTCCCTCGGCAGTGGCTTCCTTCTTGACTTGCTTCTCACTCATCTTGTGGACTTCTTTGATCGGGACTGCCGGGTCTTCCTTGCGGTACTCAACAAATGCCACGCGCCCTCCGGGTTTGAGGGACTTCGCAATCCCGGAGAGCATCTCGAACGGCATGTCGAACTCATGGTACACATCGACCATGATGACCAGATCGACCGAGCCCGGTTTGAGGTTCGGAGAGGTTGTCGTGCCCAGGACCGGCTCGATGTTGGTCACGCCCTTTTTCTTGCAATTCACGGCCAGAGCGTCGAGCATCTCCTGTTGGATATCGACGGCCAGGACGGTCCCCTGCGGACCGACCTTTTCCGAGAGCTTCAAGCTGATGACTCCCGAACCCGCACCGATGTCGGCCACTGATTGACCGGGTTTGAGGTCCAGGGCCTCGACCAGTTGAGTCAGCCCCTCCTCCTCCTCACGCTCGGGACGCTCCAGCCAGGAGATCCCCTGATGCCCCATCACATGGGCGATCTCACGGCCCAGGTAGAACTTGCCGATCCCGTTCGGATCGTGCAACTCTCGCATCTCATAGCGGCCACCGCTCGTCGGGTCGGGCGGGGTGTCTTCAGCTGGCACACTCAACGGAAAAGTGAAACCAGCTGCAAGCAGACCGAGGAGAGAGAGAATTCGCACGTGCATGGTCACCTCACGGAGTCGGAGCGTTCGGGGATCAGGGAGAGCGTGCCCCCGCTGACTGTTTAGTCTATCCCTGCGAGTGCGGAACCGCGACACCACTGCCGTCGAAACGTCTTGGAGACATGCCCCCTCGCTGACGCATCGGGCTGCTGGTTCCTTAACCGCGGAGGGAAATGCGACATTCCCATACAGGGCGTCCGCGTTTATCCTCTCCTGAACCGTTGCCCTCCCTGCCCGTCTCCATCGAGTCCTCCATGCCGGAACCTGAAGAGTGCGTACCGGTGCTGTATGGGCCGGTGGAGGAGGGAACGCCGGGATTGCGTCGCACAGATTCGGTGCATCTCCAGGTGTTGCTCCTCGCCATTCCGGTGCTGGCCGAGCAGTTCTTCTCGTTTCTGGTGGTGCTGTACGACACCTATCTCTCGGGTCATCTCCCCGGAGGGGAAAGCGCGGCCACCACGGCGGCCACAGCTGCGATCGGGATCGGAGCCTATGTCAGTTGGCTCGCCAATCTGATGTTTATGATCACCTCCACGGGAACATTGGCTCTGGTGGCGCGGGCTCGTGGTCGAGGGGATACGGAAGAGGCCAATACGATTGTGGGACGGTCAATGGCATTGGCCGTCACGATGGGACTGCTATTTGCTCTTATTATGATCCCGTGTGCGCCGTGGTTTGTGGCCATCACGGGGCTGAGTCCCGAGGCCTCCCGGATTGCCGTCCGCTTTATCCAATTGGATGCCGTGGGCGAGATATTTACGGCCATCACGCTGTGCGGATCAGCTGCGTTTCGAGGTTGCGGCACGATGCGCGTGCCGATGTGGATTCTCGCCGCGGTCAGTGTGTTGAATGTGATGGCGAGTTATTCGCTGGTCCACGGGCTGGGGCCATTGCCCGCGCTGGGGGTCGATGGAATCGTGACGGGGACAGTGCTGGCCCGAGTGCTGGGTGGGCTGATGATGCTGGCCGCATTGCGATCCGGATATCGCGGTCTGCAATTGCGATGGCGTGAGATTCACTGGGGAGGCGAACATGTCACTCGGCTGGCCCGGATTGGGATTCCGGCGGCGCTGGATGGTTTGATCCTCTGGTCGTCGCACTTCTTGTTTGTCCGCATCATCACTCAGATCGGGGACGCCGCCTTGGCGGCCCATATTGTGGGAGTCAACTTTGAAGCGATCACCACCATGCCCGCGACGGCTTGGGGGGCGGCGGCCGCAACATCGATCGGGATGTCGCTGGGGGCCGGAGACCGGGAGCGGGCCGTCCGGGTGGGTCACGCTGCGGCGTTGCAGTGCCTTCCGGTGGGGATTCTGGGTTTGATTCTGTTTGTGTTCGCGGGGCAGCCGATCTATGAACTGATGACGAGTTCACAGGAGATTCGGGCGATCGGTATTTCGGCGATGCCAGTTCTGGCGTACTGCCAGATTCCACTGGTGATCGGGATCGTCTACATCCACGGATTGCGAGGAGCCGGGGAGACTCGGCTGCCGCTGATCTTGGCGATTGTGTCCACGGCGGGATTGCGGACTCCTATTGCGTGGCTGTGTGGGATACATTGGAATGGTGGACTGGCGGGAGCGTGGCTGGGGATGCTGGCCGACGTGACGGTGCGAGGACTCCTCGGGGCCTGGCTGTTTTCGCGAGGCCGGTGGACGAAGCTCAAGATATAAGGAATGAGATCATGCTGGTTGTCACACGCTCAACGAAAGCCCAGGGGTTGCAACCCCTGGGCTTAGTGATCGCATTTCCCTCGTTCCCAAGCTCCTGCTTGGGAACGCATATCCCCGAAGCTCTGCTTCGCCGCATGCCCGATGACTCGGCGACCCGAGTTCGGACGTTTTCTGAGCCATTAACAGTCTTCCCGAGTGCGGAGGGGCCCCCTCACCCCAGCCCTCTCCCCCACAATCGAGTTGGTTCCGTATGTCACGCCCGCAGTGGGGGAGAGGGAGGCAGAATACGGCTTGCTGCGGACCGTTTGCGTTCATTGGGTTGGGGGCGACTTCTGCTCATCGTCTCGCTGTTACTCGTACTTTCTGGCCCCGCGTTCGCGCAGGCCGAGAACGATGATGTCCTGCGGGAGAAGGTCAAAACCTCCATTCAGCGGGGCCAGAAGTTCCTGCTCTCTCGGCAGAACGGAAACGGTTCTTTCGAGACCGGGTATGAAGGCGGGTATACCATCGGGGCCAACAGCTTGGTGGGGCTGGCGCTGATCACTTCGGGGATGGAGCCCAGTGACCCCGCCATCCAGAAATGCCTGCGATACATCCGCTCTCAACAACTGCCTCAAGGAACTTATGACATCGGGATGGCGATCATGTTCCTCGCCGCAGCTGGGGAGGCCCGAGACAAGCCGCGTATTCAGCAGATGGCCCAGACGCTGATCGATCATCAGGTTCCCTCGGGAGGTTGGGGCTACGGAGTCGATGGCACGGACTCCACCCGCTGGGACAACAGCACGACCCAGTTTGCCATCCTCGGCTTGCGGGAAGCGTGCTTTCAGACCGACATGCAAATTGATCAAAAAGTCTGGCGGAAAGCCCGCGACCATTGGATCAACACTCAGAGTGGTTCCAGAGAGGCTGTCCACGGGGCTCCCTGGGGATATGCCAGCGACCAAGGGGATGTCAAAGGGAGCATGACCGTCGCGGGTCTGGCATCCCTGGAAATTATCAACTCATTTATTATCGAAGACGAGTTGACTCCGGACGGAAAGCTCGATTGCTGCGGAGGGTCGAACACCACCACATCCGACGAAGCGATCGATGCCGGAATCCGCTGGATGAACAACAACATCCGCATTCACACGAATCCGGGGAGCAATGGGAGCTTCTTGCTCTACTATCTCTACGGCTTGGAACGGGCCGGCAAGTTTAGTGGACAACGTTTTTTTGGTCAGACGGACTGGTATCGCGAGGGGGCCCAGTTTCTGGTTCAAGGACAATCTCCTGCGGATGGCTCCTGGGTAGGCACTAATGAGGGCGCTCCGATTGGGACGAGTTTGTCTCTGCTGTTCCTCGCCAAGGGGCTCAGCCCGGTTCTCATCAACAAGCTGCAGTATGGGCCTCGCGACCCCAACACCGGGCGGATCTTGCGAGCCGATTGGAACCGTCACCGACACGATGTGTCGAACCTCGTGGACGCCATCTCGATCAAGGAGCAGTGGCCGCATTACCTCAGTTGGCAAACCCTCGACATCCAGGTCGCCGCCAAGGGTGAGGGCGTCGCCGCACTGCAGCAGGCTCCCATCGCGTACCTCGCCGGAGATCAAAACCTCGACTCGCTCACCGACGACGAAGTGGCCCTGCTCCGCGAATATGTGTTTCAGGGCGGCTTCCTGTTCGCTGTCCAGAACTGCGAGAGCCCGGCCTTCGACCAGGGGTTCCGCCAACTCATCATCCGGCTGTTCCCCACGGGCGACTATCAGCTCCGGAAGCTGGAAAAGACGCACGACATCTACCGCAGCGAAGCCGTGTTTGCGAGCGATCCGCCGGAGTTGTGGGGCGTCGATTTCGGCTGCCGGACGGCGATTGTCTACGCCCCGTATGACCACTCCTGCCGCTGGGATAAATGGATGCGGAACGACTCGCGGACCAATCCCGATGTCAAGTTGCAAATCGGCAAGTCGTTGCAGCTGGGAATCAATGTCGTCGCCTATGCGACCAATCGAGAGCTGCGCGACAAACTACAACGGCCCGAGTCACTGGCGGGGCTCGACGAATCCGATGCGCGAGGCGGTCTGCGTATCGGCCGGATCAAGCACACGGGCGGTTGGGATACCGCTGCGAATGCCGTGCATAATCTGCAGATCGCCCTCAACAAAGTGGGAGTCGAGTCGTATCCCGAAACGCCGACTCTGGCCGCCAATGACCCGGCACTGTTCACATGCCCCGTCCTCTATATGCACGGTCGCAAGAATTTCACTTTATCCCCCGAAGAGGCGACCCAGCTCAAAGCGTACTTCGACAACGGCGGCTTTCTGATGGCCGATGCGTGCTGCGGAGCGAAGCCGTTCGATGTGAGTTTCCGCAAGGCGATTCAACAGATCTTTGGCCAGGAGCTGAAACCGATTCCGGTCGAACACGAAATGTTCCACTCGATGCAGGGGTTCGATGTTCGCAAGGTCAAACGCCGCATCCCCGCCCCGGGACAGACATCGGCTCTGCATGCGGAAGTCTCCACCGGCGAACCGCTTTTCGAAGGGATTGAGATCGATGGCAAGTACGTCGTCGTCTACAGCAAGTACGACATCAGCTGCGCTTTGGAGCAGCAGCAGACGGTGGCCTGTGCAGGCTATCTGAAAGAGGACGCGGAGAAACTGGCGGTGAATGTGGTGCTGTACGCGCTGTACCAGTAGGTCTGGAGACCACAGTGGTAGGCTGATAAAACCAGTGAACACTGGGCCGCCTCGGACCTCGCGGTGAATGCGATTTTGTGACTCACCCTCCCGCGCCCAACGACCGGAAATCGTGCGATTTTCGAGTCATTCAATCTGTGCCAATCTGAGAAATCTGTGTACCAATCACTCCTTGGTCGAGCCCCTCTCGTGCAGAGAGTTTGTACACAGATCGCACAGTTTTTCCCAGCGCGGCTTAGCCGCAACCAAAGTGAGGTGCCACTCGAACTCTTCCATCCCGGAGGGATGTCAACCATTAGCCGGTGGTTGAGCGCAGCGACACCACCGGAACACGGTCCGCACCCAGTCCCGCATCCCGGAGGGATGCCAGAAGGCGTTGCTCTCGTGCGGAATTCGCCTCAAGGGGCCGAGGGCTTTCTGCCATCCCTCCGGGATGGGAGAGACTGCGTCCGGTGGTGTCGCTGCGCTCAACCACCGGCTAATGGCTGTGACCCCTCCCGGGGTCGATTGGTGTTCGAGGCCACTTCGCATATTTGTGCAGCGTGCGCACATTTTCGACGTGAGTAGCACAGATTTCAGAGGATTGGCTGCGGGAGCTGCGACTCGGGATGAGGCGGGAGTTGCGGTGTGTTTGGCCCGGCAAGAGAGGCGAGGAGACATGCCTCGTGAAAAGTGGCGGGGAACCCTGGCGGTTCTCAATGCTGGCAGTTCGTCAAACGTGATTTCATCAAGAGACCACTGCGAGTAGGTCGCCCCGCGCACTGGCGATAAGTGCCGCTTCGCAGTGGTCCCCTCCGCTCGGACACTGGGCTTCGACCTGACACGGTCCTCAAAATCCGCACATCCGTCAACCCCGTCTTCACCGATGTTTTGCGACTTCTTGGTACATAGTGTTGGCAACGGTCTGGATTCGCGGCATACTGTCCCTTCAACTCCCCTTCGTCGTCTTGACCATTCGGTCGCAACGTAGCCTTGTTGATTCCTTGCCTCATCCGGTGAGGTTCAGCAACACGTCTTCTACAACGAGAATGCGGTTTCATCCTGGTTCTGATTTCACTGAGTGGTGTTCCACTTGGCTGCGATCTGGATTAGTCTGTCACTGGAGTCTACTCATGCCCGTCATCCTCCATGTCGATCCTTCGGCAGCTGATCGCGACACAGTTCGCGAAGCGCTCGCGTCGCAGGAATCCTGGACTGTGGAGGGAGCGGCCTCTTACGAAGAAGCCCGCGAACGGCTGCAACTGCATCCAGTTGACCTGATTTTGAGCGAAGTCGATCTGGGTGATGGCGAGTGGCGTGATCTGATCTCGGCTGTCCGCAACCGTCATATGACGACTTCGGTCTTCCTCGTCAGTTCGAGCCTGACTGTTGAGTCCGCCGCCCAGGCCGCACGCGATGGTGCAGAAGCCGTCCTCGCGAAAGACAGTGATCCCAGCGAGTGGCTCTTCCCCATCGAGTGTGCGATTGAACGGGCGGCGAGTCGGGCTCTGCGTCAGGCGGCAGAAGGCTCCCTGACCCAGGAGGCATTGACGTTCACTTTGGAGAACGAAAAATCCCGCATCCCGCATCTGGTGAACCTGCTGGTGGAACACTGTGACCGGTTCAGTCTGATCGACGATCGGGACCGCATGCGGATTCAGGTCGCTCTGGAAGAAGCCCTCCTCAACTCGATCATTCACGGCAATCTCGAAGTCAGTTCGCGTCTGCGTGAGATCGAGGGCGATGTCTTCGAACACGCCATCGCCGAACGCAAGGCTCTCGAACCCTTTCGCAGCCGCCGCGTCACTCTGGTCGCGGAATTCAGCCATGCTGGAGCGCGGTTCAAGATCCGCGATGAAGGACCGGGCTTCGATGTCGAAAAGGTCCGCAACCCCACCGAGGACGACGCCATCGCCCTCGCCAGCGGACGCGGCATCCTGCTGATGCGGTCATTCATGGATTCCATCGATTACAGTGACAAGGGCAACGAAGTCACCATGTACAAACGCCGCAGTGCTTCGCTGACCCCCGTCGAGGCACAGGCCGAAATGGCGTGCGGTGTCGCTGCGATGTAGTCGAGTCGGATGCTCAACGATGAACTCCGCGGGGCGTGAAATGAGACATCCTGGCGAGCCCCCGGCGTGAGCCGGGGTGTTCATGCCCGACAGCGTCTCGCCTGAGCCGACTCTGCTCCACTCGATCACGTCGCCACCGCCCACTGGTGCGAGCGGAGGTTCTCTTGCCAGAACACCCCGGCTCACGCCGGGGGCTCGCTGGAACTCCCCGCGCCAAGTATGAGTGCCACTCGACTCACGGATGGGTTTCGAACGCTCTCGCGATCAGCGAGCCCTACGCTATGATTCTTCTCGATACTGCACACGCAGCGAAGTCGAAAAGTCCGGCGAGCGTCCGGCGTGAGCCGCATGGTCTTTCCGGGATTTGAGTCCTGACAAAGCCATCGCCCCAGTGGGAGATCGTATCCGTGCCCCGAGTGCGGACTTTGCGAGTCGGCATACTCAGCCTGCTACTAGCCACCTGCGGCTGGCATCTGTGGCCAGAGGTGCGTACCTATTGGCCGCGCCCGGTGGCCGATGACGAGATGCTGATCCGGGTCGAGCGCGATGACCGTTGGGGCTTTATTGATCAGGATGGTTACGAGCGGATACCCCTCGAGTGGACGAGTGTGAGCAATTTTAACACGGATGGTTGGGCACAGGTGCTGCGTGATCGACAGAGTGGGAAGTGGATGTACGATGTACATGGTCGATGGGTCTCCGATGATACGTGGGGATTTATCAATCGACAGGGGCAGATCGTCATCGAACCGCAATGGGAATGGGTCGAGGATTTTGACACGGACGGCTATGCCCTCGTACAACGCGATGGCAAGGGAGGGGTGATCGATCGCCACGGTCGCGTGGTGGTGAAACCGCAATGGGAACACTTCCTTGAATACTGGATCGCGAACGATGAACGCAGTCAGCATGATGGTCACTGGGACTGGGTGGATCAGAAGAGGCACGTAGTGCTCGAACCAGATTGGACGGACTTGATCTCCCTCATGACGCCCATCGAAAGCGGTGGCAAGTATGGATACGCGGACTGGCAGGGTGAGATGGTCCTTGAACCTCGCTGGGATGACGCCAGGGAGTTCGATGAGGACGGGCTGGCACAAGTCGAACTCGATGACCAGTGGGGTTGGATCAATCGCCAGGGTCAAGTCGTCATCGAGCCGCAATATGGGCAAGCATGGGGATTCGACCATTTTGGTTTTGCACGAGTGCAACGCGGTGACATCTCCTCGGGTCTATGGGGCTGGATCGATCGCCAAGGACACGAAGCCATTAAAGTCCAATGGAGTTCCGCAAATGATTTTTATGGGTCAGATCTGGCAAAAGTGAATCGAAATGGCAAATGGGGCTGGATCGATCGACAGGGACGGGTCGTCATCGAACCTGAATGGGAGGATACTGAAGATTTCGACCGGAACGGCTGGGTACAGGTCAAGCGTGATGGCAAATGGGGTTGGATTGATCAACAGGGACGGGTTGTCATTGAACCCCTTTGGGAGGCCAACGAATACTTCGAATTAGATGACACGGCACGGGTTAAACGCGGTGGCCAGTGGGGTTGGATCGATCGCCAAGGGCTAGTCGTCATCGAGCCGCGATGGGCGGAAGCTGAGCCGTTCGACGCTGCAGGCTTGGCCTCCGTGTCCACAGCTGCTAACAACGAAAGACGGTACGACGGGATCGGTAGTCATCGATTCAATTTCCCGAAGCCTCCACCGAAGTTCTGCGATACAGTCCATCGTCACCCAACTCCATGGGAACCGCAGCGGCAGGGTGGAACTTGGGGGCTGATCAATCGTCAGGGTCAAGTGGTCATCGAGTCACAATGGAATTATTGCGACGAGACGGTGACTCACCAGGGTCAGTCTTGGTACGTGGTTTCGGCCTCGCATGCATCGAGTCTCAGGAAGGCTTGGGCCAGGCTTCCTGCCTGGGTGCCACGTCCGCCATTCCCAGACTCTCACCAGCTCTCCGCCTGCTACGACTCGACCGGGCGGATGATCTGGTCGAGCGAGGATCGCTTCCACCGCCGTCTGATCGCCGGGGCGTGTGCCGCGATCCTGGTGCTGCATGGCCTCTATACTGGCCTCCGCAGCCTTCGCGTTACCCGTAGAAAACCCGGCCCGGCGATGGAGCCCTCCTCCCCTAGCGAGTCCTTGCCAAGAACGCTCGTCGATTTCAATGCCCACTAACAGCGGTGGGTGGCGGGGCCAGGAGGCTTTGCGCATGGCCCCGTCCCGGAAATCGCTCGGTCGCAGAATATCTGATTGCTGGATCGGAAGGCTGGCTGGGGATCAGTGCTGTCCTCGACAGAAGCTCTCTGCGACGATCCCCCTTGCCGGGGCCATGCGCAGAGCCTCCTGACCCCGCCACCCACGCCGACTGGTCAGACGACGGAGCGAGACATCCGCTGGGAATCACTACCCAAAGACGATCGCGAGAATCGCAACAAGCCAGCCCGCAAAGAACAGGAACATACCAGATCGCTCAAGCCGGAGAGCCAAGCGTGCCTTTCGGCTCCAATCGGTGTGGGCAGACTCACTCAGCATCTTGAGCCATGCCATCGACTGTTTATGGCCTTGACTCGACATGATGTTCCATTCGCTCGGGGTCTCGATCGTGCCGCGAGTCAATCGCCCAAGCCGTAGGGCAATCAAGATGCCAATCGCTCGGATCAGAACTCCGGCAAATAAAGCAGGGAAAATGATCTGAATCGCGACGGACATGCGAGTCACCGATCACAAAAAAAAATGCCCCTGTTGCAAATCCAGATTCGCTACAGGGGCATTAGATCATGCAGCGCTAGCGACGCACGTTCTGGCGAACGTCGCTACAGACTTAGTACCGGTAGTGTTCCGTCTTGTACGGACCTTCGACCGGCACGCCGATGTAGTCGGCCTGGTCTTTGGTCAGCACGGTCAGTTTCACGCCGATTTTGGCGAGGTGCAGGCGGGCGACTTCCTCATCCAGCTTCTTCGACAGGACGGTAACACCGATGGGGCGGCTGTCCTTCGTCGCCCACAGTTCAATCTGTGCCAGAGTCTGATTGGTGAAGCTGTTGCTCATCACGAAGCTGGGGTGCCCTGTTCCGCAGCCGAGGTTGACCAAGCGGCCTTCGGCGAGCATGAAGATGCAGTTGCCCTTGGGGAAGGTGTACTTGTCGACCTGCGGCTTGATGTTGAGCCGTTTGACATCGGTGCGGGCGTTGAGCTTGTCGACCTGAATCTCGTTGTCGAAGTGGCCGATGTTGCAGACGATCGCTTGGTCCTTCATCTTCTCCATATGGGCGAGAGTGATGATGTCCTTGTTCCCCGTCGTGGTCACATAGATGTCGCCGGTGCCGAGGGTGTCCTCGATCGGCATCACGCGGTAGCCTTCCATCGCAGCTTGCAACGCACAGACCGGATCGATCTCGGTCACGATGACTTGTGCGCCCATGCCTCGCAGAGCGGCGGCACAGCCCTTGCCCACGTCTCCGTAACCGCAGACGACGCCGACCTTGCCAGCGATCATCACATCGGTGGCCCGCTTGATGCCATCGAGCAGCGATTCGCGGCAGCCGTACAGGTTGTCGAACTTCGACTTCGTCACGCTGTCGTTGACGTTGATCGCCGGGAACAGCAGCTTGCCCGCCTTGGCCATTTCGTACAGGCGGTGAACCCCGGTGGTGGTCTCTTCCGAGACCCCCTTCAAGTCCTTGACGATCGTGTGGAAGATGCCGGGTTGCTCTTGGGCGATCTTCTTGAGCAAGTCCTTAATGACCTTCACTTCGAGGTTATCGCTGGGAGAGTCGACCCACTTGTCGCCGTTCTCCATCTCGTAACCCTTGTGGATGAGAAGGGTCACGTCGCCGCCGTCGTCGACGATCAGCTGAGGGCCTTTCTGGCCGGGGAAGATGATCGCTTCCCAAGTACACCACCAGTACTCTTCGAGGGTCTCACCCTTCCAGGCGAAGACCGGCGTCCCGCTGGCAGCGATGGCCGCTGCGGCGTGATCCTGGGTCGAGAAGATGTTACACGAGGCCCAGCGAACGTCGGCTCCGAGATCCTTGAGCGTCTCGATCAGGACGCCGGTCTGGATCGTCATGTGCAGCGAGCCGGTAATGCGAACACCGGAGAGCGGCTTCTGGGGGCCGTACTTTTCGCGAGTCGACATCAGTCCGGGCATTTCGTGCTCGGCGATGTCGAGTTCCTTACGACCGAATTCGGCCTGGGAGATGTCTTTGACCTTGTAGTTCGCAGCGACGGGCATTCTGACGTTCCTCGGGGGTGGGCGTCGGGGCAGTCCCGCAGCCGTTGTGTGTTGTGGAAGTTAGACCCCGATTGCCAGAGCGGCAAGGGGGCCGTTCCTCTTGAACTGGCATTTCACGAGAGATCCAACAACACAAGAGGGCGATTCCCGGCGATCGGAAAACGCCCTGATGTGAGTCGGAATGAAGTTGGACGGCCCTTCCAAGCCTTCTCCGAACGGGTGTTAACGTGTGAAAGTCTAGCCGACTCGATACGGCAATCGCCCCCTCTGAATCTGTGTCGATCTGTGAAATCTGTGTACTTATTCTCAGACCTCTCCTGAAAAGGAAAGCGATGGGGGTACACAGGTCACACAGATTTTCACAGATCAGGTGTTCGGCGCTCGACGCGTGTTGGTGGCTTGCGACCACCGTGCGCCGGACAGGTCGGGCAAGATTGCCCATCCTACGTCTTACAGGTCATCCAGATTCGGAGCACCACTCGGGTCGGGGGCGTCATCGACGGCCATGACAACATCGTTTGACGCATCCAGGAAGATCTTGTCTTCCAGAATTTCGCGCACGACTGTGTGCATCGTCGGCTTGCCGATTTCATCGACGAGTGGTGGAGCGCCCTTATTCAGCTGAACCAGACGCTTCTGGATCAGTGTGGAGAGTTTGAACCGGCCGCCAACCTTGTTGACGATCCAGTCTTCCTTCAATTCATCGAGCATGGAGTTCCGCCTCTTGGTCTGACAGGATCTGGCAGATTTCCTGGACCGTTTGATCCAGGTTGTCGTTGACCACCCGAAATCGGTAGCAATACGCTAGTTTAAGCTCCTCGCGCGCCGTCTGCAAACGTCGCTGGAGTACCGCCTCTGATTCCGTCCCCCGCGCTCGCAACCGTCGCTCGTATTCATCGAGTGATGGAAGGGTCACAAAGATCGTGACCGCTGAGGGATACATCTGCATCACATTCTGGGCTCCCTCGACATCAATTTCGAGGAGCGACCACTTTCCCAGACTCTGGGCGACATCGACTTCCGACCAGAGCGTACCGTACCAATTGCCGGTCCGGTGGACCTCGGCACACTCCATAAACTCGCCGCGCTGCCGCCGAGTCTCGAACTCCGCGAGTGACAGAAAGTAGTAGTGCTCGCCGTGAATCTCGCCGGGACGGGGATCGCGTGTGGTCGCTGAGACCGACAGCCGCAACGGCACCGGGCACTGCCGGATCAGTTGCTGCACGATCGTCGACTTGCCGCTCCCCGAAGGTCCGGAGAGGACAACCACGCGGGTCGGGTGGGTATGTTCAGGGGCCGCCAATCGAAGGCTCCGGTGGAGTGAGTAGAGGGACGGTGTAGAAGCCGGACTCATCCGCCGATTTCAACAGATCAGTTCGATGATCGGAGGCCGAATGTCAGCTGCTTCCGACGAAAGCGGCTGATAGCGTGGCGTCGAGTAGGGAATGAACCCTTCCGGCCAGCATGATTCTAACCGGCAGAGAACTCGTTGCTGGATTGGGGACGAGGGAGGATTGACCTTCTCCACAAAAATGTGACAGAAAGCACATGTCTCCTGCAAAGTGTGTGCATCGTCCAGAAGATAGGACGGCATATACCCGATCCAATTCCCCCCCCTACTGCTGAGGAGCTTGATCGCGGACGGGTCCACCCGGTTGTCCGTTTCGCAATGGGGCAGGACTCGCTCGCCTTGTATCAGCGCCTCGATTTGCGATTGGACCACAGGCGCAAGGTGTCGCAAGCCATGAACCCAGAACCATGTGCGATAGCCATATTCCGGTTCAAACTCCGGGAGCGGAAACAGTTCCAGTGTGTCCGTCGCCCGCCGACCACCGCTACGGCTCAGAATCGCGATCGGGCTCTTTGTCGTGAGTGGCAAGCCCAATTGATCCATGTACTCCGGGAAGTCCGCACGACGGGAGGAGAGCAGCCGGTTCGTGAACATCGGGAACAGACGTTGTGACCTGTAGACCTGATGAAGCTCGGGGAACGAGACAAATGGCTGGAAACCGTCCGCTTGACGAGCCCCTTCGATGTACGTGAACTCGAAATAGTCTGCACATCCGGCTCCCAGGACCTGAGCCAGTCGAGCGACTGGATGGAATCTTCGAGTCTCCGGGTGTTGCCAAGCGATGAACAAGGCGTGGAGAACTTCAGTCATGTTGAAATCTCCTCGACACAAGGGCGAATCGGTTCAATTCTAGCAGACACAGGCTGAAGTCGCGTGCAGCTTGTGACATGATTTGCGGCGGCATTTGCGCCAGCAGTTCGTGAAATCTGTCTGTGGGAAAGCGGTTCAACCGATCAATCCAAGGATCTCCCGCCACTGAAAATCGCGTTCTCGCCTGCTCGAATACTTGCATCGAATGGAGTGCTTTCGAGTCTTGCTCGTTCGCATAAATCCGTGACCGTCCGTCATTCTTGGAGAGATAGCCAGCGATGGTTTGGTCACGACGAGCTGGCTTCTTTGGATCGTTACGCATGTGCTCGGCCCTGAGCCGGTACTCTCTCTGCTCGTCAGTGAGTTCTCGACCTAAGCTGGAGGCATGGTCAAACGTCGGTGCCAATTCAACGAGTCTGGATTGATCGGCAGCTTGGGATACGATGATCGCCCAATTCTCGTGGTGCCGATCAGTATTATTGATCAATGCGTCCAATAGCAGATAGCCCACGAAGAGTTCGCTGGCCGATCTCACGTTCTCGGGCAATCCCACGAAAGTCGATGGGAGCCCGACATGTTGCTCGGAGAGCACCGAGAAAATTCGATCCAACGTATGCGCGGCTGCGCCGAAGTTCGGCCCGTCTTTCGGGTAGCTGGGATCATGCCTGAACAGCAATTGATTCCCATGTTCCAAACTGGATGAGCCCGGTTTCTGGAGAAAGTTCTTCGAGAGGGTTCCGGTCTTGCCCTTGCAGACAGCGAGATCAATCTTGGCATGAGGCAGCCCCAGTGCTTCCGCGATCTCCGCAGCCAATTTCTCGGACCAATGTTCGCCCGAATGTGAGCGGCTCTCCTTGAATAGGTATTCGTCCCCCTGGGAGTCAAGACACCAGAACTTCGGCTTGGTTCCCATCTGCTCCGGAGTCAGCTTGGTCCAGTCACTGATGTCGACGATCGAAAACATGATTGAGGCTTCACCCCTCGCTCTCACTCCACATTCTGCACGATCTCGCGCAGCTTCTCCACCACCGCTTTCGCATCGACCACGCGGTGGGTGATGGTCACGTCGTTGGACTTCGAGCCGATGGTGTTGACCTCGCGGTTCAGTTCCTGGCAGAGGAAGTCGAGCTTCCGGCCAGCGGACGGATGGGCGTTCAGCGAGTCTTCGAACTGGCTCAGGTGCGATTGCAGCCGGGCGAGTTCCTCGGTGATGTCGCACTTGTCGGCGAACAGGCTGACCTCGCGGACCAAGTCCTGGTCGGTGACGGTCGAGCCGGTGCCGCTCAGCAGCTGGGTCACGCGGTCGCGAATCTTGTCGCGGTAGGCGGCGATCACCAGCGGGGCTCGTTCGAGGACATCCTGACGGCACTGACGCAGGTCGAGGATCAGCGACCGCATCTCGTCCCGCATCGCCTGGCCCTCGCGGAGGCGGAACTCCTGGACCTTGACCAGAGCCTGCGTGACGGCCTGCTCGACGAGCTTCCAGTCCTCGTCGTCCAGACCGGCCCCGGCCTCATCAATCGCCACACCGGGAAGGGCCAGCAATTCGCCGACCGAGGGCAGCGGGGCCGAAAGCTGGGCACAGACGGCTTGCACCTGATGCCAATAAGCTGTCAAAAGCGGGCGGTTGATGAGCGAGTCTTCGCGGGGGCCGATCCCCTGCACCCGCAAGCTGATGTTCACCGTGCCGCGACCGATCGACTGCCGGATCAGCTTCTCGATTTCGTGTTCCTTCGAGGACCACGAATCGGGACAGCGGATCGAGACCTTCAGGTGGCGATTATTGACGCACCGCACCTCAGCTGAGACAGCGAATCCGCCGTTCTCCGCCTGGGCCGATCCGAAACCGGTCATGCTCAACAACACTGTGATCGGTCCAATCGATTACGGCTTCGGGGCTTCGGCTGCAGGGGCAGCGTCCGCTGGCTTTTCAACTGCGGGGTCTGCGGGCTTTTCGGTGCCGGGGGCTTCCGCAGCAGGAGCTTCGGGCTTCGCCTCGGGAGTAGCCGCTGGCTTCTCGCCGTCGGCGGGCTTGACCGGATCAGCAGGGGCTTCCGTCTTCGGAGCGGCTGGGTCCGCTGGCTTGGCCGCCTCACCTTCCGGCTTGGTTTCTGGAGCCTTCGGGTCGGCTGGGGCTTCTGGTGTGGTCGTAGGCTTGTCGCCTTCACCCGCTGGACTCGCCGGGCCGGTCTTCGTCGCTGGCCCAGTGGTTGTGGCCGGAGCGGTCGTTCCCGCTGGAGCTGCTGTCGCCCCATCTCCCTTGGCCCCGCCAGTGCCGGATTCCTTCTGGAGGTCTTCGACCCCCTTGACCTCGGCAGCGGGCAATGACTTGCCTCGCGTGTTCTCCGCATTGGCCTTCCGCATCACCAAGCCGCAAATGCCAGCGGTGGTCGCCCAGAGAATGGCCACCACGACAGTGATGCGAGTGAATGTATCACCCGCCTTGGCCCCGAAGGCACTTTGCCCACCGGAACCGCCGAAGGCTCCCGCCAGACCGCCGCCGCGTCCCCGTTGCAGGAGAATCAGCACGATCATGAAGAAGCTGAGCAGCAGAATCAAAGTCTGCAGGACAATGGACAGGATATACACCGGACCGATCCCTTTCATCCGACGAATGTTCCGCTCACCCGATCAAGGGGAGCGATCTGTTGTTGTTCAATTCTGAGCGTGGGATAGGCTTCCAGCCTGTCATCTTCAGGAAAACGACAGGCTGGAAGCCTATCCCACGTGCCACTAGCGAGCCTCAGCCACTGCCGCCTCGATGATCGGGACGAACAGTTCCGGCTTCAAGCTCGCTCCGCCGACCAACGCCCCGTCCACATCGGGCCGAGCCAGCAGTTCCAGAGCGTTGTCTGGCTTCACGCTGCCTCCATAGAGGATACGGGTCGCCACGGCGGACACGGCATTGTAGCGAACGAGCAGCCAGTTGCGAAGATGAGCGTGGGCGGCTTGGGCCTGCGCCGGGGAGGCCGTCAGACCGGTCCCAATGGCCCACACCGGTTCGTAGGCGATGACCACATTCTTGAGTTGTTCTTCGGTCACTCCGGCGAGGCTCCCCGCCATCTGGGTGTCGAGGACTTCATTGGTCCGCTCAGCCTTACGTTCTTCCAGCGATTCACCGACGCACAGCACCACATGCAGCCCCTTGACCAAGGCGGCATGCACCTTTTTGTTGACGATCGCATCCGTCTCGCCGTACAGCGCCCGTCGCTCACTGTGTCCCAGAATCACTGACTTACACCCCGTGTCGAGCAGCATGTCGAGGGACAGTTCCCCCGTGAAGGCTCCCGGGGCTTCCGCCGAGGCGTTCTGCGCCCCCAGGGAAACTCCCGTTCCCTGAACCACATCTCGCACCGCCAGCAGATACGGTGCGGGCGGGCAGAGAAGCACATCAACCTTGGCCAACTTGTGCGGAGCCGCCGCGACCACCCCCTTCGCCAAGGCCACTGCCGAGGCCAAGGTGGTGTTCATCTTCCAGTTTCCGGACAGGTAACGTCGCATGGGAAGACCGTTGAGGGTTGAGGGTTGAGGGTTGAGCGAACGGAGGGCGGTGCTTCGAAAACCGAATAGCTTGTGCTTTGTCCCGCTAGGGACATTCGACAATAGCCCACCGATTCATCGGTGGGTGACTGGTCGTGACTCCTGATTCAGCCCCTCGGGGGCGACAGACCTCTGTCGTCCCTGCGGGACTTTTCGGCAATCGTTGGTCGGGTGGACCCACCGTTAAAACGGTGGGCTATTGTCCGTCGTCCCTGACGGGACTCAGGCAAGGCATCCTGCCTCTCTGGCTTTCTGGCTGACTGCCCTCCTCACACCGGCAGCGGGTCGATCGTCTTCCCCATCAGCGTCGCGATCGCCCGCATCTGCTTCACCAGTTCCGCGTACTGGTGCGGCAGCAGTGCCTGCGGGCCATCGCTGGTCGCCTTCTCGGGGCAACTGTGAACTTCGACGTGAACGCCGTCGGCACCGGCAGCGATCGAGGCCAGCGACATGCTGGGGATCAGATCTGGGCGACCGGTGGCATGGCTCGGGTCAACGACGACCGGCAGGTGGGACAGTCCCTGCAAGTTCGGCACCGCCGCCAGATCGAGCAAGTTGCGGGTCGACTTGTCGAAGCTGCGGATGCCGCGTTCGCAGAGAATGACTTCCTGATTTCCACTGGCCAGGATGTACTCGGCGGACATCAGCAGGTCTTCGATACTCGCGCTCATCCCGCGCTTCAGCAGCACGGGCCGCTTAGTCTGGCCGACTTCGCTCAGCAGGTTGAAGTTCTGCATGTTCCTAGCCCCGATCTGGAACATGTCGGTGTAGCGGTCGATCAACTCAACCTGGCGGGGGTCCATGACCTCGGTCACGACCGGCATCTTCAGTTCGTCGCCGACCTTCCGCAGCAGCTTGAGACCGTCTTCGCCCATCCCCTGGAAGCTGTACGGGCTGGTGCGGGGCTTAAAGGCTCCGCCGCGCAGAACGTTGGCTCCAGCGGCCTTGACCTGGGTCGCGATATCGTAGAGCAGCTCTTCGCCTTCGATCGCACACGGCCCGGCGATCAGAATCAGATGGCCACCCCCAATCTTCACGCCATGCCCGAGATCGAACACGCTCGACTGTTGACGGAACTCTCGACTGGCCAGCTTATACGGCTTCAAAATGCCCATCACTTCCTCTACGCCGGGAATCGCCTTGAGCGGTGCATTCCGCAGCTTCCCCTCGTCACCAATCACCCCGACGAGCGTCCGCTGCTCGCCCCGGCTGACTTCGTGGCGGAAGCCCATTTCCTCAATCCGATCCGTCACATGCTTGAGCTGGGCCTCGGTGAAGCCGGGCTTGAGGACGATGATCACGGCAACCTCTTCGAGTCAAAATGAGAACGCCAACCCCAGAGAAACACCCCGGCACAGACAACCCAAGCCGGGGCGGTGGAGTCAGGGGGAAAATGATAACGGACCGTCCGGGAGGATGCGAGCGGATGCGATAAACGATTGATGACTGTGTGTGCGCCAAAAAGTCGACAGCCCGCGTCTTCTGCCCCCTCTCCCCACGGGCGACGCGACTTTCTGTGTGGAGATGGCTGTGGGGAGAGGGCCGGGGTGAGGGGCCAAAGGCGAGCGATGTGGCCCCCTCACCCCAACCCTCTCCCCCACAGTCGAGTTCACTCCGAGGGCCAAACCGAATGTGGGGGAGAGGGGGCAGAAGCTGGCAGTTGCCGACTTGCCTGACGCACATGCGTGATGACCGTGGCATATTGGCCGCCCTCGGCGGTGCTTAAAGCGAGGGCGCTGGATGGCACTTTCTCTGTCAGCGGATTGAGACCTTCCACGAACTGAATGGATTCTTTGCCACGGGCGAACTGGCTTCGCGCTTGCAAAACCTGCCGTAACAATCTCTGATGTACAACGGTCAGCTGCTCTTCCAACCGAGTTATCCCGCATTGTGGTGACTGGGCGTGGGAGTGTTACGGAATCTTTCCGAGGTCGTTCCCGTCTCATGAGTTCTCCATCGAAAGCCACCTACGGCGTTGTGACCGGTCTGGGCGTCGTCAGCCCGATCGGAATCGGGAAGTCTGCGTTCATCGAGAACCTGCGGGCCGGGCGCCCGGGGATCAGCCATGTGACCCTCTTTCGAGGGATCGCTGTTCCCGGGGGCGTGGGCGGTGAAGTGAAGGACTTTACCGATGAATCGGCGAAGAAAATCTGGCTGAAGGAACAGCGGAAGTGGATTAAGGTCATGTGTCGCGAGATCGCGATGGGGTCCGCCTCGGCGACGCTGGCTCTGACCGACAGCGGGCTCGATCTGGAGAACCTGGAACACCATCGCTTAGGCGTGGAGTTCGGGGCAAACTTGATGTTCTTCATGCCGGATGGGATGGCGGATCCCGGTCGGACCTGTGTGAACTCGGAGGGCGTGTTTCAGAGCGAGGAATGGGGCACCACCGGGCTGCGGAATATGGAGCCGCTGTGGCTGCTGAAGTATTTGCCGAACATGCCAGCGTGCCATATCGCGATTCAAGCCGATGCGCGCGGACCGAGTAACTCACTGACGATGGATGAAGCATCCGGAAATGCCGCGATCAATGAAGCTCTGAGCGTGCTGCGACGCGGTGCTGCGGATGCCATGATCGTCGGGACCACCGGCACACGAATTCACCCGACCAAAGCCATCCACGCCATGCAATGGGACCAGGTCGGCTACGATGAGTCGAATCCGGCCCTGAGCTGCAAGCCGTTTGACGCCCGGCGGAATGGCCAGGTGGTCGGCGAAGGGGCTGCCAGTCTGATTCTGGAGACGCCCGAGTATGCGGCAGCTCGTGGGGCCCACATCTACGGTCGCATCCTCTCCGGGGCGTCGTCGTGTGTGACGGATCGGACGGGTCATCCGCTCAAACAGCGGGCACTGGTCAATGCGATGCGGATCGCTCTGAAGCAAGCTGGTCTCCGTCCGGAAGAGATTGGCCACATCAACGCCCAAGGGCTGGGCTCTCGGGTGGATGATCAGGCGGAAGCCGACGCCATCCACGAAGTGTTCGGGGACTACGCTTCACGAGTTCCGGTGACCGCCTACAAGGGGTTCTACGGGAACGCCGGGGCCAGCGGCGGCTCTCTGGATCTCGTCGCCACGTTAGTGTCCCTCGCGGATGGGGTGCTGTACCCGGCTCTGGGCTGCGACACACCGGACCCCAGCTGTCGATTGAATATCGTGTGCGGCGAGCCGCAAAAGATCACGAACACGACCTTCCTGAAACTCAGCGTCACTCGTCGAGGACAGGCTGTCGTGATCGTCGGAGCCGGAGCGTAAAGCAGCCGCTCCCGTTTCGCTTGAGCCACATACCGACCGTCTTCAACTTCCCTGTGAGTCTCCTCCTCAATCGGAACGCGGCATGCACCCAGTCCTTCAGCGGAATCAGTTCTTCGTCAAAGAGCAAGTCGGCTGGTTCAAGGCCGCCAATAACTACGATGTCTTCGATCCGGCCACCGGGGAGTGCATTCTCCATTGCCGCGAACCTCGGTTGGGGTTCTTCACAAAGATGCTGCGGATGACCAAGTGGAAGACGATGACCCCCTTCCATGTGGAGGTCACGACACCCGAAGGAGAACCTGTGCTGGCCGTCAAGCGCGGGACATCCTTCTTCGTTTCCAAGGTCGATGTCCTGGATGAGGGCGATGATCGCGTCGGAGGATTTAAGCAGAAAATGTTTGCTTGGACGGCGACATTCTACGTCCTCGGAGAAGACGACCAGCAGCTCTGTACGCTCAAGGGGAAGTGGACCGCTTGGGAATTCAACTTCGAACACAACGGCGTCAGCCTGGCCAAGGTCTCCAAGAAGTGGGCCGGTCTCGGGAAAGAGCTGTTCACCAGTGCCGATAACTACATGCTACAAATCTCAGATGACGTGCCGGAAGACAACCCGCTGCGGATTCTGATTCTGGCCTCGGTGCTGTGCATCGACATGGTGCTGGCTGAGCGGTAGGAACAAGTTCTCCGTTCGAGTCGCGGAACGGCATCGCCGACTGTAGCTCATGTCGCTCCGCGACTGAGACTCCGCTCTCGGGACAGATCTCGAATCTCGGTGGAAGTCTCCTTAGAGGGGCTGCTCTCACTGACGGAATGCGAGTCGCGGAGCGACATCGCCTACGCGACTTTTCTGGACCCTCGCTCAATGAAGTATGTCTGCCTGTTCGACATCGACGGGACACTGCTCCGGACCGGAGGCGCGGGGCAACGGGCCATGGAGCGAGCGCTGACCGATGTCTTCGGGATCGCTGAACCGAACGAAGAGATTCCCGCTGCGGGACGCACTGACCGGGCGATCACTGCGGACCTGTTTGCTCATCATGAACTCGCTCCGACGCAATCCCAGTGGGTGCAGTTCCAGACCGTCTATTTCGGGCACTTGCAATCGACGCTTCAGGAGTTGGAGGGGACCGTTCTGCCGGGAATCGAGACACTGCTCGACCGATTGGCAACCCGCAGTGACGTGACACTCGGGCTGCTCACGGGAAACTTTCGCGAGGCAGCGCGGATCAAGCTGGAGCATCACGCCATCGACCATCACTTCGCGTTTGGCGGGTATGGCGACACTCACCACGACCGGGATGATGTGGCCCGCGTCGCTTGGGGCGAAGCGTGTCGCCACCTCGGACGTGACATCCACCCACGAGCAGTCTGTGTGATCGGAGATACCCCGTCCGATGTGAAGTGTGCGAGGGCGATTGGAGCCAGGGCGATCGCCGTCGCGACGGGGATGTTCACCGCCGAAGAACTGATCCATACCCAGCCGGATGAGCTGTATCACGACTTCTCTGACCCGGACCAGTTTCTCAGCCGGCTGGATCTCGTGTTGCACTCGCTGCCGGAATCGCACTCATGACCCCACTGCTCAGCTATGGTCTCTCGGCACTGGCGTCTTATGTGGCCGGGTCGATTCCCTGCTCGCTGTTACTCGCTCGGTTCGCCAAAGGGATCGACCTGCGGGAGCACGGCAGCAAGAACGTGGGAGCCACCAATGTGGCCCGCACGCTGGGTTGGAGGTGGGGCAGCCTGGCACTCCTGCTCGATGCTCTTAAAGGGCTGTTACCGACCTGGCTCGTGCCTCAGCTACTGCTGATGGAGAGCGACGCTCAACCGCACCAGCGAGTGTTGTGCGGGCTGGCCGCTGTGATCGGACACACTTGTCCGATCTGGTTGCAGTTCAAGGGCGGCAAAGGGGTTGCCACCGGACTGGGAGTGGCTGCGATCCTCTCGCCGTGGGCGACGCTGATCGCGTTTGCGGTCTTTGCCGTGGTGTTCTGGGTGAGGCGTATTGTGTCGCTGGCCTCAGTTCTGGCTGCGGTGGCGTTTGCGGTGGCGGTCTTAGCGATGAACTGGCCGGATTCATTCTCCTCGCGGATGTGGAGCCTGTCGGGATTTGCGATTGCGGTGCCGACACTGATTGTGCTGCGGCATGCGAGCAACATTGGTCGACTGTGGCGCGGGGAAGAGAAACCACTCCAAGTCCAACCGGCTGAGGGGAAATGAAAAACCCCGACGGGTTCGACCAGTCGGGGTCTACGGCTTGAGCGTCGATGTCTGCGGCAGAATTAGAACTCGCCGACGACTCCGCCATCGGAGATGCCGATCAGGCGTTCGAGAGTGCTGTTCACCGTCGCATCGAGATTGAAGTCGATGTTCTCGCTGATGAACTTGACGGCACCGTCACCCAGCAGGGCATGGCACCCCCCGGTGTGAACACTGCTCAGGCCCTGGCGATTGGCGATCACTCCGCCCGCAATAAACGGCTGGTTGATACTCGCGACCGGCGCAGCGAAGGCGTAGACCAATCCGGCGTCACCACTGGTTTGTGTCACATTATCATTACCGCCACCGTTGTCACGTACACCGAACATGACACCCGAGTAGGTCAGGGTCAACCGGTTCTGCCAGGCACGCTCTGAGACGACGATGAGATTGCTGGAACCGTCAGTCATGTCCCGAAATCCCATTTTACTGTTGCGAAAGAACGTCCCGTTGGCACCTGTTGAGGCATCCGTCTGATTCGTTCCGCGATTACGGTACACGCCGATGGCGGAGTTGTTCATGGCCACGTAGCTATTGACGGGCAACTGACGTTCCGCGCCAGCCGAGTCCTGAATCGCACGAGCATTTGCTGCGGGAAGAGCCGCATCATTCAGTGTCGGTGCGGAATTCGAGGGGCAGGCAAAGCCCGACAACGGGGTCTGCATGGCGGACAGATTGTTCGTCAGATTCGTGGAGAAGGGGACATCACCGACACGCAGCAGGTTGAAGAGCGGAGCTTGATCGATGTAGGGAAGAATCGACGACGACCACGTGTAGTTCCCCCGATTCGCGGTGACTCCCTGGTCGAGATACCCGGCGGGGAAGGTGTTGTAGTTATCGTGGTAGTTATGCAGAGCGAGCCCAATCTGTTTGAGATTGTTCTTGCACTGCGAGCGGCGGGCCGCTTCACGGGCCTGCTGCACGGCAGGCAGCAGCAGGGCGATCAGCACCGCAATAATCGCGATGACGACCAACAACTCGATCAATGTAAATCCGCGACGACGACTCAACAACATGGAACACTCCGAGAGGCACACCAACGGCTTACGCCGAATCCAACGAAACAACATGATGCCGACAAGGGCCGTTGTTTCTCACACGCTGATTGGCCCACAGAACAGTACCGCTCAATTCACGGAAAACAATGCCGGAGATTCACCATTTCTTCACAATTCAGGGGGCGAGGCCCTGGAGGCCGGACTTCACCGGTGTGACGATGATGCGGCGGTGCGCAGCGGTGCGGGTCTCTTTCACCTCTGCCGGGTCTGTGTTCGTGAGTGGGTCCCACCGCTGAAGCGGTGGGCGAATCTCGGGTGTCCCTGCCGAGCCGTGCGAATCAGAAAACGTCGTCTCTGGTTCGCGGCCCCGTACTGGCCTCGCCCTCCCAAGGGGTTGACCCCGAGTTTTTCCACTCGAATGCGACTTTCGAGGATGACTCCGGCGAGCCTGCCGATTAGTATGAATCGAGGAACTGCACCGTCACGTTCGTGATGGCACAGCGGAGTCCCTGAAGCGGGCGCTCAGATGGCCAGTCGTTGGATTGTCTATAAGCGGGGAGAGACGACACTCGCGTTTGGCGAGCTGGTGACCCTTGCGCGCGCAGGCGAGATCAACGAAGAGGATCTCGTGAAAGCCGATTGGGAGCCGGATTGGCGGCCCGCTCACACGGTTGTCGGCTTGTTTTATCGTGTTCGCCGGGCTGAGACGGAATCGGTGGTCGAGTCTCAGTCGTCTGGAGCACCGCAGTCAGATTCCCTCAGCCGTCCCGAGACTGGCTTCTCTTTTGATGATTTAGCAGCCGACCTGTGCCTCGAAACGGCAGGGGCGTCGGAACAAACACCCACGGCGGATCCCCGCTGGATGCAGCGCTACCGCGAAGTGACTGAACAGCGAGCGGGTGAAGTCGCTCTTCTCTCACCAGTCGCAATGCCGGGGACATCGTCCGTCCGTTTGTTGGCCGATGAGGCCGTGGCCGCTCAAGAGCGGCGTAGTTTATTGCGAGAGCAGCTGTCCCGCTGGCAAGGCCGTTGGAACCGAGGTCGAGAGTTCGCGGGTTCACCGATGGTGTTTCGGGTCGCGTGTGCTGTGTTTGTGGCAGTGGTGGTCAGTCTGAGTCTGGCCACTTGGTCACGGCAAACGGCCATGCGGTTTCCCAAGCCCGGCATGCCTGACCGCTATGTGGTGCCCGGTCTGGGAGACTGTACGCCCAAAGAGTTCGGTGTGGTCTTAGTCGAACTCGCTCTGGCCTCTGCAGTGCTGGGGTATTTCGGGGCCAAACGGATTGAAGGCTGGGCAGAGACGTAATCGCTCCTGCGGGTGGGTATCTTCAGTGCATCGACGGAGGAGAGAGTAGTGACCCGAGCCCGAAGGCGATTGACGGACTGTGTTTCTCGGCACCAGCCACAGGCAAGGGCGGGGTTCACGATCGTCGAACTGCTCGTCTCGCTGGCGATCATCGGCATCCTGATGGCCTTGCTGCTGCCTGCAGTGTCTGAGGCGCGCGAAACCGCCCGTCGGACGCAGTGCATGTCCAACCTGCACAATCTGGCCATCGCGCTGACCTCATTTGACACGGCCCGGAAACGCCTGCCCGCGTCCGGAAACTGGAGTCATGACGCCAGCCTCAACTCATTTCCACACAGCACCTGGGCCGTCAACATTCTTCCCTATGTCGAGCAGTCGGCCATTTACAACAAGTGGGATTTCGAGAAGCCGATGGACGATCCGGTGAACGATCCGCTCGCTCGGTCACAGATTCCGGTCTATCAGTGCCCTTCGGACATCTCGCTGCTGGGCCGGGGGGATCTGAGCTATGCCGTCAATGGCGGCGTCGGCTACACCACTCGGCACAGTTCGGGGACACGCGATGTTCCCGTCGACACTGAGAATCGCTCGCTCGACCTCAACGGGGATGGCCTCTTTCCGCATAACACGTCGCAGGTCGGTAACTCTCCCAGCGATCGTGAACTGTTCAAGCGGATGGGGATGTTCTTTATGGAGACCTGGAACACGGACATCACCAAACGGCATCATCAACTGGCCGATGTGTCCGATGGCTTGTCGCAAACGATCATGCTGGCAGAGAACGTGCGAGTCGGAGCGGACCCCACGTATGCCAGAGGCGGGTTCGCCAATACCGACCCGCTGCGGTGCGCGTTTTATCTCGTGGATCCCTGCGTGAATCAGAGTTGCAGTCCGGGGCAGGTCGACTACGGCCCCTCGAACTCCGGGATCGCTCGCATCAACAGCGGGCTGACCCGACCCGAGGGCGAGTCTCCCGTCCCGAACAGTTTTCACCCCGGCGGAGCACTGATCGCCCTCGCCGACGGCAGTGTCCGCATGCTTCCCGAAACGATCGATGGCCCTGTCTATTCCGCTCTGCTCACTCCGCAGGGGGCCCAGCTGCAAGGTCTCCCGCTCCAGCAGGTACTGGTCGATAATGAGTTCTAATCCGTCGGCCCCGGCTGTGGACTCTCACTCGGAGGCATCGCTGGCAACTTGGCGGATGATGTGGCCCCAGTGGCTGGCGTGGGGAGTTGTCCTCGCGCTGGCCACGATCTTGCGTATGCACCGACTGCATGAAGTGTCGGCGTGGTATGACGAGGCGGCGGCGTGGAAGACGATCCAGTTTTCCTGGTCCGAGATGTTTCAATCGATCCAGCTGAACGTCCATCCGCCGGTCTATTATGTGATCTTGAAACTGTGGGCGGTGGTGTTCGGAGATTCACCCGACGCGCTGCGAGCGTTCAGTATTGTCTGCGGTGTCATCACCGTCGGATTGATCGGAGTGCTGGTTCGCGAGGCGACGGATGCGGACTCTGAACCCCCTCGTGAAAGTTGGTTTCCGCTGTTGGCGGCGGGACTGTACGCCCTCAATCCGATGGCGATCGAGCAGGCTCAGCAGGCCCGCATGTATACCTTGGGAATCCTCTTCGCGGGGCTGCTCGGGTGGGGGACTTTGCGAATTCTCAAGTCCCCGTTGCAGTGGTCGGGCTGGGTCATAGTGATCCTATTCGGCAACCTGCTGCCGCTGACCCACTATTACGGACTTTTCACCTCGCTGGTGGCAGCCATTGTGATCGGGGTCCGGATGGCCGAGGTGTGGCAGGAGACTTCCGTCGAGGTTCGCAACGCGGTATGGGCCCGGTTCGGGACGGCCATCTTGGTCACGCTACCCGTGTGGATCATCTGGGGGCCAGTCTTCTACTCGCAACACGCGCGGGTGCAAGCGGCCTATTGGATTCCGCCCTTCTCAGCTTCCTGGAGCGAACCGTTCCTCTACGGTGCCGAGTGGGTCTCGTCCCCCTGGATTCGAGACTGGGGGCAGTTTGCCTCGATCCAGCTTTTTTTGCTCTGTGTCGTGGTCGCGGTGTTCATCGCCAAGTCGCCCGCCCGAGTCCGGTGGGTCATCGCGGGGTTGGCGTTCGCTCCGCCGGTGTTGAGTACGCTGTACAGTCTGGCCTCGCGGAATCTGCTGCAAGGTCGGTACTGGAGTTTCGCTCATCTGTTCTTCATCGTCGGCATCGTGGTCGTCGTGCGCGGCCTCTCGAATGTGTCCGTGCGGCGCGGGCTGGCTGCGGCCTTGATCGGGTGGAGTCTGTTGTGGGTGGTCAATGATCGCGGACACCGCAACCTGATGGCCGAGCAATCGGGGCTGCGCGGGGTCGGAGAGACGCTGCGGATTGTCCGACTGCCTGGCGAGCCGGTCCTAGTGGCGTCTCCGTTCTTTCACCCGAGTTTGCAGTGGTCACAGAACTCGACCGACCGGATTTATGTGCCCGACTCGGGGGGGGCCTACTCGCACTTTGAAGGCGGCGCGATCCTGCGGAAGGAGGAATTTCTCTCTCTCGCCGCGCCGCTTGCATCGCCCGCTTACCGCCTGTGGGTCCTGACGGACGATCACTATTCCCACAGCCTGGAAGACCCGGCAAAACTCCCACTGCCGCCCGGGTGGAAGCCGGGCAAGACCTTTAAGTTCTTCGAAGGAAACCGCCTGCCGTCAAGCTTGGAGTTACGCGAGTACGTGAGGGTGTGGCCGTGAAGTAGAAGTCGTCTCAGACGCTCGCCGCGTCCCCATTCAGCTTCGAACGAATTGACCTCAGCAGTCCCCAGCCGAGCAGTGAGATCCCGCCGATCCAGCCGACGTTAAACAGCACCTGCTGGTAGTACGGACCCGGCGGACTCATGAATCCGAAGACCATGAACAGGCTCATGATCCAGGCCACCCCGATCACCCAGTAGAACGCCCCGGTGAGCAGGATCGCGATCCACGGATTGAATCGCAGCGAGAGCCAAGTCAGCACGAGCAGTGCCGTCACGAACTGTGTCACGACTTGCAACACGGTGCCCAGCACAGCTAGGGGGTCGCTCATCTGGTACTCCCAAAAGTAGGTCATGTCGTCAGAGGAGACGCTCATCGCCAGCCCGCACAGGAACGCCACCACCCACGGGACCAGATGGCACGCCGCGCCCAGAATCTTGCGGCGGCAGATCGTCCCCAACGACAGCGGCAGCAGTTGCAGCGACTCCCACGTCTGACGGCGAAGTTCGTAGCTGAACAGGTTCACGGTCAGGTAGGCCACATCGAGGCCGAAGGCCCACGCGGAGCAGCCCATAATGGGTTCTGCCGCTCGCTGGCTCCAATCATCCCTCCAACGGAAATACTGGCCCCCGATGATGAGGGCGTGAATGGTGTCAGTGACGAGGAGTATGATCCCGAGGAAGCCTAACCCCGCCAGCCCGCAACGCACTCGGAATCCTGTTCGGCCCCCTCCCAGCAGGAAATACTCCTTCCAGATGATCGCGTTGTGCCAACTCCGACACGAGAGTCGGCTGCGACTAACCGGCAGTGCTTCGACGAGATCACGGTTCGAAGGCATGATTGACGAGGTAGACTCTGTCAGGCTGACTGGTAGTCCCACCACCGCCGGAGGGGAGGCGGCTCGCTGACGTGACTTCCGGTAATGAGTCATCCAGTCCCACAGGCGCTGCCATTTCTCCTGCACCCACTCTAGTTCGGTCTGCTGCGTTTCATGGTGACTCCAATAGGCAAATGTCACGGCGGTCAGGAACCCCAGCCCCCCCGCTAGCGACAGATTCACGGCCAAGGCGGGCAGTGTTCCGGGAATGGTGGTTCCTGATTGCAACACTGCATCGAGCGTTTCCAAGAGCGACCACTGTTGCATGTGGCTCGCCAGAGGTAGCAATGCCAGTCCAACGGGATCTCTGTAACTCGCCCAACTCAGAATTTCGTCAGCGATGTCAGGAAGCCCCAACGTCCAGAAGAAAACCAGTCCTCCCGCCAGCACCACCGCCCCGGCACTCGTCCGCATGACCACCGAGGCCAACATGCTGAGCGCCACTACCCCGATCAACTGCCCAAACACCAGCAGATAGACGTTCATCATCAACAACCAGTCGACACCTCCCAGCGTGCGAGTCAACCACACGACCGGCAGTTGCACGATCAGCACCAGTAGCAGCTGCACCAGCTTGGGGAGCGCCTTGCCCAGCAAGAGCGAGGCCGGGCCGATCCCGGTCATGCGGAGCAGCCCCAGCGTCTGGTCCTCTTTCTCCTCGGTAATCGTCGGGGCAAACAACAGCACCCCCGCGATGGTCACCGCCCAGAAATTCGCCCAGCCGAGTGCCTCCAGCAGGTCGCGCCCTGGTGCCTCCGCAACTCTGGCCGACTCACTGGCCGCCAAAATCCCCAACACGACCGCCACGGCAATCGCGAATCGCAGCAGGTGAAACCGCAGCAGCCGGGAATCCTGCCGTAACGATCGCAGAGTCAGTGCCCATGTGCCTGGCATGCGAGATGTCCTTGAAGCGACGGAGTCAAGAAATGAGAGGAAGAAACCAGTGCAATGACCACGATTGAAAATCGCAAAAGCCCGAGGAATTCCGATTGCGCAACTCGTGGAAACCGCGAGACTCTTCAGAACAATCGAGAACTGTAGCGACTCCCTGTCCCGCCAGGGACATCCGACACTAGCCCACCGCTTCAGCGGTGGGACCACGAACCTCTCTTGGCTCACAGCCCCGGCAGGGGCGGCAGACACCCGCACCGAGGCACACCGCTCCCTCATCGTGACATTGATCGTCTGCTTCTGTCGTCCCTGACGGGACTCGTTCGCTCGCCGGGATTGCCTTCCCACCGTTGAAACGGTGGGCTAGTGTCGGGTGTCCTTGGCGGGACAAAGTCCAGCGATTCGGCAGCAGCTTTGCCCCGGTACCAAGGCTGCTCCCGATTTTCGCATTGGCGGGGTTCCAGCCAAGGGAACCAGTTATCCAGGCTCCAGTCCCTCGAACAGTCGGCTGCCGACGCGGATCAGCGTGGCTCCTTCTTGAATGGCGACTTCGAAGTCGCCGCTCATCCCCATCGACAGGTCTGGCAAGAGAAGCGATTCCGGTGAACTCGCCCGCAACTCGTCTCTTAACTGCCTCAAGCTCGCGAACACTGGACGGGTCAATTCCGGATCGTCTGAGAATGGGGCCATCGTCATCAGCCCCCGCACTTCAAGCCCCGGCAGCTGTACCACTCGGCCCCAAGCGGCACGCAGGTCGGCGACCGAGAAGCCGTCCTTCGAGGCTTCACCCGAGACATTGACCTCGCACAGGATCGACCGTGGGATAGGCTTCCAGCCTGTCGTCTGGTGAGGAATATGACAGGCTGGAAGCCTATCCCACGACACGGACTCCTCCGACAATCGCTCCGCCAGCCGCAGCGAATCAACCGAGTGAATCAGCGCGGTCGAGCCCAGCACGCTCTTGACCTTGTTCCGCTGCAAGTGCCCGATGAGATGCCACTGCACCTGCGGCCAGCGAGCCTGCCGCTCGGCGAGCTGTTGCGGTCGGTTCTCCCCGAACTGCGTCAGCCCGAGCGAGATCAGCCCCCCGATCCATTCCGGCTGGGCATACTTGGTCACTGCGATCAGCTGCACACTGTCCACAGTTCGGCCCACAGACTGGCAGGCAGCTGCCATCCGCCGCCGAACGGTCTGCAGATTTTCGTGGAGAGTCTCCAGCAAGCTATTCATGGCCTGACACTCTCTTGGATTGCGCTCGATGTTCAGTGCGTGTGATCACGAGGGATTCTAAAAGCCTCCCTGCACAACCGAAAGTGCCGTCTCATGGGCGAGGAGTGCTTGGTCGGCATGGTCTCCGATCTGGTGCTTTCGGTGTTTCAGCCAGCGGGGGTGCTGAAGACGCGTTTCGTGCGACATTCGAGGCTGCCGGAGAGGTGCCGTTTGAGGTTGTGGCCCGGCGCGACGATCTGGGTCAGCTGCTCTTTGTTATGGCGATGAGCGTAAGAACTCCCCGAGCGCTTCGATGCGTTCTTCATTGGGACGGCCATTCGTGCCGAGCGTGGGCTGGAGCCAACCGCCTTCGTCGTGCTCGTTCCAGGCGTAGATAATGACGGCATTGGCCGGATTAATCTCGCGGTTGGCTGTGGTCCATTCGATGGCCTCGCGAATGTGAGCGGCGAGTTCATCCGGCGTGGCTGTGACGGCATCAATGAGAGGCTTCTGCTGCGCCGGTGGTGTCGGATCGGGCGTGGCGACCTTGACTATATCCTTGCACCATTCCGGTGGGCGTTCCTGTCGCGGACGGGTCTCCCAGCCAGCGGTCGCGAAGGTAATACAGGGGGTACGCTCTCGCTTCCATTTGTCCCACAGCTTCTCACGCACATGGTGGGACGTGAGCTTCACGTAGGTTTCAGGATCGATCGTGTAGCCTTTGCCAGCGCAGGCATACTCAGAGATGGCATCGAAGCCGAGTTCCACTCGCTCCGCTTCTGCATTCCAGCCCATGAGCACGAGATACGGCGACTTCATTCCAGCGGCGATGGTAAGTCGTCTC
Source organism: Planctomycetota bacterium (assembly GCA_043718945.1). Classification (GTDB taxonomy): domain Bacteria; phylum Planctomycetota; class Planctomycetia; order Planctomycetales; family Planctomycetaceae; genus TH-plancto1. Next base: position 35,681 of record JAYSUV010000371.1, read on the forward strand.
AACTCATCCCATTCGGCCTTGTCGAGTTGCTTGGTCTTCATGAAGACGAACAGCAGTGGTCGGCCATCGAGTACGGTTTGATAATGGGGATGTTGAAAGTGTACGACGAGCCGGCTCCAACTTTGCGAGCCCACCTTGTCGAGCCGCGCGCCTTCCTCCACGAGACAGTAGCGGATGCTCTTCTTGTCCTGTGCGGCGAGGTAGCGATTCAAGGCAATGCTCATACCCGGTGCTTCATCCCCGTAATCCACAAAGGCCCAATAGTTCAGCCCCGCCTGGGCTGCATATTCGATCTCTTGCTCAATGATGGCCTGCGAGTCGCCGTTGATGCTCACCTTGTCCTCGCCCGACACGCGGCCGAACCAGGGCGTACTTTGGCTGTCCGAGCGATGCCTCAACAGCCTGTACGACGTTCCCATCGCCATACCATCCATCCCAGCGGAGCGCACCAACGATGGGGGTCTCGTCGTCGCCAGACAACGTCGCAAAAGGAGCGAACAGCATCCACACCGTAACGATTGCGATGGTCTGATTCATGGTGTCTTTGCCTTCACACCGCCGTCCATCGCTGACAGAAGTAACGGCTTCGGTTTGATGAACAGGACTTCCGCCCGGTCGATCCAATTTTTTCGCAGATCGACGCGGAACCAGCCATCGCTATTTTTGGGGTGAAAGCGGAAGGGGGACCGAGGCCCCAGCTCTTTCAGATCGTACTGCGTCCACGTCTTCCCGATATCGGGAGAGATGGCGATCCCCGTGGCGTACGGCGACGACACATCGCTCGCCCCGACCAGGATCACGCCGTCCTCGATGATCATCGTGGCCACTTCGTATTCGGGATTGAACAGCAGCGTGTGCTTCGTCGGATCGTCGAGATCCCTCGGGGCGCAGCGGAAGATGCCGCGGTCATATTTCTCGTCCGGCGGCTTGGGGCCATTCGCATCCGCAGCCCAGTAGATCAGTCCGTCGACACAATGGATACCGCCCGATTTGTAGCGCGAGTTGGCATCCACCGAGACCAGGATTTGCCAGTCCCAAGTGTCCGCCTGTGCGTCGTACCTGCCGCGCATCCAGTGGCATTCCAAGCCGTGCCCCCGATCGAGATCTCCAGTACAAGCGTAGAACGCCCGCTCGACTGGGTGATAGGCCACGGCGTGGATGTGCCGGCAAGTGACCGGGTTATTGGGATTGCCGAGATACGCTGCGGGCGGGGTTCCTTTCTCTTGGAAGTCCGGATTCTTTCCAAAGGCGTACGCAATCTTCACCGTCTGCCCGCTGTCGGTCGAGTAGTAAATATTGACCGGGACCGGCCCGCCAATCACATTGCAGTAGTTGCCCCAGACCAACATTTCCGAACCATCAATATCCCAGGTGTGAACTCCATCGAGTGGATTGAAGTACCAGCCCGGCTGCTCCGGTGAATGCGGAGTATGGGGGATGTAATCGCTTCCATCTGGATTCTTGACGACGATCGGTTCGATCGTTTTCAGGTTGTCTCGACTCAGAAACAGCTTCTCGCGAGTCGCAAACACGATGTTCCCGTTTTTCAAGATGCAGCTAAAGGTGATGTACTCCGCATCCGGGAAAGCGGCGCGATGAGCCCATGTGAGGCCATTGTCTTCGGAGAGAAGTACCCGTCCCTTATCGAAGCCGAATGCCTTGTGGTCTCTCTGCGAATCGATCGTCGGTCCCTCGGGGGCCAGGCGATACCAGAAGTGATCGGTCTCCCCCGTCTTGGGCGAAGGGTCCGCTCCCTGGACGGAGCGACTGAAGTCCACCAGCCCACCGAGCGCCGCAGAAGCCACCGTCGTGGTGAGAAAGCTGCGGCGATTGAGGAGGAGCTGTGAACTCATGGGGACTGATTTCTGGAGGTGGAGTTGTCGGCGTAGGCGATGTCGCTCCGCGACTCGCATTCCGCAGAAAGGCCCCAGTCATATCGAGGTGGCCCATTGATCAAACATCGGCCCCGCTGGCGGAATCTCAGTCGCGGAGCGACTGAGCGACGAGGGTGCCCAGTGGCCAGCCGGGCAACTCGCCACAAGCCTGGAGGGCCAGCACGCAATAGGCACTCCCTACGTTGGAGATCAGGTTGCCCGCATCGTTGACCGGCGACAGCGTAAACCACTTCCCGCTTTCGCGCTGATGCGTCTTAATCCACTGAACCCCGCGTTTCAGCCGAGGGTCATCAGCGGGCACGCCGAGTTCCCGGGCGATGACGATGTTGAGTCCCGTCCCATAGCCATCACTGGTCTTGGTGTGCAGCGGCTGGCCGTCGCCGCGAGCCAGACCCTTCCAGTCGGTCAGGAAGCCCGCCGTCGACCAACCGCCGTCTTCGAGCTGAAGCACCAGTAATTCTTTAAGCGTTTGTTGGCGATCTTCTTCCGTGGCGATCCCGTCAATCCGGACCGAACACCACGCCAGCATCGCGCGATGATGCAGTGACAAGGGAGGGTTGTTCTTGAAATACGTCCGCAGCTTCTCCAGACCCGCGAGAGACTGTGGCGTGTTTTTATAATCGCCCGGTGCGAAACCGATCGTCAGCGCCGCCACGGTGACCCCATAGTGATCGTCGATCTCCATCGGTGCATAATCGCAGTGGGGCCAGTTCCAGCCCCCGTCCGCGCGTTGGACCTTCCACATCAAGTCCAGGACTTCGCGAGCGACATCGCTATGAGTGCCAGTCGTCTGCAAGTCATTGAACGTCAGCCCCGTCCCGACCACGATCGGCCAGAAACCATCCTTCTCCGTGGGTTTGTCCTTCTGCCAGCGAACCTTGAG
>JAYSUV010000372.1:0-4210 GCA_043718945.1 Planctomycetota bacterium
GCTAAAGCCCACACGACCGGGCATGTCAGGCTGGCCATAGCCCAGCCGGTTGAGCAGTTGGAGGGCCTTGATCGATTTGGCAAAGACTCCATCCCCGCGCTGGCGGTCGCAGTTCTCCTCCAGGTAACAAGGGAGCGACGCCACCACTTCGACCCCTTGAGCCGCCAGAAACTCCGGCAGATGCGTGAACCCCGGAGCGGTCAGGATCGTCAGGTTGCAGCGATCGATGACGTGCCGTCCCAGTCGGCGGACCTCGGTCACGAACCACTCAAAGTGCGGGTTCATCTCCGGAGCCCCGCCGGTCAGGTCGACCGTCTCGATCCCGGTGGACGCGATCACGCGCAGGCACGCCTCCAGCGTCTCGCGCGTCATAATCTCCCGCCGCTCCGGCCCCGCGTCGACATGGCAATGGGTGCAGGTTTGGTTACACAGCTTCCCGACATTGATCTGCAATACCCGCACGCCATCCGCACGCAGTGGCGGCAACTCGCTCTCGGCGAGCGTCCGCTCAAACGAGGGCAGGGCGGTGGCCTCAGCGGCATTCAGGATGTGCAGCTGGTGAGCCGGGTTCGCGAGGGGGTTGCCTTGGCGAAAGAGAGTGGGAATTGTCATGGACGCCATTTCAAGCGAAAAGCCCAGGGGTTGCAACCCCTGGGCTTTCGAGAATCGCCGTGTTTCGCAGCCACTATGCCGTCTGCCGACGCCGCTCGAAGGAGTGAATCTCGGGGGCTTCCTGGTGTTGGATCCCTTCGATCAGGGCTTGGAAGACTTGCAGATCGAGAGCTGAGGCATGCTCATCATGTGGATGGAACTGGACGCCCACGCACCACCAGTGGTCCTCGATCGACTCGTACGCTTCGACCACGCCGTCCATGGCGGTCGCTGAGACGCGAAGATTCGGCGCGACTTGGTCGACCGCCATGTGGTGGTCGCTGTTCACGCGGATTTCGCCGGGGCCGTAGATCTGATCCATCTTGGTGCCTGGGACGATTTCGATCACATGACGCAAGCACGCTTCCACCGGGTCGCGGTGGTTGAGCGGCTTCAGAACGTCTTCCGGCACATGCTGGAACAGCGTGCCGCCCAGAATCGCGTTCATGGTCAGCATGCCCGTCCCGATGGCCAGCGTCGGGATCTTCATCTCATAGCACAACTTGGCTAACCGGCGGTCGAAGTCCTCACGGCGGACCGGCATCGGGCGGGTCGAGGGGTGTTTGTCGAAACCCAGTCGCACCGGGTCCAGGTCGAGCTTGCAGCCCCCCATCACCACGCCGTCCAGCACGGACAGGGCCTGCCGCAGATCGTCCTCATCCATCGGCGGCAACAGCACCGGGATTCCTCCCGATGCGACCACGCTGTCGTAGTAACCGGCATGCACCCAGGAGAAGGGGTACGAGTCCTTCTTGGTGGCTGGGCGGAAATCGGTGTTGATGCCGATGAGGGGCTTCTTGGACTTCATGAACACATCCTTGTGGGAGGATTAGAGACCGGGCAACTGGCCGGACGCAGTGAGCCAACACGGGGAATACAAACTGCGGAATACTCGAAAGCCGAGCATCCTCCGATCCCTTAGAAAGCCATACACGACAAACGCGTGCAAGGCGACGAGGGGAGAGGAGGGGCCACAGAGTCCGAGAATTGGACTCGTAAAGCAGTGACCAATGCAGCTGGAGATGGAAACCAATCCATGGAATCTCCCGAACCCGATCCTTCGGGTCGTGTGTCTGAACAGACTGCGAACAAACCGCAGTCAGGTGGCAACTCAGCCAGTCACTTCCAAAGCAACCAGCACGAGTTCTCGACAGAGCAACAGGTTAGTGGCAGTTACTGCCGGTGTAAAGAATTGCCTTGATTTAGTGTAAAGGGCGATTGAAGTTCGACTTTACAGCACAGGATGTTGTGGAATGTGAACGCTCATACACTTAATCGGCGTTCCTCGACTCGATCTTGGAATCCAGGCTGTGATCAGCTGACCACTGGAAAGGAACTTGTCTGGTGAAATACGTCTTGGGATTGGCTCGAGAGCATTCCAAGATTGCCTGTGCACTCTCGTAGCCTGGACCCCAGGTCCGGGCGGTACGGACGTGGGCGTCCGTACGACGGTGGGAGCGCACAGGCAATCGTGGAATGCTCTAATCCAATAAAAAACTCCAACACATAATCCAGTCAGAACGTAGTGATCCGGTCGACATAGGAGTTCGTTCCTTCTGCGTCTTCCAAGGAAACTCTCTCATGCCTCAAGCCTCACGCTCCGCTCGTTCTTCCCGGCCTGATGGTGCCATGGTCGCCAGTTCTCGCTGGGTAAAGCGTTATTGGAAGGGCGTATTGGCGGTGGCTTTGGCTGTGGTCCTGGGGAGGGAGTTCGTCTGGGCTTGGCAACATCGCGTGACTCCCGAAACCGTGGCCCAGGGGCAGGAGTTGTTCGAGCACCACTGGACGGCCCATGATCCTCTGGCGGGAGGAGGCGACGGCTTGGGGCCGGTCTTCAATGCAAAGTCCTGTGCGGAGTGCCACCATCAAGGCGGCGCTGGAGGAGGCGGGGCAAACAAGTTCAACGTCAATGCCTTTACCGCGTTGCCCACCCAAGACCGCACGACGGTTCGTAGCGGGGTGATTCATGCCTTCGCCCACACCTCGACTCAGCAGGAATCGCAAACTCTCGTCCAATCGATGTTCCCGATTATCCCCGCTGGACAGACACAGGTCGGCGACTGTTTTGTCGCACGAGTCGACTTCAATCCACTGCATGTCGAGCAGATCAATACGCCTCCGCTGTGGGGGCTGGGGCAGATCGACGGGATCACCGACTTCGCCATTAAGCATGCGGTCGCCGAACGCCTCTTTGCGAATTCCATGCAGGAGCTATCGAGCCACTTTGATGACGTTCCCGTGGGCCGGGTGCGGCGACTTCCCGGGGGAGCGGTCGGAAAGTTCGGCTGGAAAGGCCAGTTCGCCACCCTCGATGAGTTCGTGGCCGCAGCCTGTGCCGGAGAGTTGGGTCTGACCAATCCGCTCGCGTCTCAGCACGCTCCTCGTCAGCACGCGGAGGACCGCACCGCGACCCTCGACATGGATCAAAGCCAGTTCCATGCCATGGCCTCATTCGTATCCCAACTCCCCGCACCACGTACGGCCGCGGAGCCGGGGACTGAATCCGCAGCGGCCCATGGGCGGCAGTTGTTCCAGAATGTCGGCTGCGCGGCGTGCCACACACCGGACCTGGGAGGCGTCGCCGGAGTCTATAGTGACTTTTGCCTCTACGATCTGGAGGATGACCCGAGTCAGGGAAACTACGGGCTGTTCCCCGATGTGCCACTTCCTTCCGATGAGCCGCGTCTGGAAGAATGGAAGACCCCGCCGCTCTGGGGAGTGGCCGACTCCGCACCGTACCTGCATGACGGTCGAGCCGAGACGCTGGATGCGGCAATCTCTCACCACGGAGGAGCCGCAAAGAAAGTCCGCGATCGATTTCGCGAACTATCGAAGAGCGACCAGTCGGACGTGGTGACGTTCCTGAAGTCGCTTCGCGCCCCTGAGCGCCCGCAGAAGGCCGCTGTCGCCCAGAACTGATTTCAGGAATCCGACGATTTGGAAGACGGGTCTTGCCAAATCAAGCCCACTCTTTGTCCCGGCAGGGACACCCGACAATCGCCCACCGATTCATCAGTGGGTTGAAGTGTTCTTCTGATGAGGACAGCCCCGGTCGGGGCGACAGAGGTGTGGGAGCAGGGGACGATCATCCAGTCCATTGTGGATCCGGTTTCTGCCGTCCCTCACGGAACTCGTCGGAGATCCGAAACGTTTCCCCACCGTTGAAGCGGTGGGCTATTTTCAACCGTCCCTGACAGAGTGGCCCAGACGCAGCTTTGAGCGTCTGGGTTGTGCAACAACAAGAGGTTACGAGGGACTCGCTCGACTTTAAAACCCTCTTGTGCCTGCGTCACCCAGACATTCAAAGCGATGTCTGGGCCACCCCGTGAATTCGTCACACGGGGGGACACGATGTCTCTTTGGCTCGGTCCTCACGAGCAGACTCGTTAAATAAATAGGGCTCGACGTTGTTCAGGTATTCTTTGTAAAATCGACAAAAATGTGTTTGACAGTCGACTTTTCCTAAATGCCTCCCCGCCCAATCGAAAGCGTGGGATCAGGCGTTGAGCAGATTGCGGTAGGCTCGGCCTTCGATCTGGTGCTTTCGGTGTTTCAACCA
>JAYSUV010000373.1:0-4202 GCA_043718945.1 Planctomycetota bacterium
CATACTTCTTGTTCATGAGCACCTCCCTGTGCCCCCGAAGTCTCACCGATATCGGCCAGCCCTCCTACCCCAGTTCTTAGCTTGGCGGGGGCACTAGGCGTGCTTTCTCCGAAAAGCGTAGTTTGGGGGAACGGATAACTGGCCAGCCACTCAGGGCGTGATTCAATCACGCCCAGCTTCTTTTCATGGTCGCGAGGGGATGAGGCCGTTCTCAATCGATCGTTCTTGTCGAATGTGAAGCTCGACCTAGAAATACGGTAGGATCATTGGGGTCCACCCATCGCAGCGCCGCATCGAGAGAAAGACGCCTTCATGAAAATCATGGTTACGGGAGCCTCCGGGCTGGTCGGGACTCAACTCGTCTCACTGTTGAAACAGGAGGGACATGAGGTGATCACCCTCACCCGGCGGAGTCCGCGCAATGCCTCCGAACGGCAATGGGATTTCGCGGGACCGCTGCCGTCTGGAACGCTCGACGGCATTGAGGCCATCATCCACCTCGCAGGCGAGAACATCGGCGAGGGACGCTGGACAGCAGCGAAGAAGCAGCGGATTCGCGAGAGCCGCGTGGTCGGCACTCGCAAATTGGCCGAGGCAGCGGCAGCGAACGGGGGAGCGGTGAAGGCCTTCGTGTGTGCGAGCGCGATCGGCTTCTACGGCAATCGCGGCAACGAAGAGTTGACCGAAAGCTCGGCACCCGGGACTGGCTTTCTGCCAGAGGTTTGCCGCGATTGGGAGGCCGCGACGACTCCCGCGAAAGAGGCAGGAGTGCGGGTCGTCAACGTGCGGTTGGGAGTCGTACTCAGTGCTGCAGGCGGGGCACTCGCTAAAATGCTGTTGCCGTTCAAGATGTGCGTGGGCGGGATCGTTGGCTCTGGCACGCAGTATTGGAGCTGGTTGACCGTCACCGACGCTGCGAGGATTTTTGCGTTTGCGGTCCAGAATCAAGACCTGCATGGCCCGGTGAATGCCGTTTCCCCGCAGCCGGTGACGAACGCCGAGTTCACGAAGGCCCTGGGCCGTGTCCTGCACCGCCCGACGATTTTTCCGCTCCCCGCCTTCATGGCTCGGCTGGCCCTGGGGGAGATGGCCGATGACCTGATCCTGGGATCGACTCGCGTCCTCCCGACCCGGTTACAGGCAGCGGGTTATCAATTCCAGAACCCAGAGATCGAGTCGGCTTTGGCAGCTTCCGTTTCTTCGTGAATCGCAGGCCAGTGCGACAGCGGCCAGAGAGGTCACTCCCACGACGACTCAGCTTGCCAGAACCTCTACTGGCTGCTGGCTCGGCCCCGTGCACGCTAAGTTATGGGGATTGTCTCCCTCGTGAGGGCGAAGCTCCTCCCGAGGGAGGAGATCCCCTTCGTTTTCGCGTTGACGAGGCACTGAGAGACCGAAGCAGAAATACGGTTTTGCCTGGGCTCTTTTAAAACCGACTCCCCCAACGGATCACCACTGTTTCCCCGGGCTGTTGATCACCGACCCCGTTGTGGAACTTGAGCTGACGGTCAAAGACATAGCCGATTTCGAAGAGGGAGCGGTTCCCGTCTCGCAGACGGGTCTCCCAGCCGATCACGACTCGGTAGTCACGATAGCCGAGTTTGTCGTTGTCGCTGGTGGCGTGGTCGATGGCCCACTGGTTTCCGCCGAGTTGGCCACCGACATACAGCCAATGGCTGGTGACCTCTTCGTCTTTGTAACGCCAGGCGAGGCGGGGATTCGGGAACAGGGCGTCGACTTCCAGCCAGGGACTGGGGTGCCAGCGAACTCCGCCCAGCGGCAGAATCGGCAGGTCGAATCTCGAGAGGGCGAGAACCCCACCCATCAGTGTCAGTTCGTCACTCACATGACCTGCCAGCATTCCGCCGCCGATCAGCCGAAACGCATCACTCGACTTATTATTCCAATCCGTCACAAATGCCGGGGCGAGTTGCAGGTGGATCGTCCAGGCGTCGTTGATCGCCTGGGCAACGTTCATCTCCATCCGCAAATCATACAGCTGGGCCTGGACCGCTGGCGTGGAGGGGCCCGAGACGAACGTCCAGTTGAAACGCGGCACCACCCAGACTCCGGGGGCATTCTCGGACTTCCACAGTGACGTGAACCCGAGCGTGGTCAGGCCGAATCCGCTGCTGTTGGGGATGATCTCCAGCACATCGGAGTTCTCTCGCCACATCGCCGCGTTCTCGTCAATGACATCGTTGAGCCAGCTGGGCTCGGGAGCATCCTGGAGAGCCTGGGCCGCCTCGTCCGATGTGGAGTCGGGTTGCCGAATGTCGACGATGTGGCCAGAAGACCCAGAGGCGGGTGGTGGACCGTCGTGTGTTTCCGAGGGGGCCTCCTCGACCTCCGGTTCGGCCACCGGCACATCGTCCGGCTCCACAGACGGTAGCCTGAGTGGAGGGTTGCTCTCGGGCTGCACAACCTGCGTGAGGACCGGTGTCTGGATCGACGCCAGCGGAGCAAAGTACACCGGCGACCTTGCGACAGACTGGTCCGGCTTCAAGAGTGGCTCAGCTGCGACACAATGCCCCATCGCCATGTAAGCGCATAACGCCAACACACTCGCGGGACGTAATCGAAGGAGGACCATCATCGACCCTCGAGGGGAGGTTGTATTCCGGCGGGGTCTTACCGAATCTCGGGGCGATTGGTCAATGTGAATCTATGCCGGGCAGCCCGGAGAGGCTGTAATTTGCGTGGCTGAAGGTGAACCGCTCTTCTCCTTCACACCAGTGAGATTGAGACGGAAGATGGACATTCCAGGTTGTCTGGAGAAACGTCTCAATCTGGCCCGCGTGAATGAGATTAATACCAATACCCTGAGATGAACGGGGCCAGATGGTGAAAGTCCCCTCGCAGTTTCCAGTAGGGACGGGGCCGCTGAAACAGATATGCCGATGTCGGAGCGTTCCACTGGGTGGGATAAGTCGAGGGCACGGACCACATCCAGGGGAACTGGTACGGGGAGGGGTTCGCATGGTTGTTGACGTTGACGGTCACTGGGACCCAGACGCTATTCTGGGGAACCTGGGCGGAACCACAGGGATCGAGAACGTGCTGGACCGGCTGGGCGGGGACGATTCCGGGGCGGATAGTCATCGTCCAGTCGCCGAGCTGGTGAGTGCCTTCGGGGAGAGGGGCGACCTCTGGAGTTGTACTCGCTGGGGCTGTCGGCTGAGTCTGCGCTGCGTCTTCAACGGCACGGGCGACCGCCTCTTTCGCCGCCTCGACCGCAGCTGCCGCCTTCTCAGCGGCGGCTGTCTCTTCGTCGATCTTCTCGGGGAGGGGAGCGGCGGGTGGAGTGCTCGCGTCAGGCTTTGGGGGTGCGGGGAGTTGATCGGGAGACGCTGCAGTCGGTGGCATCGGTCCCTCTTGGGCGGATGCAGCCCCGGCGGGCAGCATCTGTCCCGTCAACACCAGGGCGATGACCGTCGAGCGAACCATGTCTTCTCCCAGTCGCATGAACCAGGATTCAGTGGGGTATGTCGTGCCAGCGTCCATGATCGAAGTTCCAGCCAGTTCCGGTCGCCGCTCGCGCGGTGAGAGAGCACAAGTGCGGGACCGTATCCATGGAGGCTAAGAACTCCCTGGCACCGCTGTCAAAATGTTTTCCTGAACCTCTTTCGATTCGGGTGAGCCGAAAACGCCACAGGGCCGTACAATACGCGGGCGATGCGCCGCTGCGCAGATCCTTCACGTCGCAGCTCAACGTGGATGTCTGACTTGGCGACGGCTATTTCCCCCACTCCCCCACTCCCCCACTCCCCCACTCCATGTCCTCCCCCTCCGGCTACCACGGTTGTTACCTGCGAGTCGATCTCTCGACACGCACGGCGGAGGTGCGTCCGCTCAGTGAGTCGGTGCTGCGGAGGTACATCGGCGGGGTCGGGTTGGGGACGTGGTTGGTGTTGCAGGAAGGACTCGAGGGAGTTGACCCATTCGATCCCCGCATGCCGATCGCGTTTGTGTTCAGTCCGCTGGTGGGGACGACGCTGACCACCTCGGCCAAGTTTGCGGTCGTGGCCAAGAGCCCGCTGACGCAGCGGCTTTCGGACTCGCTGTCGTCCTCGCACTTTGCCATCGCCGGGAAGCGGGCCGGGTATGACGCGATCGTGATCGTCGGGGCGGCGAGTGAGCCGACGGCGATTCGGATTGATGGGGCAAGAAGTCGCGTGGGGTTTTTCCCACCCCAGATTTTT
>JAYSUV010000374.1:0-1549 GCA_043718945.1 Planctomycetota bacterium
CTTTCGGAGGGCTGGCGAGTGCCACCTCCGGAGTGAGGTGCATTCCCCCCTCCGCGGTTGCTACCGCTGGGGTTTCCACTCGGGCGATCACCGCTGGGGTTGCCGCTGGTGCGACCGCCGCCTTGGTTCTCACCTCGGCCACCGTTTTCATTTTTCCCGCCACCGCCTTCACGCTTACCACCTTGGGCGAGCTGTGATTCTGTGGGTTCGCGGTCTTCCGCGTCCGCTGGTCCGAGAACAAACAGCCCCAGAGAGCTGCCCCCAACCATGAGTCCGCTAAAGAGTGCGGTTCTCCAAGTCATTCGTTTCATGTTTCGATCTTTCGAAGAAGTGTGTGAAGGAAGTCCGATTCCAACGAGTTGAAACCGTGACGATAAGCCCGATCCACTATTTGGGATCAGTGGCGATGGTTTGGACAGGGGCGGCGGAAGGAGGCTGGCGAACGATCGTCACGATCTCACTGTCGGGTTGTTGCACCCCGGCGATTTCATGGTCGATCGACTGCCAAGTCATCGTATGGTCGTTGACCCGGGTGTAGATGCTGGTGCTGGATGCGGACTCTCCATCGGCTGTCGTGCCGGTGGTCTTCAACACCCAGCGATCACCGTCACGATGCCACAGCCCTTCGCCATAAGCTCCTTCGGAATCGAACATCCAACCCCGCAGCCTGCCAGCCAGGGGATCCCAGCCAATCCGCTGCGTACCGCTCATGGCCTCTCGGCCAGCGATCTGAATGTTGAACTTGCGAAGCAGAAAGTTGCCGCTGTCTGTGGGCTGGCAGGAGAAGCTGACGATCGAGTCGTCCCCTTCATCAATCCAGTCCCCGTTCAGCCAGTCGAGTTGCTGGAGTTCGGTCCGGTGCTGTCGGCGGTCTTGGGGAGCTTGGTCACGAACACTAGCGGCCAGCCATTTGCCTTCGACTTTCACATGGACAGTCGTGTAGCGGCTGTCGACCGATTCCGCTCCGTCTTCGGCATGAGTGATTGTCGTACTGCCATCTTCCACGGCGACGCCGGGACTGATGAATCGAATCGTGTCGATGTCCATCTCCAGCGTGCAGCGGGGATGTTCGGCGAAGAACTCGGTCAGCGTCTTTTCGATGGCCTCGCGGCCTTGGAAGAGAGTCCCGGCCTCATCGACGTACTCGGCGTCTGTGGTGAAGTGAGCTGCGACCGCAGCGGCATCACCGCTGGCGTAGGCTTTCGCGAATGACTCGTCGGCGAGACGAATCTCTTCCATGTCGGCAGCTTGTTGTTTTGAAACCGGCGGACGATCGTCCGATGGCTTCGTGTCCTTATCGACCGCCGCAGGTGTCTGGGTTTTCGCCTTCACCTCGACTTTCGGTGGGTTCACTTCAGGTTGTGCAGGCTTGGCATGCTCGGCCCGTTTGGGAACTCGTTTGTCCCCATCGGCACCGAAGCAAATCACTCCCACGGAGAGTGCCATTCCAGAGAGAAACGTCGTCGTACGCATGTGGATTGCCTTTTTGGGAGCCGCGAGGGGCTGTCTTGTGGAGGACGAAGGTCTGGGAATTCGCTGAAGCTCACTT
>JAYSUV010000375.1:0-12235 GCA_043718945.1 Planctomycetota bacterium
GCCGGGACGATGTTCGGCAATGAATTCCTGCGGCTGGTAAAGCTCGACAACTACCAGATGGACGCCTACCTCGACGGCCTGATGCTGGTCTACCGCCACCGCGACGTGCCGGGCCTGATCGGGGCCATCGGCACGACCTTCGGCAAGCACAACGTCAACATCTCCTGCATGGCCCTGGGCCGCGAACAGAGCGCCCCCGGCGGCAACGCCATCGCGATCCTGAATCTCGACAACGAGCCCTCCGCTCAAGCCATGAGCGAAGTCCAAGGGCACAAGGATGTCACCGGCGTCCAGCTGGTCAAGCTGCCGAAAGCTGGGGCCTCACTGCCACGTCTGGGGATCTGAGCGTGGGGCACGTTTCCTACGTGTCTGACTCTTACGCCACCCGCAACTGCCGTGACTCCTTCGACCAATTGATCCAGTCCTGCACCTCGGCGAGGTCCGGCGCATTGGCTGAGCGGAGCATGCGCTGGCCCTCGCGGCTCTCGGAGAGAGGGCCAACGACCGCCAGCAGTCGATCAGGCGAGTAGCCCCGCACCTGCTCGGGGGTCGTGATGTCGCAGGCGATTAGCAACTGAGCGTCGTGTCCGCGGAGGCCGGGAACTTGGCACATGAGTGAGGATTGGGCCTGCCACGTTTGCAGCGTTTCGGCACTCAGATTCGAGTCACTCAGCTTGTCGGCGATCCACTGGGCGGGTCGGTGGAGGAAATCGCTGACGGTTAGAATCCCGATCTTGGCGAGCCGTTCCGCCATCTTGGGGCCGATCGACGGAGCATCGACGACGGGGCTGTCGGTCTCCAAATAGAACCGGGTGCTGCCCTCGCTGTCATCGCTCTTCGAGACGAGCGAAAGTGCTTCGCTGGATCGTTCCGCGCGGGGCCTCCGACGCGAAGTGCGGTCGCCACGATCGGTCAGCTCGCGTTCCTCGCGGTCACGTTCGGACCACTCGCGCGGCTCGCGATCGTGTGACCACTGATCCCAGTCGCCCGCTTCCAGATCGTGTAACCGGCGTGGCTTCCATCCGGCCCACTGACTCGCTGCGCGGAACGTCATCGCTCGGCGGCCATTGCGAATCCAATTTCGCAGATTGTCTGTATCGGGCGAGTCAGTTCGTTCGGCCATCCACGGCTGCCACAACTCGGAACTCCGCTGTTGAGCGCGCTCGATTCGCCGACTCAGAGCCTCGGCATCCTCTGCTCCCAACTCCACCGGGTTCTGAATCCCGATGGCAGCCAGCAACTGAGCCTCGGGTCCGGTAAGGTCCGGAACACTCGACAACAGCCGAGCCTCGGCCTGCCACAGCCGCAGCTGAGCTGGCGAGATTTGCAGAGCTTCCAGTTCTGATCCGAGCGTATTGACATCGAGCAGAATCAGCTCGCCCAGATTGCTGACACCCAGCGTTGCCAGCCGCCCGATCATCTGTGTTCCGAGTGATGGCAACAGTCCGATCGAGCTGTCGACCCGCAGCCAGTACGGCCCCTCGGGTTGGACGCGAACGCGGAGTGCCGCATCGGTGTCGACTGTGTTCTCGATCACACGGGGCAGCGGCGAGACAATCGTCTCGGTGGAGTGGACGGTGTTGTGGATCAGCGGGCGGAACTGCTCGACGGGAACCGGTGCTGGAATGGTCCTAACCTCCGCATGCGACAACGCCCGCGAGACAATCGTGGAAGCGAGCGGCGAGGTGATCCGGTGCAACGGTGCGGGCTGCTCGGCCACGACCTCCACAGTCGACCGCACTGGCGAGGAGGCGCGAGCCGGGACCGGACGAGCTGCCTTGCGTACTCCACCGCTCAGCGTCCGGACCGTCAGTCCATGTTCGTCGAACAAATCCGACAGATGCTCCTGACAGGTCAGGAACACGATCTGCTGTCCGGCAGCGGCGACCTCGCGGAGCACATCAACCGCCGCCCACAAGCGATGTTCGTCGCTGTCGACCAGCACATCATCAAGGACCAGCGGCAGGCGAATGCCGCGCCGTGCGTACTCGGCTACCAAGGCCAACCGGAAGCTGAGAGCGGTTTGGTCGAGCGTTCCTCGGCTGAGTGCCGTCGGTGGGAGCAGCTGACCCTCGGCATTGCGGATGAAGATTTCCTTGACCGCCGGATCAAAGTGGAATGCAGTATACCGCCCCTGGGTGAGTCGGTGCAGATAGGCCGAGGCTTCGGCGATCACGCGGGAGTGATCCTCTCGGTGGAGTCGCCGCTGGGCTTCGGTGAGGACGGTCTGCTGCAACGTCAGCGAGGTCCATTGCCCACGAGTTCCAGTCAGGCGTTCCTCCGCCTGGCGATGCGCAAACCGCAGCTCGACCGCCGAATGATCGTCTGCGAATCGCGTCTGTTCCGCGAGCAGATCTTCCATCCGCAAGCGGGCATCACGAATGCGACGCTGGAGTTCGATCGCTTGAGAGCGGAGGTCGCTCCGGCGAGCCAGAAGAGTACGTTCCAGGGCCGTGTCGCCGCTGCGGGCTTCGCTCTCTTCGATCATGCGTTCCGTCACGAACTCCTTCGCCGGGCGTTCGATCAGAATCGCTTCCGCCGGAATCTTCGCAGCGAACGCAGCATGCTGCTCGCACCGGCAGTGCAGCAACTCGTGGCTGACCGCATGCCGCACTCGGCTGGAGAGCGGGTCACGACTAGCGGCCAGCAACTCTTCGCGACGGGTCCGCAGACGGCGAATCCGCTCCAAGACTTCTGCTTCGCATTGCTCGATGCGAGATTGCTCGATGGTCCACTGCTGACGCCCCAAGACGGTCTGCCGACGGCTGATCTGCTGACACAACACGTAGACGGTTTGTCGCAGTTCCGAGAGATGCAGGTCGAACGTCGCCAGAACGGAATCGCACACACAAGCCCCGCGCGTGTGGGCGGCTCGGTGCGACTCGCCTTCGGTCTGCAAGCGAATCACCTGCTGTTCCAGTTGCGATAAGAGATCGCGTTGCAACTGGAGCGTGGCCGCTTCGTCCGGCGTCTCGGAGCAGGCATGATTGGTCGACTCCAGTGTCAGCCGCAGCCGTGCCGCCGCCAAGTCGCGCAGCACCTGCTTGGCGTGTTCGGTTTGTCGGTCGAGTTCATGCAGCTCCCGCACCCATCCGGCCTCGACTGACACGACGGGCTGGGCGATCTGTTGCACCTCGCGGACCGTGCGCGTGCGACGGGACCAGAGCCGGGTCTGGCATTCGGTGAGGTCCGACTCGACCGGCTGAATCTCCGCAGCCACCCAACAGTACTCGCCTTCGAGGCGTTGCAGGTGCATCCGCGTACGTTGCAGCTCTTCCACGACAGCCTCTTGCCGCGACTGCTGGTGGAGTTCGGACTGGTTGGCCTGGAACGCGGCCTGGTCGTGCGCGGCCTGCAGCTGACCAATCAGTCGCGTGTCGGTCGGCCCGTCCCAGAGGGTGCGGCGACGAGCCTCCAGCGCGTGAGTCAGTGGCGAGATCCATGTCGCATCGCTGCGGGTCGTACTCAGATCGATGCCATCGCGGAGAGCCAGGTGGACCAGCCCGCTGATCGAGTGGGCCTCGTAACTCCCCACGAAATAGAGCAGGTGAACCAGATCGCGGTCGAGCTGTTCAATGCGGGCTCGCAACGATCCGGCCTCATCGGCGCTGCCTTGGCGCACTTGAATGGCAAGTGCGTCGGGATGGTCGGCGCGGCCACGACGAACGACCGTGAAGCGCGAGGGACCATCGGCAAGCGCCAGACTGCCGCCGGGGGAACCGCCCTTGAGTGGTGGCAAGAGATTCAATCGGCGGGCCTCGTCGAAGCCGCAGAACACACCTCGTAAGAAGTGCAGGATCGTGGTCTTCCCCGAGCCATTCGCCCCGTAGTAGACGTTGAGCCCCGATGACAGATCGGCAATCTGTAGATCGGCCAATGTGCCAAAGCCATCAATCTGGACGTTCTGAAACTGCATGTTCGGGTTCCGCGGTGTCTGGGAATCCAGAGAAGAGAATGAAGTGGTGCGCCGTCACAGATGGGTCAGGAGGCCGACCGCAACTGGTGCAGACAAGCCTGACGCACCTCGGTAGCAAGGTGATGATCAACCGGAATGCGTTCATCACGTGACCAGTCGCTCAGCGTCACCGTCGAAGGTGCGATGTCGGCGAGCGAGCGAACCGCAGGGGCGGGCCGTTCTGTGGCCTCGGTCCAGATCGCATTCAGCACGGGCGTGAAGGCACAAGCTCGTGTCGCCTCGATACCATCAGCCAGCGGAGTGATCGACCGTACACAGCATCCCGGATGCCGAGACTGCCGGGTGATCTCCGTTTGCAGCAATTGGCGTTGCTCCGCATTCCACAGCGAACTCCACACCGCTCCCTGCCCCGTCACGGCCAAGTCCACCACTAGCAACTGCGTCTGCGGGTGGTCCGCGAAGTACCGACCCGCAGCTGCGTCGACCTCTTCGGTGAGGTGTTCGGCCAGACTTCCCGCGACCAGATGGGCACTGAGACTGCACGAGACGCGCGTGAAGCCGAGAGGCGAGACAGCGAGCGACTCAGTTGCGTGGGCGCGGTCGGGTCGCACGGTGTGGAGCGTTGCCAATGGGTCCAATGCTCCTTCGACAGCGGTCGCAACAAAGTCCTCGAACTGATCGGAAGTGTCAGTGCGTTCTTGGAGTACGAGATCACAGCTGTCGAGGTCAAGTCGCGACCCTGCCCCGAAGTCGAGAGCGATGGTGGTGTGCCCTTCGTCTCGCCAAGCGAGAGGAGCCTCGACACCAGCGAGTCCCGTCACCAGCCGAACCGGCCCGTGGCTAGTCGCGAGGCGGTGAACCTCGCCGGGGAGCATGCGGGTCAAATTCGTCGGCGATGGCACGAACCGCTCCATCCACGCGTTGTGCTGTCGCTCTACCCACACGACCGGGATGCCGCTCCGTTCGCAGGTTTCAATGAGCCGCCCCAGAAACCACGGAGCCCGCCCGCCCGCTGAGAGTTCGCTCAGCATCTGGGAGTGCAGGACCACCAGATCGACATGCCGATTGATCGCCGTTTGGACGGCCCGTTGCACGGCGTGAAAGCGAGCCTCCGACGCCAAGCGAGCTGCGCTGGCGGATAGCTCACCACAGTTGAACAACGGTTGATCGAGCCGCAGCCCGCTGAGTTCCAAGACGAGAAGATTGCGCGAGAGCGCCATGGATGCCTCCTTGCATCGTTGATCCGTGACTCCTGGCGGGCAACACGGTCCCGGCCCCCCGACTGCGGATCAGTTCGGGAAGCTACCCGATCCCGTCAAAATGAGACAAGGTGGGTTTTACAAAAGGCCCAGCCAGCCAGTTCAAGGCCCGATACCGGTCTTGACACACTCGGGATATGGCGGCGGGCGAGTCCGCGCAGACAGTGGCTTTTCCCGCGTCCGCTCTGGACTACACTCTGGGCATGAACAACTCCTCGAACTCTTCTGGTCCCGCGATTGTCTGGTTTCGCCAAGACCTGCGTCTGGCGGACAATCCCGCGCTCGCACACGCCCAGTCCCAGCACTCGACGGTCATTCCGGTTTACATCCATAGTCCCGAGGAAGAAGAAGACTGGGCCCCCGGCGGTGCGACTCGCTGGTGGTTGCATCATTCGCTCGAATCGCTCGATCGTGACCTGCATCACCAGGGGGCACAGCTGGTCTTACGGTCCGGCCCCGCGCTGCAATCCCTGAAGACACTCATCGCTCAGACGGGTACAACAGCGGTGTATTGGAATCGCAGGTATGAGCCTGCCAGCATCACAGGGGACCAAGCGGTGAAGACAGAACTGCGAGGCGCGGGGCTAACGGCCGAGAGCTTCAACGGGGCGTTACTGTTTGAGCCGTGGGAGGTGGCGACCAAGACGGGCGGGCCGTATCAGGTCTTCACGCCCTTTTGGAAGTCCTGCCTCGCGAGGGGGCTCGACACTGAACTGATCCCCAGTCCTGACGCGATCCCCGGCCCGGCGCACTGGCCGACCTCAGAGTCACTGCTCGACTGGGAGTTGCTGCCGCAGCTGAAGTGGGATGCGGGCTTTCGTGAGGACTGGTCGCCTGGCGAAGCCGGAGCAACTGCCAACCTCGCCCGGTTTCTGAAACGGGCGATCTCGACCTATCGCGAGGGACGGAACAGCCCCGGACAGCCGGGCACATCGCGGTTGTCGCCGCATCTGCATTTCGGCGAGATCGGACCGCGTCAGGTCTGGCACGCTGTGCATGCTGCGTTTCGCGGGGCACCACCCGAATCTGCGCTGACCTTCCTCTCAGAGATCGGCTGGCGGGAGTTCGCTTACCACATCCTGTTTCATTTCCCCCAGACGCCGACGTTGCCACTGCGGGCCGACTTCGAGCGGTTCTCTTGGGAGACCAATTCCGTCCAACTACGAGCCTGGCAGCGCGGGATGACGGGCTACCCCATCGTCGACGCGGGGATGCGCGAGTTGTGGACTACCGGGTGGATGCACAATCGAGTGCGGATGATCGTGGGGTCGTTCCTGACAAAAGATTTGCGGATCTCCTGGACCGAAGGCGCCCGCTGGTTCTGGGACACGTTGCTCGATGCCGACCTGGCCAGCAACACGATGGGCTGGCAATGGATCGGCGGCTGCGGAGCCGATGCCGCCCCGTACTTCCGAGTCTTCAACCCGATGACGCAAGGGGAGAAGTTCGACCCCGAGGGGACGTACGTGCGTCGCTGGATTCCCGAGATCGCCCAGCTGACCAACCGCTCCATTCATCAGCCGTGGCTGGCCTCGCAAGATGAGCTAACCCGTGCGGGCGTCCAGCTGGGGACGACCTATCCCGAGCCGATCGTCGATCACGCCGAGGCCCGCGTTCAGGCGTTGGCTGCGTTTGGGAAGTTGAAGGAACGCTGAGGGGTTTCCGAATTGG
This sequence comes from Planctomycetota bacterium, assembly GCA_043718945.1. Lineage (GTDB taxonomy): Bacteria > Planctomycetota > Planctomycetia > Planctomycetales > Planctomycetaceae > TH-plancto1. The sequence goes on from JAYSUV010000375.1 coordinate 6,847, forward strand.
TGTTCAGCAACAATGCGGATTCCTTCCTCTCATTTTCCTGTCATCATTCTTCACTTCCTCTGTCCTGGACAAGAGGATGACAGGAAAAACGGGGACAGGAAAATGAAGAGGGGCCAGAAGTCCAAAGCCCTGCACACCAATTGTGAAAATGCTCTAAGGGGTGTAGCCTGCGATTTCACGCGGTGTGGAATCACTTTTTCCGGCGAGCCCCCGGCGTGAGCCGGGGATTTCAAGCCCGATAGCGTTGCCCCTGCAACCGACTCTGTTCCAGTCGATCACGTCACCACAGTTTACCTGGGCCAGAGAACGTACTCTCGACCGAACACCCCGGCTCACGCCGGGGGCTCGCCGGAACTCCCCGCGCGGACGCTTCTCGCTCGTCAAGACATCTCACTCAGCGCCGCGCGAAGTATAGCTCGCCCCAAAGTGGCCCACTCAGGGGTTGCTCTGGGGGGGCGCGTCACCCTCGGCAGCTGGGGCTTCTGCGGGAGCAGCGGGCTTGTCAGGCTCAGCAGTGGGTGGCGTTTCAGCAGCGGGTTTATCTCCCTCAGCGGCTGGCTTATCGCCCACTGGGGCTGCGGGCTTGTCTCCCCCAGTGGGCTTGTCACCGTCCTTGGGGGCAGCAGGCTTGTCATCTTCACCCGGCTTGGCGGGTTCAGCAGGTGGGGCGGGCTTGTCGCCTTCTGCAGCTGGAGTTTCCGTCTTCGGGACATTCGGCAGCGGCGGAAGCTCGGGCAGGCCTTCCTCAAGACCCGCAGGCGGAACGGCGATCAATGGCTCGGTCAGATCCTCGGGCTTGACCCGCAGCTCGGTGAACAGCTCTTCCGAGATCACGTAGTACCAATTGGCGAACCGGGCGTTGAGAACCTTGGCCTTCTTCTCGCCCGAGGTCTTCTTGTCGTCGTATTCCTTCTTCCGTATGCGGTAGACATCGGAATCAGTCTCGTACTTCTTCAAGGCCACTTCGTGAGCCGCTTTCGCTTCGGCCAGGGGGTCGACTACCGGAGCTTTGGGATCAGCTGCCGGGGTTGCCGGATCGACTGGCGTGTCGCCCTCTTTGGCTTCATCGGACTTGGCTGGGGCAGCAGCTGGGGCTGCGGCGTCGGCCTTGGGGGCCTTCGGCTTCTTCGGCTCGACGGGAGCGGGACCGAGGGCGGCTTCGTCGAACTGAGCGGTGATGAAGACGAAGCGGTTTTTCTTCTGGGTCGGATCGGCTTCATCGAGCTTCGCCGGATCAGCAGGGTTGTCGCCCTCTGGCTTCGGGTCAGCGGCTGGCTTCTTCTCGGTTTCTTTCGAGCTGCCCGCTTCGATTTCGATGTCGGACCCGGTGACGACCTCACCGAAACGAAGCATGTAGCTGACGCCATCGAATGTGGAGACGACGAGATCCCCCTCGTTCGAAGCCAGCCCCTTGCCGGTGAAGAAGAAGCCTCGACTCTGGAGGTCGGCAATGGTCGAAGTCGTGACCTTCATCGCGCCGTCCCCTTGCAGGCTGGCGCTCAAACCTTCTGGCTTCGGACGGACACCGACAATGCCCAGATCATCGAACGACTTTAGCATCGCCGTGATGACGCTGGTCTTCGGCTTGAGCGTGGCTGCATCAATCCCCTCAACCTTCCAATCGGCAGTGGGTGCGTCGCGACGCAGGAGGGACTGCACTCCCTGTTCGATCTTTTGTTCGGCCTCATTCACCGAATAGCGATCGATGATAATCGACTGGATGTCATCCTGCTTCAGGTCGAGCAAATCGGGCTCGATCCAGTCGGCGAACTTGGTCGAGAGTTCGATCTTCACTTCGGACAGGAAGAACCGATCCTCACCCGCGTGGCGGACGTAATAGGTGTTCGCGGAGCCTTCCTTCTTCTTGCCGATGATCAAATCGACGAGCGTCTTATCGCCGCCCTTCAGTGTGATGCGGTCGCCACGGCCGTCAGTTTCGGTAATCTTCGTATCGAGCGGGTCGAGCAGGTTGTGCTCCTTGTGAGCGTCCTTCGACTCCCCAGCTGGTGCCCCTCGTGTAATTCCGATCACGCTGGCGGCTGTGGACTTGAGGCGGTCCTTGCCATCGGCGGGGTAGTTGTTGTGCGAAGGGATGCGCCACTTGCCATCCTTTTTCTCGACACTGAATTTACTCGTTTTCGAGGCCACCTTGTCGAATGTCGCGACCTCCAAAGCAGTCGCCGTATTCGGATCTGTGAACTCTTTGAAGAACCACTCCCCGATTTCAGAGCTCTGGTCGAACTTGACCGGACGGTGCGACCAGTAGGTCAATCCCGCTGCCCCGAGCGAGAGGACAGCTGCGACCACGAAAGTCAGCGTGCGGAGGATCGGATTCATGGTTCAATTCCCGATGAGGGTTTCCGTGTCGAGTGTGTCGTCTTTCGCGGAGCGAAAGGCGACAATCATGTCCATGCTGACGCTTTAGCGACTGACAAGTCGGTCGGTCGCCGCACCGCTGTCTTCGTTCAACAACCGAATGATCAGCACGGCGAGCCCCAGTAGTAGAGCGGGCAGAACGCACAGCAGGAATGATTCGATCCAGGTGCGGTTCTCGATCGCCTTGACCAGTTCTTGCGACTCGATGCGGGCTTGCCGAATCGAGTTCGCCTTTTTCTGCTCAATCGACTTCTGCTCCAGTTCCAGCTTGCGGTTCTCCGCAGCTGTGGCGTTTTCCAGGATCTGGAGCTTCTCGCCGTCGTCCATTTTCTTGTCATCGCGGATGACGGCCAGTACTTTCTCAATGCGAGTTTTGGCATCAGCGAGGCTCTTGTCGGCGTCCTTGGTCGCTTCCTGCTCCCGCTTCTGACGGGCGGCGTCGAACTTGTTCTTCTCGTCTTCAATCTTGGCCAATGTCCGCTGAGCGGGTCGGCGGTTTCGCAACCGGACGTAGTCATCGGAACCGGCCAGCGTGTCGACGCAGTTCATGACGAATAGCGTGTTGTCGATGACCAGATCTTCGATCTGAGATTCGAAGATGTTGAACATCACGTCATGAACCAAGTCCACGTCGGCGATGAAGATGGCGTTGGCCTTGTTCTCGCCGGTCCCCTTGATGCGGGCTCCGATGATGTGCGTGCTGGTGTCGGTCACGCGCTTGGCTTCGAAGTTCGGACTGCGCTGACCACCGAAGCCAAAGCTTTGCGTGGCGTCGTCCCAGTCGATCGAGCCCGACGTGCCATTGTGAGTTTGCAGTAGCGGAGTGAAGTCGACCTTGGCTCCGGACGCCTTGCGAATTTCACCCGAGAACCAGGCGAGAATCTCTTGCAGCCCCGAAGTAATCGGCGACTCCGAACTGATGCCGGAGTCTTTCGCGCTGTTCCCAGCAGTCACGAACACGAGTTGCTTCGGGAAGCGTTCTTCGTGTTGGGGGTGCGGATTCATGTTATCGAACAGGATGCTACGAGTGTCCCAATCGATGCCGATGGCATCCATGAGCGAGGTGGCTTTCCCGCCGTCGGCTTTGGGAGCACCGGGTTGGCCCCCCATGCCGAACATGCCGCCGCCTTGGCTCGGCTTGGTCGGGATATTGGGCGAGTACTTCAATCCGGTCTGCCGATCCGGAAAAACAGCAGCAGGGTCGTCAAAGATCAGCGACGGGCCACCCGCCTCTACGTAGGCAACGAGGTTCTTCATTTGCGGGTCGGTCAACGTTGACGGCATGACGGCGATCAGCACATCGACGGCCTCTTCGTCATCCTTCGGGGCTTTGTCCCTGTTGGCGTCGGCCGCAGCGGGGGCGGGCTTGGGTGCCCCCTTCACGAGAATCGGTTGATCAGAGCTGATCTCGCGGACGTTGTATTGCCGCTTGAGTTCGGTGACCAATCGCCATTCGGGGTCGGACTGGAACGATTCCATGTTCATGCCGCCAAGGACCTTCGCATCGGTGGTCAGAATGCCGACAGTCAGTCGCTGCTTCTTGGCCACTGTGCCGATCGCGCGGGTCAATTCGAACTCAATCGGCGTGCCCTTTTCGAAGTAGGGAATCACAACCTGATCGAAGCCGCTGCTGGCCACCACACCGAGGAAGACTTCCTCGACCGAGAACCGGCCGTCGCGCTCAGTCTGAGCCGGGCGGGCTTGAATCCCCCATTGAGAGGCTTCTTCCGCTTCCTTGCTCAGCGGGTCGACCGAGACAATCCGGACATCGACCAAACTGCCACCGAGCTTGTCGAACTGCCGCAACAGTCCTTGCAGCTTCTTCTGAATGGGCAGGTATTCCTTGGGCACATCTTGTGAGAGATAAGCTGTGATGGAGACGGGGCGTTTCGGGTCGATGTTCTTAATGACCTCGCGCGAGGTCGGCGACAGCGAGAACAGCCCCCCCTTGGTCAGGTCGATCCGGCTGCCGATCACCGAGACAGCGTAGGACAAGCTGACGACCACGACCGCCAGCGACAACGCCCGGACGAGGTACTGCACTCCCAGGCTGGCACCGCCGGGGGCACCCTTCCAGTGGCGACGGGCGATCATGACCGCGTTCAGGTAGAGGAATAGCACGGTGATCGACGCGAAGTAGATCACTCCGCCCCAGGGAATCACCCCAGTGGCGAACTGATGCAGATAGCCCGACACGCCGAGTGGCTCGCGAATTCCAGCTGCCTCCATCATCGACCGCAGGGCAACAAGCTGGTCGATGAACACAAAGAATGAGGTCATTACCGCAGCCAGCACGAACGCCACGGTGGATGAGTTCGTGAGCGAACTGGCGAACATCCCGACCGCCAGCATCGCCGCACCGGCGAGCCAATATCCCGTGTAAGTGGAGAACAACGCTCCATAATCCGGGCTTCCCAGCCGCTCCAAGGCAATCACTAGCGGGCAGGTGAAGAACAGCGCCACCGTGTAAACAGCCAGCACCGCGCCGTACTTGCCGATCAGGATCTCAAAGTCCCGCGCGGGCAGTGTAAACAGCAGTTCGTCCGTCCCTTGCCGTCGCTCTTCAGCCCAAGCCGCCATCGTGATCGCGGGGACGATGAACAGCAACAGCCAGTGGTAGTTCTCGCTCAACCGGTCGAGCGAGCAGTCGTTGTTCGTGAAGAACCGGCCATCGAAGGCCAGTGCCACCGCCAACGCCACGAACGCCGTGATGAACAGGTAGCCCAGCACGCCGGTGAAGTAGCTGGCGACGTTCCGCTTGAGAACTGCAAGGATGACATGAAGCCGCATAGTGATCGTCCGCTGATGTTCAGAGGTCAGGCTGTCCTGTCCCTCGTCTGTGATGCCCGTCCCCCACACCTGCGGGGACACCTCATGCTGTGTCAGATGGAGTCGTGGCGGGTCAGGCCGCGCCGCCGGTGAGTGCCCGGAAGTGGTGTTCCATGTCGTGCTCTTTGCCTTCCATCTCCGCCACGTTGCCGTCGAGGATCAGTCGGCCCTTGTTAATGAGCAG
>JAYSUV010000376.1:0-4175 GCA_043718945.1 Planctomycetota bacterium
AGTTTGAACGCCATGATCACGCTGGTCAGCTCCGAAGGAGCGTACGATCGGGAATTCATCTCGGTCTTACTCGCCGAGTTCGACAAAAGCTGTGGGCCAGATTCCAGGTGGTCGAAGCGAAACCTGCTGGCGGTGCTGACGAAGATCCTGGAGATCCATGGTTCCTCCCGCTGGCAAGAACCTGAGTCCGGGCCAGACGCTCTACGTCAGGCCATCATCCCCGATCCGAAAGTGTTGTCACAGCTCAGTTCAGAGATCCTCAATCACTTGATCACACAGGGACGCAAGGCCGATCGATCAGACATCGACGCCTTCGTGTTCGCACTGCGGCAGGCCCACCACGCGGACGGAAAAGAGTTTCTGCGAGATGTGCTGCAGAACCCGGAAGTCAACGCTTTGGAGACTCCGTACGCGCAGACCCCACCCGCCATTCAGACTGGTAAATGGACTGACAACACCGGTGGCACTTGGACAGAAGCGAAGTTTCACGCAGCTACTGGACTGGCAGAGCTGGGAGAAACTGAGGGAGTTGCATGGCTCATTGAGCACGCGAGGCCCAATGATTTTGGCCTGGGAGCCAGCCTGTTTCAACTGCAGCATTCCCGAGATCCCGATGGCTTCATGCAGGTCAGCTGTCGCCATTCGTTGATTGACCTGTTCGGGTTGAAGCCCGATGCGGAGTTCGCTGAGATCGAGGACTGGTGGAAGACCAACCGTGGGCAGTTCCACCCGAGGCCGGTCACACTGGGACGACAGCTTTGAAGAGATAAGGCATTCTGACGTAGCCACGTTTCGCCAGAACTTGGGCGAATTGGCTCGCGCCCCACTCTCTGGCGAAGGGGCAGCTGCGGCTTGTTTCGCCCCGCGTGAATATAAAGACTGCCTTCTCGGAAAGCTGAGCCTCAAGTGGCACCTTGACCTTGAGTGCTGTGTGCTCGCGGATTCTGTTCGCGTTCACGAAGGCGAGTGGCCCGTGAAAACCGACCCGCAAGACTTCCGAAGGAGTGTGGTCGCCATCCTACGCAGAAACCCTCGGCTTCGAGCAGCTCTGCCACCTCGCCGGTCCAGGGCTGCCCAGGCCCGTGTTCTCAGAGGAAACTCCCGTCTTTGTCCCGCCAGGGACACCCGACACTAGCCCACCGTTTCAACGGTGGGAAAGCGATCGCGACTAACCCGTCGAGTCCCGCCAGGGACGGCAGAAGCCTGCGAACGCCGTAGTCGCGTGCAGCGAACGCACAGCCTATCGTGCGAAATTCTGTCGCCCCTGTCGGGGCTGCGGACCGCGAGTGAATCGTTGGACCCACCGCTGAAGCGGTGGGCTATTGTCGGGTGTCCCTAGCGGGACAAGGAAGAACCAGTGGTGGCCTTTCGCCTTGGGGAGGCGTGTGATTTCCCTGCGTTCCATACGTTGGAAACTCTGAGGTGGAGAACCGAAACCCTACGTAGAATAGCGACTGCACTCCTTCGGAAGTCTTGGGGGACGCGAAGTCTGTCTGCGCGCCCCATGACGCAGCGTACGGTGTCCAGCTCATCCGTTTCCGCACCCTCACTGGTGCGTCAGCACGTCCAGCTGACGCGGGGTCAGCTGGCCCCAGCTGGGCGGCATGAGGTTCGCATTCGGAACTCGGCTGGAGAGGATCGCACTGAGTCCATCCGCTGTGGCGGGGGCGAGTTTGGCCTGCCAGTTTTGCGTGCTGGCGGTCCATTCGCCGGGCCAGCCATCGAAATAGCTGATGAAATAGGGCTCGCCAGTTTGGGGGTCGTAGTTCCACTCGCCCCAGGGACAGCAGGTAAATCGGTGCCGGGGCAGGAAGAGATGCACCTGCGCGAATGCCATGGCCGGAGCTTGCCGGGCATTGGGATTGCGGAACATGATCGAGGCTGTGGAACCCGGATGCAGGCGGTACGAGACGGCCACGAACATCAGATCCTGTTCCAGCTCGCGGCGGACAGGCGAGGGGGATCGCAGGATCAGCGGCAAGTTGGTGTTGACGAACTCGGCGTCGAGCAGCAACCGCAGCGGTCGCTGGGCTCTTGCCACCAGTTGATTGGCAAGGGCCTGATCCCCACTGGCCAGATCGAGGGCCCACGGATGAAGGTAATGGTTGACGAGCTGGCTGCGCTCGCGGCGACCACGGGCGAGTGCGGCGTCCGGGTCGGCCAGATAGATCGCGTCCTGTCCCAGCGGGCTGGGGTCGATCACGGGCAACGTGCGAGTTCGCGGGTCATCCTCCCAGCCCGACCCGATGGCTTGGCCCGCAGTCGTCCAGAGCTGGACCAGCAGTGGGCCTTGGGGACCGTCCGGATTATTGGCAGCGTTCGGCCCCCGCCATTGTCCGTTGGCGCGGGCCACATCGCGGGTGACTTGATCAGCCAGGTCGGGAATCTCCTGCACGACATCACGACGAAAGGCAGGGATCGGTCGATCGGGCGGCAACTGCCCCGACTCGCCGTTGAGGATTAGTTCAAAGAACGGGAGGACCAACTGCACCAAGGGCGAATTCTCCAGGGCCGTCCCCTGCGTCCCCCGCATCACGGCCACTCCCGCCAGCAGATCGGCCTCCAACTGATTGGCAAAGGCAATCGCGTTCATGCCCCGCGCCAGAATGCCCACGCCGCTTTGGCCCGCAGCGTCAGCTGCGTTTTGCAGGCGGACTTTCGAGTCGAGTTGCTGAGCCGAATTCAACAGCCACAGCAGGAGCCAAGTGCAGCCGAGCATGACAAAGACCGTCAGCAAGCTAATGACGCCGGACTCGTCGGAGTGGACGCGGGTCAGCTGTGTGGAGTACGTTTTCAACGTGCTGCGGATGTGGAGCCACGGGCACGTAGGAAACGTGCCCCACAGTCGAGGTCGCATCGCTCACTCCTCTCGCCAGGGGTAGTGAATCGGTCGATTGGATTGCAGTCCCGCCAGAGTCAGCGTCACCGACCCGACGACCGGCACACGGTCGAGCCGTCCCGAACCCGGCCAGTTCGCGGCGAGATCGTTAGGTACTCGCCCCCAGGTCGCATTCTGAAAGAGCCAGCGTCCGGGGCCGGGGACCAGCGAGACCTCATGCACCACGATGGCCGTGACTGCTTCGTCCCACCCCGCCTCATAATCGTTGTGAGGCACGACCGGGTGACCAATCGGATTGTAGGTCGGCGTCAAACGCGGCTGGCCGAGAAACGCCAGACGGACCCGGGTGTTGGCGGCGGAGTAGCTCCAGCGGTTGCTGGTGGCGAGCCGCCAACGCGCCAGTCGTGGATCATTCGTCAGATTCTGAAACGCCAGGAAGGCGTCGACCGACTCGTCGACATCTCTGCCTGTGGCTCGCGGGCCATTCACCGACCGAGCGGGCGAGATCGACACGCAGGCTTGCACCGCCGCTGCGTGAATCTCTCGAAACTTGCGGGAGTTCTGACGCCTCTCGACAGTGAGGTCGATCGGCTGCCCTCGGACAATTGGGGCGTTAATCTCGTTCTCCGTGGAGGCATCCTGGCCACGATCGAAGTCTTCGTCCTCAACCCACGCGGGAACCCAGACCACTGCCGAACGGGCGGCCGCGAACGCCGCGTACTGCACCGTCATCACTCCCAGCAGCACTTGGCACAACTGGACCAGCAGCAGGATCGTCCCAATGAAAAACGGCAGCGTCAGCACCAGAGCCAGACTCTGGACGCCTCCCTCTTCGCAATCGTCCAGTCCTCGCAGACGCGAGTGCAGACGATGCCAAGGAGTGGAAGCGGGCTGCGACATGGGAACTGAACCGGTTGTGTACGATCCGCCAACGAGACGTGTAACTGATACAACCCTTGTCAACCTGACAAGTCGGTTGAACGCTCCTGCATCGTAACGAATAGAACAGCTGTGGCGATGGTAAGTCAGGCAGAATCTGCGGTTGTGACGAGTTGTGAGCCTTGAACGGGTCGTAAGGGAAGCAGACGGCATGCCAAATGCTTCGTCAACGAACGGTCACGAGGGACAGTGCCACTATTTCCACACAGAGCAGGAGGCTTTCTCTACCAACGGGCGTCTGCCGTCCCGAAAGTCGTGATGCGATGAGCGAAGCCACTGTTGCCACCGTTTATACCACAGGTGATGTCGCCCGGATTTGCCAGGTGGCCCCGCGAACCGTCAGTAAGTGGTTCGACACCGGTCGTCTCAAGGGGTATCGCATCCCCGGCTCGCTCGA
>JAYSUV010000377.1:0-12201 GCA_043718945.1 Planctomycetota bacterium
CCTGACGAACGCCATGTCGGGCATCACCGCCTGGCAGCGAACGATCCCCAGTAATCCCGGCAGTCCTCCTTATCCGAAAGCCTTTTCGCCCGATGGCAAGAGCGTCCTTGTGCTCTGTGGACAATCGATCCAGTTCTTAGACGTAGCGACGGGGAACGTGCAGCGCGAAATCAAATCGACGGACTTGTCCAAGGACGGACGCTGGGAAGATTTCGCGATCGTTCCCCAAATACAGCGTCTGGTGATTGGAACTGTGGATGAGGAAGAAGGAAACGTCGTCGTTTGGGATTTCGATGCTGCTGGCAGTGCGAAGGCCCTGACAGAAGAGAGGAAACGCTAGGTAAGATGGCCGCCCGCAGACGTCCGATCTTTACGAGTCTTCGACGGTAGCGGTTGGCCATCCCACAGGGAACTTTAACGCGAATGGCTTTCGGGCCACTTTCCAATCCAAGACGGTTTCACCCGCCGCAACTGAGAAGCAACGGGCAAACGGTCACCACCTAAAGGAATCATTTCGATGAAGAGAACAGTCGCACTATTTTTCGCCATCACACTCTCGTTGGTCGGCTCGGCTCATGCACTCTACCTCGTGGCAGACACGGGATTATGGCCCAAGAGTTGGCCAGCGGAACTGGAACCGCTGCGAAAGCAAGCTCGAACATTAGAAGGCCCGCTCGAACCTTACCTTCACTACGCGATCCCGTTCACCAAGCGGGAAGAGTTTGAGACAGCATGGCCGCACCTCCTGAAGGTCAAGTCCAATGGAGCCCCGATCATTCTGAGGCGGGGTCCGAGTTTCTGGCTGGGTGACAAGGCCACCGCAGGGGTTTGCGTCCACACGCCTCCTGCGGGTCAAGACCCGATCGCCGACGGGAAGGATGCGAAGGGCAACTGGGAAAAGACCATCTACATCGAGCTGATTGTGGACGGCGCGATCATCGACCTGAACCGCATTCCTTTACCCGCAGATACCCCGATCATCGACGAGAGGTTCAAGGATGTACCGCTGGGAATTGTTGCGCGCGCTGAGGCAACCAATTTGCAACGCTCAGGCGGAAAGCTTGAGCCCCGAGTTGTGCGGGATGAGAACGGCCATGTCACTCGCCTCGCGCTCAACGACATGAAGTTGTCGCCCGAGGATGCGGCCGACCTCGGCAAGTTGGAACATCTTCAATCCATTGTTCTTTTTCGGACAGGCTTCACCGACGGTGATTTGGAAAAGCTGACGGCCTGCCGGAAGCTCAGACACCTGAACCTGACGAGCACCGAAGTGACTGATGATGCCATCGACATGATCCTCAAATTCGAAAACCTTGAATCCCTGTGTCTCGGTGATGTCCGGATTAGTCCCGCAGCGATTGAGAAACTCAAGGAGAGAAATCGAACTCAAGCCTCCTTCGAACATCTGCGATGGGCATACCGACAGCGAAAGCAATGATCCGCAGGGGCGAACCGTCAAACCAATCTTCAGTCATCACGCGGCCAATGGTGAGCTTTGTCGTTGGGCCAAACAAGAGGTATCCAAATGCGCCAATTGCCAATCGCTTTTTTTGCGGCGACCCTCATGGCCTCGCCAACCCTGGCCGACGGTCTCATATACCAGCTGCCGCCCGACGGAAGTTGGGTGACTTACGAGTCGGTGACGCGTCTCACGGAGGTGAAGACCCTCAAGGGGGAGGCTATCCCCGACCAGGAGCGCCGCGGAACGCTCACATTGCGCTCCGTTGGCGTCGGAACCGTGGGAAAAGAGGCTGCAAGATGGATTGAATTGGAGGCTAAAATGCCGCCAGTCAAGAAAGGCCCTGAAGGGCGGATTATCATCTTGAAGGCCTTGATACCAAATGCTCTACTTGGCCGGAACGCAGATCCTCTGAAAAACGTTTCAGAGTTGCATTTCATGGATCGCAAGTGGGTGCTGGGGAAGGACCCCGCACAAGGCGTCCAAGAGCGCATCGTAGATCCGGCCAGAATCGCATATGAGATTGAACGATTCCGCAAGGAGTTTCCGTTTCCGCCAACGAATCCCCCAACCGAAGCGCCGGCAAGCGATCTTAAAACGCCGCTGAGGACATTTAGTGCAAAAAAAATCTCCTACCCAACTAAGTTCGAAGGCAAACTGACCGGCGGCAAGGGTGGGCGCTGGGGCTGGACGGGTGAATATTCTCTCTGGCTTTCCGAAGACGCGCCGTTTGGCGTCGTCGCCGTAGAAACGGTGACAACTGGTGAAGAAGAAAATGCGACAGCTGACAAGAAAGGCGTGTACAACCTCAACGGAGAGGGGGTACGCTACAAAACAAATATGCGGCTTGAATTGTCCAAGGTCGGTACGGATGCAAAGTCCGAAATTCCTGTCGATAAGGAGCCGCGGTGAACGGTTACACCACAACTCCACAACTCTACGATTCGAGCTTGATTCCGACCGGAGAAATCAAAGGCAAGGGTCGCGAATGTACGGCGAGACCCCGATGGCAAGGTCCGCGCATTTCTTCCCGGCGATCCATATGGCGGGCAAATCGTTGTTGTCACGAGCAACAGTGGCGTTTGGCGAGCGGCTGTCGAGATGGAATCGTTTTGACCCGTGTCAGCGAAACAAACGTGTCGGGAACCGAGAACATTTCGGTTCCACCCACCGTTTCACCCGACTGCTTCGCGACCGATGAGATCGGCAAGCGGTCGCTCGGCTTCGCCCGACCACGACCGCCGGTCAGTCCACCCAGCCGAGAGCGGTCTCGTGTGGCGATCCGGTTCCGATTCTCCCTCTCTGCCCATGCGAGGCACGCCCGCAGGTCGTCAGTCAGGTGACGGCAGAAGGCGGCATGTGGCGGCGGTAACACTGCGGGACGCGCTGGTGGCCCTACCCCGTTCCGCTCTGCAATTTCGAGGAATTGCAAATTCGGGTGTAAGAATTCGGGGATTCGTGGATGATTCTTCATAGGAGAAGAACATGCCCGAGTTTCCGGAAACTAGCCACAGCCTCATTGCCAGGGTCAAAGACCTGGGGGATGGAGCGGCGTGGACTGAGTTTCTGGGGATCTATCAGCCGGTCGTCTTTCGGATGGCCCGGCGGCGATGTTCGTCAAGCGGTTCTGTCGCCTCACGCTGGCGTTCTCGAAGAAGCTGGAGAACCTTGAAGCGGCGGTTGCGATGCACATCGCCAACTACAACTTCTGCTGGCGGTCGCGGGAGAATGACGGTGGCCACACGGGCCGGAAGCGACTGCCAGCAGCAATGCAGGCGGGGATCACGGATCGGTTGTGGTCGTTCTCTGACCTGTACGATGCAGTTGCCGCGCTGTGACTGTCCTGAAAGAGAAAAGCCCCGGCGATGAACCGGGGCTTTTTCGTTGAACCGGGGCTTTTTCGTTGGTATACTGGCGTCATGGACTGGCTAAAGCGACCTTTGATGTGCGATGGCGTAGTGGTCGAGGAACCACTGGACCCGACCAGCCTTGCCGATACCGACATGAGAACTATCTGCCTGCGAATGCACGCAATCTTCCACACAATCGAAATGCCGCGAGCGGAAGAACGGTGGATACCGCTTGATCTGTTCGACGCGATTGACACACTGTGGGGCATGGTCGTTCACGGCGTCCCTACACAGCCACACATTGCCGATTGGAAAGCCGTCATCAGCGAATTCGGAATGCACTACGATCTAACTGGCCACGATGGCCCAATCGTCGTCGATCCGAGTATCTATCGTGCCACGGTGGCAAAACACAGCACCGAGTCAGCACCATAAAATTCAAATTAGGACACTACCGACGCCGACGCGCAAGACGTGATGCAGCAGGTGTTTCTGTCGATTTCCAAGTCGATCGAGGGCTGGATTCCAGGCGACTTGCAGCCGCCGTTTCGGGCTTGGTTGACGACGATCGCTCGCAATGCGATCACGAAAGCACTGACTCGGCGGCCTCGTGACGCGGCCACCGGTTCGACTTCGATGGTGGAGCTGCTGGATGCTCAGCCCGATCCGCAGGAAACCACCGCCGAGATTCTGGCGGAGGCCCGGAAAGAACTGATCCGCTGGGCGACCGAGCAGATTCGCTCCGAGTTCAGCGAAGCGACCTGGAACGCCTTTTGGCGGACGGCCATTGAAGGTGTGCCGATCGCCGAAGTTGCGAGATCCACGGGACGCTCCGCCGGTGCCGTGTATGTCGCGCGGTATCGAGTGATCGCCAGGTTGAAGGAAAAGGTTTTGGAAGTCTCGCAGCTCTGGGACTTGCAGGAGAATGAATCATGACCATTCAGAATCCGCAAACGTGCTTGTCGGCCGAACTGCTGCGGCAGTTGTCTCATGACGAGCTATCTCCCGCAGAGTTGAAGGACGTGGAAGACCATGTCAGCGACTGCGAACGCTGCCGACAACTGCTGGAAGTCCCGCAGTCCGATCCGCAGTGGCAAGACGAAATCGTCCCGATCCTTCGCACTCCGTTGGAATCACCGCACGTTGCGGGCGATCACGACGAACGAGGCTGCGAAGGCGAATCACTGGAGTCCATCCTGCGGTTGCTGGGACCGACGGACGACCCGCACATGCTGGGTCGGATCGGTTCCTATGAAGTCGTCGGCGTGATTGGCCGAGGCGGCATGGGGGTGGTTTTCAAAGCCTATGAAGGCACTCTGAATCGGTTTGTGGCGATCAAAATGTTGCTGCCGCATTTGGCTGCTTCCGGTGCGGCTCGTAAACGGTTTGCTCGCGAAGGACAGGCCGCGGCGGCTGTGATCGACGACAACGTCATGCCGATCTACAGCGTCGCCGAATGGCAGGGAGTGCCGTATCTCGTCACACAGTATTCACGCGGCGCGACGCTTGAGAAACGCATTCGGGATCAAGGGCCGCTGGAGCTGAAGGAGATTCTGCGGATCGGGATGCAGACGGCTCGCGGACTGGCGGCCGCTCATGCGCAGGGACTCGTGCATCGCGATGTGAAGCCGTCGAATATCCTGCTCGACGGCACGGTCGAGCGAGCGCTGTTGACCGACTTCGGGCTGGCTCGTGCCGTCGATGACGCCAGCATCACGCGGACAGGAATCATCGCCGGAACTCCGCAGTACATGTCGCCCGAGCAAGCACGCGGCGGCAACGTCGATGCGCGGTCGGACCTGTTTGGCCTGGGTTGCGTGTTGTACGCGATGTGTACCAGCCGCCCGCCGTTTCGAGCGGACAGCAGCTACGCCATTCTGCGAATGATCACCGATGACGAGCCCCGTTCGATTCGTGAAATCAACCCGGACATTCCCGAATGGCTCTGCCTGCTGATCGCGCGGCTGATGGCCAAATCGCCCGATGCCCGCTTCGGAAACGCACTCGAAGTCGCGGCCCTGCTTGAGCAGTGTCTGGCTCATGTGCAACAACCCACGTCGGTGCCACTGCCAGCCTCCCTGGTGCCTCACGCCGCTGGCCGCCGTTCGATTTTCAACGTCTCTCGGAAAGGATTGCTCGTCATGCTCGGAACGATTGGAATGACTTTGTTGGCGATGGTGCTGTGGCAAGCGACGGAGCCGCCCGACATCAGCGGACAATGGACCGGCGATGAATGGGGCACCGTAGTTCTTGAAGCCAAAGGACCTGGACAGTACGTGGGGACTTTTGGCGGCACCAACAAAAACCAACCCGCAACGAGTGATCCAGGTGCCTTTGGCGGCCTGGCGGGTGGTCCGGCTGGCATGTACGGCACGAGCCCCGGCAAAGGCCAAATTGGTGCCGGTGCCATGATGGGCGGTGCGGCAGGCTACGGTGGGGCAGGCGGGAGCCCCGGCAAAGGCCAACTTGGTGCCGGTGCCATGATGGGCGGTGCGGCAGGCACGAGCCCCGGCAACGGCAAATCGGGCACGCTACATTTGAAATGGTCGCGAGTCGAACGCCGCTTCAACGGCACCTGGGGCAAGGGCGCTGCTCGCAAAGGCACCATGTCGCTACGGCTGGTTGACAAGGAAATTCGCGGCGGATGGACGACCGACGAAGGCGCTCAACTTGAATCTGGTACTCCACTACTCGGCGATCTGTTGTGGAAGCGCGGCGTGGTCAAAGTAGTGCTGATCAACTTTTTTGCGACATGGTGTGGGCCATGCCTGGTGGAATTGCCGCACATCGAACATATTTGGTCAGACCTTCGACACGATGACCACTTCCGACTGGTGGTCGTTGGCCGCGAGGAGACCGCCGAAACCGTGCGCACTTTCCGACAGGAACATGAATTCTCATTTCCAATGGCCGCCGATCCCGAACGAGTGGTCTATTCTCTCTTTGCCGCGGAAGGGATTCCACTAACAATGGTTGTGTCACCTGAGGGAAAGATTGTTTACTCGAAGGCTGGATTCTACGAGTCTGATATGGCGGAATTGAATGCTGTACTGAAGGGACAGCTTGCTGCGCTCAAATAGGGATGTGAAACAAAGATGGCAGGAACCGAAAGCATTTCGGTTCCACCGACGGCTTCGCGGCCGATGTGATTGGCAAGAGGTAGCTCGGCTTCGCCCGACCATTACCGTCGGCAAACCAAAGGTGTCAGGAACCGAAGCAATTCGATATTCACCTTTCCATCACCCTGGACCCATAACTGGAGAAGAAGTATGAGGACACCTATTTGCAGTCACACTGATCATCTGTGGCACACTGCTTGTGCTCTTCCCAGGCAGCATTGACCTACTGCAACAGCAGCAGGTGATGAGTATCCGAAGCCATCGGCCTCCACCGACAAGATTCGAAAATCGCCGACTGTCACACTTCTGTTATGAAACGCTTACTGTCTAACCAGATCTGCCTTCACGTAGACGATCTGATGCTCCTGGTGCCAATCGCTCGGGTAGAAGTTCTTGATGCGGTTGGCTTCGAACAGCACCGGGCTGTGGATGAACTTCGCCTGTTCGGGGCGGGTGTAGTACCAGAACGAGTTGCTGTTCCAGAAGCTGACGTGGGTCGGGTCTTGGAAGGCACCTCGACCGTCGGTGCTCGGGGTGAGGGTCAGGAACCAGCCGTGAGGGGTGAGGCAGCGGTGGGCTTCTTGCATGGTGTGGATCGGGTCGCGGAGATGTTCGAGGGCGTCGTGGGCGCGGAAAACGCCGATCTCGCCGTCGCCGAAGGGCCAGCGTTGGTTGAGGTCAGCTGTGATGTGGGCACCGTGGAGGTCGACAGATTCGTAGCCTGGGACGGAGTTGAGGCCTCCGCAGAGGTCGATCTTGCGAAGGCTGTTCAGGTCGCACCAGCGTTCGACCATTGGATAGATGTACTGGTCGTGAATGTTGAGGGTTTCGGTTTGGATGAAGGCGTTCTGGTCACCGCGACAGGTATTGGTCGGGTGGACGTGGTAGATGTAGAGGCAGCGGTCGATGTGCTTCACCTTCCCGTATATATACGTGCGACAGAGCAGATCGTGGTCATCGAGGATCGCGCGAGATGAGTCGTGGCCGCCGATGCCGTGGTAGAACGATGATCGCCAGGCCCGGACGTGGTTGGGAGCGAACCAGATCTTCGAGAACGACCACGGCGTTGGTTCGAACGCCACGCACTCGAACTGGGGCTGGCCATCCCAGGTGAACGGGCGATAGCGCCAGCCGAACGCTTCGTCGTATTTCCACGGCTTGCCGTCGTGGATCTCGCAGCTGTTGGAGTAGGCGAAGTCGACGCGCGGGTCGGAGAACGCTACGGCCAGTTCGGCGAGGCAGTCGGGAGTGAGTTCGTCATCGTGATCGACCTCGACCAGGACATCGCCTCGGCAGGCCTGGCAAGCGAACTGTTTCAGTTCGCCGATGTTATGGGTTTTGCCCGCGTAGGGGACGATCCGGGCCTGGGGAAGATCGACCTGGATCTCGCCCGCGTCGCCGTTGGGGACGATGACCCATTCGAAGTTGGTGAACGTCTGGTTCGCGATCGAGTGGGCCAAGCGGTCGAGGAATTGAGGGTTGTGGGTGGGCGTGAACAGAGACAGTAGCATGGTTGGCTCCAAGGTGAGGTGATACGAAGAAAGCCGCCGGAGAGCACCGGCGGCCGGAGAAGATGCGAGTTACAAGGCGGCGCTGGACCAGAACGCGTTGTTACGGAGCATCTGGTCGCGGGTCTTGCGGGGGAACCGAAATCCTCGGTGGCCCGCGCGGATGCCGCTCAGTGTGACGATGACATACGGGGGCAGTTCGCCCTGGATACGGACGATGAGCTGATCGCGGTCGACAGCGGCACCGATGAGGGACGGGAGCGGCGAGGTCACCGAGATCACGTCGATGGTGCCAGGAGAGCAAACTTCGATGAACCGGCAATCGATCGGCTTGGTTGTGATCGATCCCGTGATGGGAATACGGATGACATCTTCGAATCGCACGTCCGGCGACTCGACGCAGAACAGTGCAACATATTCGCCCTCGCAGGGGACGATGGCCATTTTCATGCCGGGCATGCCGGGTGAACCCTGGGGGCCTTGCGGGCCGGACATCCCCATCATTCCGGAGGATCCCTGTGGGCCTTGTGGTCCCTGACTGCCGCCTTGACTGCCAGAAGTTCCGGGGGCTCCCTGCGGACCTTGAGGTCCCTGCATTCCCATGCCTTGTGAGCCAGGTGGACCTTGGGGGCCTTGAGTGCCGAATCCCTGACTGCCCGGAACGCCCTGTGGTCCTTGAGCGCCTTGTGGCCCCTGGCTCCCGCCTTGACTGCCAGAAGTTCCGGGGGCTCCCTGCGGTCCTTGAGGGCCCGTCATGCCCATGCCCTGCGAGCCCGGTGGACCTTGTGGGCCTTGAGTTCCGAATCCCTGACTACCCGGAACTCCCTGTGGTCCTTGAGCGCCTTGAGGTCCCTGACTTCCACCTTGGCTGCCGGAAGATCCAGGTGCGCCCTGTGGTCCTTGCGGCCCTTGCATGCCCATGCCGGGAGAACCCTGTGGCCCCTGGGGACCTTGGCTTCCGCTGCTTTGACTCCCCAGAGATCCCTGAGCCCCTTGTGGTCCCTGAGGCCCCTGCGTTCCGAAGCCTTGGCTGCCAGTTGAGCCTTGAGATCCTTGCGGACCCTGGCCACCCGGAACACCCTGTGGTCCTTGCGGGCCGGAACTGCCGGAACCTTGGCTCCCCGGTGAACCTTGCGAACCTTGTGGCCCCTGCGGTCCGGGGGTGCCGATGCCGTTACTGCCTTGGGAGCCAGTCATTCCCTGCGAGCCCTGGCCACCTTGCGACCCCTGATAACCTTGCGACCCCTGATAACCTTGCTGTCCCTGATAACCTTGCTGTCCCTGATAGCCTTGCGAACCTTGATAGCCCTGCGGGCCCTGTGTTCCCGTTCCGTTCGATCCGGGAACCCCTTGTGCCCCTTGGCTCCCAGGGAACCCTTGATAGCCTTGCGGTCCATCGAAGCCTTGAAACCCCTGATACCCTTGGTAGCCGCGTTCGCCCTGGTAGCCTTGATACCCTTGGTATCCCTGCGGGCCTTGATAGCCGGGAAATCCCTGATAGCCCCGTGGGCCATCGACGCCCTGATAACCTTGATACCCTTGGGAACCTTGATATCCCTGATACCCTTGCTCGCCTTGTGAACCAGTGCAGTTGTCGCTGATCCAGCTGCAGTCGACATCAAGAGTACAATTGCTGCCCAGCGTGAGCCCGTTGCCCACGAGTTCATCGCTGGCCACTTCGAGAGCGGAGCCGTTCCAGTAGATGCCGCAACCGACCGGGATATCTCCCCAGTCGACATCGAGCGCACAGTTGGCTCCCGGAACAAGGCCATTCCCGGCGAGAGCAGTCGGGTTCACTTCAATCGCCTGATTGCCATCGAACTGCAACCCGCAGCCGACCGAGACATCCAGCAGGCAGCTGCTCCCGAGGACCAGCCCTTTTCCGGCCAACTCGTCGTGAGCGACTTCGATCGTGTAGTCGTTCCCGGTCTGGGTGATATAGATCCCGCAGCCGTCGATCAGCTCGATCGCGGGGTCGCAGTGATCTCGAATCCAATCACAGTCGACGGCCAGATCGCACTCGCCTTCACCGACCTTCAGGCCCGGTCCGATCAGCGCCGCTCGCTCCACCCGCACCTCGCCACCGGCATCCAGTGCCAGTCCGCATCCGGCAGCCACCTCGAGGGTGCAATTATTCCCGATGGTTAGGCCCGCACCGGCCAGCTCATCATGCGCGACTTCGAGTTCGTTACCGCCATTGATGAACAGGCCGCAGCCCGCCTTGATGTCGAGCAGGCAGCTGTTGTCGGTCTCATCGCCTTCGAGACCTTTCCCGGCGATCGAGAACGGGTTGATCTCAATCGCGCCACTGCCATCGAGAGCGAACATCATCCCACAGCCGAGATGGGCTCTCAGCGTGCAGTCGGTCCCGTTCATCAATTCGAGACCGTTGCCCGCGAGCGTGTCGGCATCGACCATGATCTGATCGAAGTTGTACTTCAGCCCACAGCCCGCGTTAATCTCAATCCCGCAGGTGCCGACCGTCCGCAGCCCGCGCGAGTTGCCGACCAGATCGGCCGCGTCGATCGACACCGCGCCGTTGACCAGATTGATCCCACACCCGGTGTTCACCTGCAGCTCACAACCGCCTCCGGTGGAGAGACCGGCTCCGGCCAGTTGTGCGGGGGCCACATTGACCGACGCTCCATCGACGAAGATCCCGCAACCGGGTGCGACCGCCAGTCCGCAACTCCCGTGGGGAGTCAGGCCCGGCCCGGCGACCGTTAGAGCGTCAAGTTTCACTCCGCTCGCATCGACGATGATCCCGCAGGCGGGTTTGACTTCTAACTCGCAGCCAGCAGTTCCGGCTTGCAGTCCATTCCCGGCGAGATCCGCCACCTTCACCCGCAGTTTGCCGTCATCGGGATCGTTGGCATCGTCGACTTTCTCCAGCCCGCAGCCGGGATCGACAGCTGTACCGCTTTGGAACGACCCGATGTCCCAGTGCAGGCTGAACGTATTCCAGTTGGCCGAGACGAAGTCGTCTTTCTTCACAGCGGCGTACGGGCTGTAAGCGGGGACAGTGATCTCGCGGGCGTCGGCACCGGCACCGACGTTGAGCTTCACCTCGCCGCCCGCACCCTCTGGAATGTCATCGACGACATCGCCGTGGAAGTACCAGCCGCCGACTACGCCGTACCAGTGCTTGGCCTCGTGGGAGAAGTAGACATCGATCTTGTCTCCGGCGTCGACGGTGGCAGTCTTGCCGAACGCGACGCCCCGGAACCCTTGGTCGCCGTACAGATCGACTTGCTTGTCGGTGCGTGCCCAGGCGTCGTCTTCATACTTGAGGAGCCAGGCCTTCGCGGGTTCGGTGTCGCCCTGCTTCAAGGTGTCGATCATCTCGGCCTTGCGAATGATCGGCTGGGCATCACCGAGGCGCACCACCGCCCACTTGTCAGTTCCCGTCCCCGGTTCCTTCCACAGGATCGTGGCCGAACCGCTGCCGCCGGACTTCAGGAACCCGGTCTCTTCGTGTTCGATCTCGGGCGAACGCATCGCTCTCTTCTTCGACATCGACCCGGACCGGGCAGACCCCGCTGATCACGGCCAGGCCGATGCCATCGACCGCCAGCGGCTCCAGCAAAATGCAAAACCGGCCGGGATGGTCCTCCTTATCGGGGACCACACCGACCAGCAGGATGTCGTTCTGGAATGTGTCGAGATTGTCCGTCGGTGTGAAGATCGGGCGATCGATGCCGAGAATGTCGAACCGACCGCGATCCTCGCCTGAGGCGTTCTTAACCTTCACGATTCCGGACTGACGGAACGTCGGATGGGGTTCGCGGGCGCGTGCCTGCTGGCGGTTACGAAAATCCTGAGCTGCGTCGAGAAACGCGTTGAACGTCTCGGCAGGAATGCGCAGCGGCTGGCCGGATTGGACTTTTTCCATGGGTGCGAGCTGTGAAGAGACCTACGAACCAATCCCCAGCGAAGCAAAGCTGTTGGTGGGATAAACCTGCTCGACATACACCGCGATCGGCTTCTTGACCAGGACTTTGGCGGTCGTGTCTTCGGCATCGGCGTACCGCACCCACAGGTACTCCCAGCCCTTCTTGTTGATCCCGGTGATCTCGCCGATGACGAGTCCGGTCGCATTGGGGCTGGCGGCGAACTTGAAGCTGATCTCCCAGTCCTCCTGACCACGCTGCGTGCCAGAGGCTCCCAGGAACAGCACCTCACCGGGCGAGAACCCTTTGAAGCCATCGCTATTGACGGTCGCGGTCAGGAAGAACAACGTCGCCTTGTAGGCTCCGGTCACAGCT
>JAYSUV010000378.1:0-1542 GCA_043718945.1 Planctomycetota bacterium
GCGGTTTGCTCGGAACACACAGCCACATCTGTGCGCGCGCCCATTGTGCGCAGCCACCCAGCGATGTCTCATGAATCCACCGCGATCGCCCCGTTGCGACCGTCAAAAAGAGGGAGGTCCCTATGTTTCCCACACCGGCACCACAACACAATCCGCCACCGTTCGCACCACCGCTCGTCACGCCGTTCGGGCAGCCTGCACTGACGCGCCACTACGCCACAACGTATGGACCCGTGAGGCCGACGAAGGGTCTCGGTGTGGCCATCATCACCGTGTTCTGGGTCGAGCTCGCCGCGATTCTTCTCAATGTCGCCGCCTACATCGATGCGCAACTCTTGCTCGACGAGATCATTACCTCCGCCCGGCCCGACCCGTCATCGATCGATCGGCTAGTAGAAGCCGAAAACAACCTCCTCGCAACAAGGCTTCTCACACTGTTCATCGGGTTAGCCGCGATCATCCTGCTGGCCGTGTGGTCCAATCGGGTCGCCCACAACGCACAAAATCGAGGGGTCATCGGGCTCAGCCCAGGGCTCGCAGCCGGAGGATGGTTCATCCCGTTCGCCAACACAGTGATCCCGTTCATTCAGCTGCGCCGGGCCGCCAAACCGTTCATCGGGGCAACGAGTGTCATCACAGCGTGGCAAGTGTGCTTCGTATGGGCGGCGCTCATCTCCAGGTCTGGCGTCCGGGACATGGAAGAGGCGACGACACTGCTCGAGTTCTCCCATGCTCTCGAGCAGCGCATGTCATCACTCTCCCTCGCAGCGGCGCTGTTCCTGGTAGCGGCGATCTGTGCAACGCGATCGATCACTGACATCAATCGTCGGGTGAGCACATGCGCCTGACATCGAAATGCGTTGCGTCAACGGCAGAAATGACTTCGATCGAAGAGGAGCAGAAACACGACGAGGTGGGAGAGGAGTCGAAACTCTGGGACCCGGCGACCACAGTCGCTATTGGATCGAACCCTGGTCCGACACACCCGGTTCACACACTGAGATCGCTCGACTTCTGGCGTGGGGAGATCTTCATCCTTTTGCTGTTTGCCTTTTCCTACTTGGGTCCGGATGTTTGGACAATGTGGCGGGAGGGCATTCGTATCACGGGGCCGATCGTCGCTCTGGAGGACGCCAACGGCAATGGCTATCCGGAATAGGTGACAGTCCGAGACCCAGCGACCGAACTGGGCTACACGGCGCCTTTGGCGGGCCAGGATTACGACGTCGGCACGATTGCCACCGTGATCGTCCACCCAACCGATCGCTCGCAAGTGTCGACACCGACGGACGTCTACTCCGGAGTCGTTACACAAGGCGTCCTGCTCGTGATTGCGATCGCCTACCCCATCGGTTCGATTGTCGGATATCGGCGGACCCGCAACAATTGACCCGCCCAACGGCCGCCATCTGGTGCCTGCCCACCGATGGCCACTTGAACGCGAACAGCAACTGACCTCATCGAAGGCGTAATAAGATCGCTGGGTGGCAGCATCGACGGGGACAGCGACGATCGTGTTCACCGATCTCGTCGGTTCAACGG
>JAYSUV010000379.1:0-12188 GCA_043718945.1 Planctomycetota bacterium
TGTCACAGCTCCGGGAACCCCCGCAGCACTGTATTGCCGAAAGAACACGCCGTCAGAATCTCCGGTACTATTACCGGAGAACGCAATGACGAACTCACCGGTCGGACGCATGGCGAGGTCGCCAAAGAACTGGTCTTGGGCGGCGGTGGTTGAGACCAGTTGCTCTGCGGACAGCGCGGTGCCGTTCGCCGCGAACCGCCGCATGTAAGTGTTGATATTGCTTCCCGCCGTCAGCTGGACAGACCAGGAGACGACGAAGTTACCACTGCTGTCGGTACCGACCTGGGGGCGATGGTAAGCCACGACAGCGCTGGTGGTACTGACTTGCAGATCCCCCGTGAGGGCGGTTCCATCTGCTGAAAAACGCCTCGCGATGATTCCCGAATCAGAGACCCAGGTTACCGTGTATGTTCCATCTCCGGCGACTGCGACATGGGGACTATATTGGTTATTGGCGGGTGTGGCCGCCGCCGAAGATTCGCTGCCGGTCGGCAAAAGTTGGGGCAGCGTCAACGTTCCATTGCTCGCGGAGAGCGTGACTTGGACGGGACTGGTGCCAGCATCCGGATCAGAGGTGGCAATCACATTTCCATTGGTGGTGGAGAAGACAATGGAAGTGTTCGTCGTCGTGGACTGCGCCCCAGGAACGGTGTTGGATGGCGTGTCATTTGCATTGCTGACCGTCACGGAAATCGCCTGCGTATCAGCGAGCGAGCCGTCCGAGACCTGCACAATCACGTCATAGATATTATTAGTACCACCATCGGTCGGAGATTCGAAATTCGGGGCCGTCGCGAATGTCAGTACACCAGTGTTGGTGTTGATCGCGAACTTCGCCGCATCCACGCCGCCGCTGATGGTATACGTCAGCGTCTGCGCGGGCAGATCGGCATCGGTGGCGGTGACGGTCGTCACGGCGGTCGCATTCTCGGCCACGTTCATGGAGGCCGTCGCGCCGCCGCCGTTCGACGTGATCGTCGGGCTCGTGTTGACCGCAGTCACTCGCACCTGTTGATTCGGAAGGAACGTAAACACCGCCGGACCGTCCAGGCCCCCGCTGCCGGTCGCTACGTAATCGCCGATCAATGCTCCGGTGGTGCCGTTGTACTTAATGATCTGATCACTGGTAAAACTGGACACGTAGAGGTGTCCGTCCGGACCGAACGCCATTCCGAACGCTTCACCCAGACCTCCACTTCCCGCTGTGATGAAATTGTCAATGAAGGCTCCTGTGGTGCCGTTGTACCGTTTCACAGTACTGTTGGTGCTGGCGACATACAGATTGCCGTCTGGCCCCCAGACCATCGACGCTGAACCGTTCAGTCCACCACTCGCGGCTGTCACGAACGTGTCGACAAAGGCTCCGGTCGTCGCGTTGTATCGCAGGATACTATCGGTGTTGTAGCTGCCGACATACAAGTACCCATCGGGGCGGAATGTCAGGTGGGTCGGGCCATTGAGTCCGCCACTGCCGGTCGCAATGAACGTGGCCATGAAGGCCCCGGTCGAGCCGTTGAACTTGAGTACCTTGTCATTGATCTGACTACTCACATACAGATGTCCGTCGGCTCCGAAGGCCAGTCCTGTGGCTCCGTTCAGGGTTCCGCTGCCAGTCGTCACAAACGTGTCGACCAAGGCACCGGTCGCAGCGTTGTAGCGGACCACATTGTCCGTTCCGTGACCCGCCACATACAGCAACCCGTCTGGCCCCACGATCGCCAGGTAGGGGTTCGTGAGTTCCCCTCCACTAAATGTTTGCGAGAAGCCACCAGTCGGCCCCGTGAATCGATACAGCCCTTCACCGGTCAGGAACGCAGTCGGGGCAATCAAGTCATTCACAAAGTGTGCCCCAGCTGCGTCTGTCGCACTGGCCAGGATACTAAACGTCAACCCCGAGTTTCCGGCGGCGTAGGTGTGTGTCACCGAACTGGGATCGCCCGCGACAGCCTGAATAGATCCGTCGCCCCAGTTGATGGTCCAACTCGTTGCGTCTTCGTTAGCGGCCAGATTGAGCGTGTAGAGCCCGCCAGCGGTGACCGTGGCTGCCCCCGTCGCACTGACTGTGGTGATGGCCTGGTTGGTGACCGTGACGGCCAAATCCTGCGTGTCGCTGCCGCCTGCTCCGTCGCTGACTTGGACTGTCACGTTGTAGACATTGTTTCCGCCCGCGTCGGTCGGTGCCTCGAAGTCGGGAGCAGCGGCGAAGGTTAGCACCCCGGTCGTAGGATGAATCGTGAACCAGGCTTGATCGACTCCGCTGAGCGTGTAGGTCAGCGACTGCGCGGGGATGTCGCTGTCCGTCGCGGTCGCCGTAGTGACAGCGGTGCCATTTTCGGCAACGCTGATTGCCGCCGTCGCTCCGCCGCCGTTGCTGGTGATGACGGGAACAACGTTTGGCGGCATGGTGTAGGCCACGAACAATTGTGGGGGCGTACTGCCCTCGCTGCTGTCGTAAGTGATGGTGGAGGAACCAGAATCGGGGCTGGCCAGAATGACGCCACGATTGACATTCGTGCCCGCATACCACGCCTGCGTCAGCGCCGTCAGATCCCAACTGTGCTGGCCGGTGGCACCGCTGTTGAGCGTGGCCACCTCCGTACCATTGAAGCTGCCACCCGCGGTGCTCCAGTTCGATCCCGGCGAACGCTCTGTCCAGTTGACTGCGCCTGCCGTTCCCGTCCCGCCGCCTTCGACCCACGCCTCAGTCAATTCGTAAACGTTGACATTTATGGCACCGCCGTTGGCCGTGGCCTGCATTTGGAGCGTGGCGCTGTGGATCGTTGCGCCGACAGGGATGCTGCTCAGGTCGAACTGGAGCAGGATGTGTTGGTTGCCGTAGCTGCCGCCAGAGCGATCGACGATCAGGCTCGTCGCGTTGCCGTAGTTCAGGGTGGTCGCGCCGGAGTTGATGTAGCTGTCCTGAGCAGCCGTCAGCGCGACGCTCGAAGTAGCAGTAGCCGGCTTGAGTGACACCGCACCGATGTTCCATTCGTCGGCAGTCCCCAACGTCCAGGACATGGTGACCGACGCCGCACCGGCTTCCTTGCTGCCGGCCCCGGTAAAGCCGTTGGTCAGTTCCCATTGTTCGGTCTGACCCGCGAGGGCCGTCACCGACATGGATAGATCGGTATACAGCGTGTCGATGACCAACTCGCCCGGAGCGCTGGTCACATTGACGGACGCCGTGCCGCTGGCGGTGCTGGCACCCTGAAACGTGCCGGTCGGCGTCGTTTGATTCACATTGTTGAACGCCTCCGCGCCACCCAGGACGATTCGCGTGCCATCGAACGTGGCGACGATGTTGGCGGTCCCGACCGCTGGTGCCACGAGCTGCCAAATCTCGCTGGTGTGCGATTGAATTCCCGTATGTCGGCCGACGAGAGTCATGGCGACGCCGCCATAAGTGACGCCCGTAGACTGACCAGTTTCAAAGGCCAGGCTGACTGTCAGGAGGCGATTGTTCCCGCTGGTGACCGTGTGCGACCAGGTGAGGCTACCCGCCGCGCCCACCGTCGCAGCGGAACTGCTGCTGTTGGTCGTGATGATGCTTGAGGCGATATTCTGCGCAAATTCAGATGTGCTGTTCGTGGTGGTGTTGGTCGCAGTGGCCGAGATGATTTCGAGCGGCGAGACCGCAGCGGTGAGCGGCGTGTTAAACGTCGCGTTGCCGCTGCCGTCGGTCGTCACGTTGGCGAAGCCGAGATACCGCTGCGCTTCGCCGTAGCCGGTGCCATCGCCGGTCGTGCTGGCGAAAAACTCGATGCGGAACGTCGTCAAAGCCGTGCTGTTGAATCCACCGGTGATGGTCACTTGCGAGCCTGTGGTGCTGGCGGTCGAGAGCACGGGGAAGTTCTGCAAGGCATTCGGCCCGCTGTCCGAGTCCATGTTGACGGCGGGGTCGTTCGCGGTCACACCGTCCGTTCCCAGATCGATGCCCAACCCGGTGTTCGAGAAGATGGCGTTGCCGAGTATGGAGACGCTGGTGCTCGCCGCGACGTACACACCGTCTCCGCTGTTATGGGCGATGGTGTTGCCCTGCCCGGCGGTCGTGCCGCCGATCGTGGTGTTGTTCGCTGTCCCCCCGTTGCCGATGAGGATGCCGTGGCCCGTGTTGCCCAAGGCCGAGATGCCGTTGGCCTGTGTGCCGATCAGGTTGCTCTGGATGACGGTGCCGGTGCTCGCCCCCGCGTCCCCGAGGTCGATGCCGTCGCTGGTGTTCCCCGAGATCAGATTGCCGATGACCCGGTTGTTCAACGCGGCGTTGTCGATGTCGACGCCGTCATCGTTGTTCCCGAGATCCACGGTGCCCGTGGAATCGGTGCCGATGTAGTTGCCCTGGACAATGTTGTTGTTCGCCCCTCCCGATAACCCTCCGATCTGGACGCCATCGCTGTTGCCAGCGATGACATTGCGATGCCCGGTGGTCGCACCTCCGACCGTGTTGCTGCTCGCACCATTCAGAATGATCACGCCGTCGTTGCCGTTGGCGATCACAGCTGTTCCACCGACGTTGAGGCCGATGTAGTTGCCTTCGACCAAATTACCCGTCGTGCCGCTGCTTTCCAGCTGCACTCCGTAGGACGTGTTGCCCGAAATGATGTTGCGGGCACCGGCTACCGTGCCTCCGATCGTGTTATTGGCGGCGCCGGTGTTGAGCAGTACGCCTTCCTGAGTATTGCCCAGCCCGGTGGCGCTCGAAGCGTTCGTGCCGATGTAGTTGCCCTGGATGAAATTGCCCTCGGTGCCAGCATCCGAGAAGAACACGCCGCGCGTATTCCCCCCGATGACGTTACCCGCCCCCGCCGCTGTGCCCCCGACGGAATTGCCCGTCGCGCCTTGCTGGATCTTGACACCGGCCAGCGTGTTCCCGACCACGCCGCTGCCATCGGCCTTGACCCCGATCCAGTTGCCCTGCACCAGATTGCCAGTCGTTCCAGCATCCAGCATGTGGATGCCGTTGAAGTCGTTACCGGAGATCACATTGCGGGCCGCGACCGTGGTTCCGCCGATAATGTTGTCATGGGCTCCGGTATCGAACCGGACCCCCGCGCCCGTGTTGCCCAGGTCGAGCAGCCCGGTCCCATCGGTCCCAATCCGGTTGCCCTGCACAAGGTTGCCTGAGACGCCGCTGCCGCTGAACAAGACCCCCGACATCGTGTTCCCGGAGATCACATTGCGATCCGCAGCTGTCAGCCCACCGATCGTGTTGTTCGCGCTGAGGACGTTGAGTCCCACGCGGCTGTTGCCCAGGTCGGCGTTCCCGGCGACGCTGGTGCCGATGAAGTTGCCCGCGATCGTGTTGCCGTCCGCACCCGCTTGAATCTCAATCCCGTCACCGAGGAAGCGATTGATGACCAACCCGCGAATCGTGCTGCCGTCGCTGCCGTTGGCCAGTCGCAGGCCATCGGTCAGGGCACCCGCTCCAGCTCCGTTCAACTCGATGATCGGCGTCCCAGCGAAATCGCTGTCGGTTGTGCCGTCGAGAAACACCGCTTGCATGATCGTCGGTAGTGCGGATGCCACATTGATCGTGTGCGGCCCGGCTCCGGCGATGTCGAAGAAGATCCGGTCGGTGCCAGCCGTGCGGTTGGCAGCGTCGATCGCCTCACGCAGTGAGATCTTGCCGTCGGCTCCCTTGCTGGCCACGAGATTGGCGATGGTCAGCGTCGTTCCATACCCGGCGGCATCGGCCACATCGCTGGTCGTATCGACGATCAGGCCAGCGGTGACGGTCGCGTTCAGCGCGAACTCGGAGGTGTTGTTCGTCGTCAGATTCGTCGCCGTCGCGCTGAGCTTGGCTCCGACAGCGACAGAGGCAGTGAAGGTTTCGGCGAACGTCGCGTTGCCGCTGCTGTCCGTCGTCACCGTCGTAAATCCGAGGTACGTCTGCCCCTCGCCGTAACCGCTCACATCGCCGGTGGGCGACGAGAAATACTCGATGCGGAAGTTGGTCGAGGCTGTGCTGTTTAACGTCCCCGCCACGCCGACCGAAGTGTTCGTGGTGAGTGCCGCCGTCAGCACCGGGAAGTTCTGCAAGTCATTCGCGCCGGTGTCGGCGTCTCCCGCATCGTTGAGTGTCACACCGTCGCCGGTCAGATCCATGCCGAGTGCGCCGTTCGCGGTGATCGAGTTCCCCAGCACCGCGTTTCCCGAACCTGACCAAACCGCCACGCCCTGCTGTGTGTTGTAGGCGATCAAGTTCCCGGCTCCGGCCACCGTGCCGCCGACCGTATTGCTGCCGCCGTCGAAGATCACGCCGTAGGTGTTCGCCACTCCAGCCACCCCCGCCGCATTCGTGCCGATGTAGTTGCCGGAGACCGTGTTGCCAGTCGTGGTCTCTCCGACGAAGTACAAGCCAGCATTGTTCCCCGAAATCACGTTGCGAGCTGCCGCCGTCGTGCCGCCAATCGTACTGCCGGTCGAACCACTGTTGACCAGCACGCCGTTTCCGCCTCCCCCAATCGCCGCCGTCCCCGCTGCGTTCAAGCCGATATAGTTCCCCTGCACGACCGTCCCGCTGACCCCCGTGATCGACACATTGACCGTCGTGCTGCCACTGATCACGTTCCGCGCGCCCGCCGTCGTGCCGCCGATCGTGTTGTTGCTGGCACCCAGATCGACGACCACGCCGTCCAAATTGCTGCCGATAATCCCCGACCCGGCTCCGTCCGTGCCGATGTAATTCCCCCGCACCGCGTTGCCAATCGCCGACGCGCCAGTCACATACACGTTGTGAAAGCCGTTCCCCGAAACCACGTTTCGATCCGCCGCTGTAGTCCCGCCGATCACATTGTTCGCGCCCAGCACCTGAATGCCGGCCCCGCCATTCCTCTCACCGCCACCGGTATCTCCGCCAGCCACTGTCAGCCGGCCAATGTAATTCCCCGCGATCGTGTTCCCGTCCGACCCGACTTGAATCTCGATCCCGTCATTGCCGAAGTTGCGAATCACGAAGCCCCGAATCGTGCTCCCGTCCGCCGTGCTCGACAGCACCAGTCCGTCCCCGGCGATGTCGTTGCCATTGAGCACCACGATCGGCGTCCCGGAAAAATCCGAATCGGTCGTCGCGTCGATGATCACCGTCCCGCTGATCGTCGGCAATAACGTCGCCAGCGTGATCGTGTGCGCCCCGCCGCTGAGCGGCGCGCCAATGCTGAACGAAATCGTGTCGGTCCCGCCCAGCCCATTCGCGTCAAGGATCGCCTGCCGCAACGACCCCGCCCCCGAATCATTCGTGTTCGTCACGGAGAACGCTGCCAGTAGCCCGTCGTACTCCTCTTGAGCGAGAGCCGTGAACGCGACCGCCGTCTCGACTTCGCCGATCTCATATTCCAGATCCCAGTCGCCGCCTAGCAGTGATGAACCGGTGTCGTCGATGCTGGCGGCAATGTCGGCTCCGGTCAGATCGACGAGGTTGTTGAGCAGCGCCCGCCCGAGGTCATTCCCGGCCAGATCGCAGCCATAGATCAACAGGTCCGCTCCCGGTTGCAGGGCCTCGCCCCAACTGGCGATCTGGTCGCGGTTCTGGTCGAAGGCTGCGGCGTCGAGCCAGGTGTTGCCGAGCTTGATCGCGCGGTCGGCCCCGTGAGTGACGAAGTGGACGGCGTCGAGTTTTTCCGTCGTGTACTGGGAGAGGGTCTCGGTGATCTGCGCGAGGCCGTCCTCGCTGGCGGAGAGCAGCACCACATCGATCTGCCGGGCGGGGTCTTGATGGCCCCACAGGTCATCGAGCAGTTCCTGGTAGTTCTCGGCTCCAGTATCGATGAACACCAACTCGCGCGTGGTCGCGGAGAGGATACCATCTCCATCAAAGCCCAGGGGTTGCAACCCCTGGGCTTGCGTGGACGACTCATGCTGGTCTGGCTGACCGCTCGACAGAACCTCCACTGGGGCATCGAGTGAAGCCACAACCACCATCTCAATCTGCGCATCGGGAGCGGGCGCGACCGGCATCGGACCCGGCGCAGCACTAAACAGCAGTCGGTCCTCCATCGAGACCAGCTCCAGTTGCCTCGCCCCCGACCGTTTCAGTCGCAGGATTTTCGTCAATCGCTCCATCGACTCCGAAGCCCGCATTCCCGTGCGAACCAGCAGATCGCGAAGAATCATTGCCACTCCTACCCAGAGTCACTCCAGACCGCGCGCAACGTGACCCAGTGGACTCTACGTCACCCTTTCGGACTGGGATGACTGGACCGTGAGGAGCCATTAGTAACGATTGGAGAAACTCTGCCGATCCCCGCCCAATTCAACGAATATGCAGAAACTGCCGATCGCAGACTGGCACATGTTCTTATGTTCACAGTGATGTAAAAAAGACACATCGACGCTGGCGTATCCGAATAGTGACGGCTACGCTTACGAATTAAGGAGGGGTTTCATGCCTCTACCTCATGGCTTTCGTGCCTTCCTGTCTCCTACCTATTCATTCGATCTTCATTCGAGCGGCGATTCTTTCGCGACTTGTGATCCGATGTGGTGTTGGCTGGCAGCGACAGTAACAGGTCGCTGGGTACGTTTCATGGGGGAGCGACAGAAGAATCTCACCGAGGACATTTCATAAGTCTCTTGTGGGAAGGGCTGCCATGCAGCAGGGCACGATCAAAAAGTTGGTTGCGGACAAAGGGTTTGGCTTCATCGCCGGTAGCGAGCGGGGGAAGGACTTGTTCTTCCACGTCTCAGCTGTCAAAGATGTGGCGTTCGACTCCCTGTTCGAAGGACAGGCCGTGGAATACGAAATGGAGGCTGGCCCCAAGGGGGACCGCGCTTCCGTCGTCATCCCGACCTGATGAATTGAACACAGCTGTTTGCGTTCCATGAATGTGGAATCGAAATGCGACCAGGGCTGGAGAATTCCATTGGGTTCTCCAGCCCTATTTATTTGGTGTTGTCGTCTTGAACTAATATGAGTCCGACATCATACGGCAATCTGATGAGTTCGAGATTTTGGGAACATGCCGTCCAAGAATCGTGGGACGATAGTCATCCAGCCCTGGCCTGATGAAAGGGCGTTTGAAGCACCGCCAGAATCGTGAATCGCCGGAGGCCCCGCCACCACTCACAAGGCCCGTCTCCTCGCCCCTTGCGGCCAATCCGCTCACCGCGACGCCCCCTCATTCCGAGCCGCGACTGCCCCAGCCCAGCCTCAGAAATCTGTGCTGATCTGTGGAATCTGTGTACAGCCCCTCCGCTTGGGCGATGCTCGACCAAGCCATGATTGGTACACAGATTCCACAGATTTGCACAGATTGAATCACTCAACTATGGCATGGTTTGACGTTGTGGGGCGAGAGAGGCTGACTCACAAAACGGCATTCTCCGAGTGGCCCCAGGCGCCCCAGTGTTCGATCGTTTCATCAGGGCAGGCCAGCCCTCTCTCCCAGCACCGGGCGACATCTCCTCTTTACGCCAGCTGCATTCTGCCCGATGATCCCGCCCTTCATATTGGAGTGCGGCGGGAGCGATGAATCATGGATGGACGAGTGCTACGTCTCTGGGGCCTTTGGGCGTTGCTGATCGGGACGTGGGCGTGGGCCGCTGGCGATCCGCCAGCGATCAAGGCCATCTCCCAACTGCAGATCTCGGGGAACCATGACTTTCCGACGGAGCAGATCTTGGATCAGCTCCGGTCTCATCCCCGCGCCATTGAGGCGGCGAATCGCACCACTCAGGAGTGGCACACCACAGCGCGGTCGCTTCTCTTGAATGGCTACCACTCGCTCGGGTACGCCGACGCGACCGTCACGATCGCTGGTCGGGGGCAGCTTCTGATCTCGGAAGGCCCGCACTACAAGACGGGTGACATCCGCATTCACGGAGCCTCCGATTCGCTCGCCTTAGCCATTCGCACTCAGCTCAGCGGTTCGCCCAAAGAAAGCCCCTTAGACAGTTCCTCAGTTCAGGCATCGAAGAAACCCACCATCACCTTCAACACAAATGGCCCTGCTGGCATGAAGCAGGAGAGCAACGAGAAGGCTTGGCAAAGCGGCAAGTCGTGGGAATTCAACGAGGAGGCCAGACTGTATCTCCAGAAAGTGGCCACGGAGGCCATCGAACTGGACGGTCGCAGTGGAGGAGAACTGACCGTTCACTTCGAGAGTGAAGCCTCTGCCGCCTTGATGCATCTCGTGGTGGATGTCACTGACATGGGTCGCGCGGTTGAGGTGAGTGAATTCGTGGTCGAGGGCCTCACTAAGGACACCCCGGAAGAGTTCATTCAGTCTCTGGGCTTGAAGCCTGGTCCATGTTCACTGGCTGATCGTCAGGCCATCGAAACACAGCTGCGAGATTCGGCTCGATACCTGAGTCATCGTCTGGAATTGCTGGAACCATTTCGCAGTGATGACCCGCATCGGCTGTTCATCCATGTGAAGGAGTGCCCCGGGGCTCCGAAGCTGACAGAGCCGTTGTCGCTGGAGCAGGTGGCTCTGTTGAAGGTCCGCGACTGGCTGGAGAACTTTGAGACTCACGGTCATCAATGGGTTATTTCGGCGTCCGGTGCCCCATCCCCTGGCTACACAGGCTTATGGCACGACGGCAAATTTGATGTGCAATTGATTCTGTCTCCGTCCCGCCAATATGGACTTCGCCTCGAAAACAAGCGGACCTCGGATGGCCTGTTACGGGGTTACCTCGTCGGCGTGACGGAGTCTTGGATCTCAATCGCGAGCCATCAGACCGGTCGTCAATTAACCATCCGTCGCCCCGATGGGCCGAAGCCATTCCTGACCCTGAACTTTCAAGGTCAGGATGTCCCACACAAAAAAGAGAACATCAGTCTGATGTTTGGGTATGGATTCAATTCCAAGACGAAGAATGCGCCGCTCCAAATACGAGTGGCCCCCGCTGCGCTGCTCTATGTTCCGACCGAGGAGACGCATGAAATGCACATCGCCGACAAGGTGCTGCATATCGAATCCTCCTTTGCCAGTACAAGGATTGATGCGGAAACCGGCCGGCTCTTGTTGAGTCAGCCCCGCGCCGGAAGTCTCGTAGAAAATACGAGCTTGAAGTTCTACACAGAACCAGACAACTTCGACACAAACTGGAGAAGTTGGACCGAGCCAAGAAAGTTCGCCGCTGCAGGTTCGGTGGAGAAGCCAGTCACATCACTCGTGGAGTTTGTGGTTGAGGAGTGGAACCTCATCGATCCATCAGGCGCCACTGCCCGCCGGGCGGTCTTGAAACTGATCGGGCCGGATCTGCTGTCAGCAGTCGATAAACGATACCTCACCCAAAACAAAGGCAACACAGGAAAGTTCAACATCCCTTGGGAGAAAGCGGGCATCGCAGCGAACATCGCCAGTGTGGTGCTGAAGCTGGAAGGCCAACTGCTGCGGCCTGACTCCACAGCTGCCGAAGTCGCGCAGGGACTGACCCGCACGGTCTTAGAGGAGAAACCCGAGAACCTCCAACGTCTGCTGCAAGCGGCGGCTCGACCAGATTGCGGCCCGCTCAGTTGCGTGGTCTTCGGGACACTCGCGTCGTGGTCGACTCCCGAAGTGGGTCCCCTCTTCGGCAGGCTGGGGCTGGGACGAATGAGCGAGGAGAGCTTTCAGGACGACTTGAATCAGTGGCTAGATCATGAACAACTGATCGGAAAGGCGGCGATACGGGTCGTCCAACGAGTCCGAGAGTTGACCCCTGAAGAGTCGCTGGCTCTGGCCAATCTGAGCCCGAGTCCGAAAGAGGTCAAGCTGTTAACCGAGGTCCTCGATGAAATGCGGAGACCAGAGCCGATCCTCGATCCGAGTGAAGCCGCTGCTCGCGATCTCCAACGGTTCTGTGCCGGATTCACTCGCCTGTGGACCCCCGTGTTGCGACCGTTCATCGAATTACAGCTGAGGCGTTTGGCCGCTGCGACGATGCCAAAAGCTGCGTAAAACTCAGACGATGCCCCCATCCTTCATAAATTGGTTCATCCGACTATTGGAGGGGATGGCTTGCTACATGCGGACATGCTGGTCACCACGGGGGTTGTGTTTAGCGGCACGACAAACCAGGGGAGAGCGCAGCCTGTCCGCAGAGGGATTGTCTCGGGCGTTGGGGTTGGTCGGCTATCGGGTGATGGACTCGTGGCCGTCGGAGGCGGACGGTCGGGTGTGGGTGCGGGTCGAGGCTCCGTACGAGGGCATTGCGGTGTCGCGCTTGCGGGTGTTCGCGGGTGCCTGTGCATGAGCATGCGGTGC
>JAYSUV010000380.1:0-4166 GCA_043718945.1 Planctomycetota bacterium
GTTCCCGCCCAGATAGCGGACCACGATGTCGTGACGGTCGGTCAACAGGTCGACGATCTTCCCCTTGGCTTCGTCGCCCCACTGCAATCCGATAACAGCAGTCACTGCCATGACCAAAACTCCCGTCTCGTGAACCGGGTCACGAGATGTGCCTTTGGCATTCTGCCGCAGGCTCCACAAATCATCCACACCCGAAAGCGACGCTGCTCTCCGAGTTTTGCGCGTCGTTAGAGATCGCGCAGCGGTCGAGTCTAGCGTGGCGGCTGGAGAAAGTTGAGCGAGCAGGCTCCAAAATCACAGCTGCCGCGTTTTTTAAGTGGGGTGAATGACTCGATCAGTAGAGGTCTCACACAAAGTCACAGAGGCGAGAAGGCACAAAGTGGAGGGTGCCTCCGACTCTGACTGCCCCATCCGCGTCGTGTCTGAGTGTGACCCTCGCTTCCTTTTCATTCATCAACCAGTCGCGCAACCGCAAGGAACTCCCCAGCGAGTAGCTGTCCAATGTGCATCGATTGCTGATGACAGGCTTGGGCGTGATCTGGTAGAGATCGTGCATGGAACGGACTCCCACACAGGACCTGACATCGGACGATCAGCTGGCCTTGGTTCTGCAGTTGCAGGAACGGCTGGAGGTGTTGGAGGTCAGTCATTGGGGGGGCGAGTAAAGTTGTCAGGAACCTTGTTATCACCAATTCATCCGTGTCTTGTCCGGAAACGGTTCCTGACACGAATGTCTTGCCGGGAGACTATCCCGAGGAAGCGGTCCTTGTCGCAGACGATGATGCCGGGGAGTTCCAGTTGGGATTCCAACAAGGAGCGCACAACACTCATGGGGGTGTCCGAGGTCATCTGGCACTCTTCGGCGGGGAGTTCAAAGAGCATCATATCGGATCGGATCGGACCGAGATTTGAGGGATTCACCGCGTGCTTCCGTTGCAAAACCGGCCCCCACTGTCGCCATTCGCTCAGTGAATGAGCGTTCTTTCGCGGAGCAAAAGACGACAATCCTTGACGCACCGATCCTATCGAAGTCTCGTGAAGTCGATGTCAATCTTCCAACAAGAATCCCGATTCCGACACCGCTAGTTTGATGAGCGTCTGTGTCCGACCATCCGGGGAGAGTTGGGTCTCATCCATGATCGACCGCGTCAGAATCCAGCCTCGGATCAAGTGAGACGACGACCGAGCTACGTCTTGAGCCTGGGGCAGTTGGGAGCGATCGAAGCCCGGACCTTCGTGCTCGATGCGAAACTCGGCTCGCTCGGGGGAGAGACGGGCATCGATCACCAGCTGGCGCTGGGCGTAATGCGGGTCCGCACTGCGATCCAGGATTAGGCCGATCGCTTCTGGGGAAGCGAAATCCTCTGTCGCAGGAGGCAGTTCCAGATTACCCAGATACAGCCCACTCTGCATCGCATGTTTCACCGCGATCCCGACCCGCAGCCGTTCCGACTCGTCAGCCAACGGCAGGCAGCGCAGCATCTCCTGCAGCCGATTCACCAGCGGTTCTATCAACCCCGGATCATTTTGAAGTGTAAAGCGGCAGTGGCATTCCGTCAGGGAGTTCATCAACCGCGATTGGCTGCGATCAATGGCCGCAGCTGACACAATCCGCGACACCACTTCCCCCAGATGCTTGGCCAGCGTTGCCTTGGGGACGTAGCTGGCGGCCCCGATGCGGAGCGCTTCGGTGGCGATTTCTTCACTCCCCTGGGCAGTCATCAAAATGACCGGGAGTAAGGGAAAGCTCTGCTTGATGGACGCCACCAGTTGCAACCCATCCATCTCGGGCATTTGGAGATCGGTGACGACCGCATCGGGGAGTTGTTGTCGGATCTGCTGGAGTGCATCCGCCCCATCGACCGCATACGACACGGTCAGGCCCGGCTCCTTGGTCAGAATCCGACCTGCTAATGTCCGGTCCAGTGAAGAGTCATCGACGACGAGTACGAGAGGCACAGTTGTTTTCCTGAGAAAGCCGTGAATGACATGCCGAAGGACGGGCTGACAACGACACAATTGGGGCGGTGATGTCGCGGCCCACTCAGTCATCCAAGGTCCAGCGCGGTCGCGACTCCTCTTCATTGGACTTGGCCTGGAGCAGCTTTTCCAGCCGTTCGTCGCTGCATCCCGACAACTTGAGTAACGAGCGCTTCGGCAGCACCACCTCATCGTCATCCATGAGTGACGGGCGTTCTCCCTGGGGTTGGTACTCGACCTGGAACCGCTTCCCCATCAGTCCCAGAATGCTGCCGGGGAGTACCCACTTCCGGTGGTAGGGCATCCCATCCACGGTAGTCCCGTTCTTGCTGTCGAGATCACTCATTTGCCAGTGGCCCTCAATCCATTCCAGCAGGCAATGCCGCGACGAGACATACGGCACCGGCAATACCACATCACAGCCCTCACTCCGACCGATCAGGATCTTGGGCTTCCGCAGCACAATGGTTTGACCACCACCGCAAGGGATCAACATCCCCAAGGTGA
Source organism: Planctomycetota bacterium (assembly GCA_043718945.1). Classification (GTDB taxonomy): domain Bacteria; phylum Planctomycetota; class Planctomycetia; order Planctomycetales; family Planctomycetaceae; genus TH-plancto1. The sequence goes on from JAYSUV010000380.1 coordinate 2,488, forward strand.
GATCGCGAGCCTGTTTCGCGGGCTGCGGCGGGGCGGGTGGCACCACGGGAGCCACGGGAGCCGTGGCCACCGGTGGGACGGGCGCGGATGCAGGGGCCTGGAACGTGATGCGGTAAAATCTGCCCGAGATTGCCAGCACATCATTCGGATTGAGTCGGCATGCCTCGATCGGGTTTCCGTTGACTTCCAGTGGGCATCCGGAATCGATTTTGCGAACGTGCCACCACCCGTCCAGGAAGCGTAACTCCACATCCGGAGCGCCGGGATAGGCTCCCGCCTCATGCTTGCGACGCAGTACCAGCCGCGGCTTCGCCAGTGCGACAGCCTGACCGCCTCCACAGGGAACAAGATGCCCTAACATCGCTCACCCCCGTCAGTCCAAGGCCCTCGCATTGTCTCGATGCCAGTGTCGAGACACTCTCCATGCTACAGGGACGATCACGCTCAATGGTAAAGAATCGATCAATTTCCCGGATGAATTTCTGAGTGCAAACGGAGGCCATTCTCGCCAGGGGGTGTCCACCCCGCTGCAGGGACTCGCAGATACCAGCCCTCCCCACCATCCGCGCATTCCCGTATCCTCTCCGTGCCGCTGTGTCTCCGTGGTGAACCCTTCTTCCCTAAACCCGAGCGCCCCGTGATCGCACCGCCCTCCCCTCGCCGTCCGATCAACCCGGATGACCTGAACGTCATCCTGGCCACCGACTGCGGCAGCACGACCACCAAGGCGATTCTCATTGAGAAGGTCGACGGCGTCTACCGCCAGACCCATCGCGGCGAGGCTCCGACCACTGTCGAGCAGCCGGTGGCCGATGTCACTGCCGGAGTCGTCAACGCGGCCATTGAGGTCGGTGAACTCGCGGGGCGGCGGCTCGTCGATGACAACGGGTTGCTCATCCGCCCCTCGCAGGGGCCGGACGGCTGCGACATTTATATCTCGACCTCGAGCGCGGGTGGGGGCTTGCAGATCCTGGTGACCGGCGTCGTGCGTGAGATGTCAGCGGCCAGTGCCGAGCGGGCCTCGCTGGGGGCGGGGGCGATTGTGCTGGATGTGATTGCCTCGAACGATCGGCGGCGTCCGCATGAGCAGATCGCCCGCATTCGCGAGCTGCGGCCTGACATGGTGGTCATGGCCGGAGGCACCGATGGAGGGACGCAGAAACACGTCCTGCAGATCGCGGAACTCATCGCCCCAGCCAAGCCTCGCCCGCGTTTCGGCGGCAACTACAAACTCCCCGTCATCTTCGCGGGCAACAAAGACGCAGCCGCCCTCGTGGCGAAGACGTTCGATGATTCGATCACGCTCTCCATCGTCGACAACGTCCGCCCGGTGCTGGAGCGGGAGAACCTCGCCCCCGCGCGGGACATGATCCACGACCTGTTCCTGGAACACGTCATGGCCCATGCACCGGGGTATGACAAGCTGATCGAGTGGGCCGATGCTCCGATCATGCCAACCCCCGGAGCGGTCGGCGATATCTTGCAACAGATCGCCCAGACACGCGGGATCAACTGTGTCGGCGTCGACATCGGCGGGGCCACGACCGATGTGTTCAGCGTCTTCACCGGGGCCGATGGGTTGCCGGTCTTCAATCGCACGGTGAGTGCGAACCTCGGGATGAGTTACTCCATCTCGAACGTCTGTGCCGAGACTGGGATGGCGAATGTCCTCCGCTGGG
>JAYSUV010000039.1:0-6511 GCA_043718945.1 Planctomycetota bacterium
GCGAAAGCCGACACTCTGGGGCATGGCGTCGGGGTACGACCCTCATCGAGATGGGAGCCGCCCTGGCCTTGCTCGGCACGGTCCTCGCCTTACTCGTGCCGGTGCTGTCGCGGACATCGGGGCTGCGGGAGTCAGTCGACCGCCGTGAGGTGGCGCTGAACACTGTCGCGAACCTGCTGGAGCGGGCCTCGCTCGTGACCAATCCCACTTCCGAGACCCTGCAACCGATGGCGGATCAACTCGCGACCGAGAGCGAGATTGCTGCCCCGCAGTGGAAGATCGTCGTCACCCCGGAGCAGGCCCCGCCCATGAATCGCGTCGAGGTCTCGCTCTCCTGGCAAGGTTCGCATGAGGTCCGCAGCGAGGTCTCGCTCGTCCGCTGGTATCGGGGAGGGACGCCATGAGACGCTCTGTGACAAGAAAATGTCTGTTCAGTCGCCAGCGTTTGGCGCAGCTTAAGCATGGCTCTGGCGACCCGCTTTTCATCCCGGCAGGGATGCCAGCGATTAGCCGGTGGTTGAGCGCAGCGACACCACCGGAACAGAGTCTCCGCACTCTTCCGCATCCCGGAGGGATGCCAGAGATGCGGCTCTCGGTGGACGTTCTTGCAACGGCTCACATCGGTCGATCCCTGCCATCCCTTCAGGATGGGTTGATCTTAGCGACCGTCAACCGGTGGTATCGCTGCGCTCAACCACCGGCTAATTTCTGTGACCCCTGCTGGGGTCGGAAAAGGCCGCATACAGTGCCACAGGCAGTTGGGGGGATGCGCCATGCTCAGTCTTAAGCACTGCCATGCCCAGGTAACTCAGTCGACGGTTCGCCGCCCCCGCTCACGCTCCGGCTGGACGCTCATTGAACTGCTCGTCGTGACCTCCTTGACACTGGTCATCGCGGGTTCGGCCACGGTGTTGATGTCGAAAATGCTGCGAGCCAGTCATGTGCAGGCCGAGACGCTGGTGCGGCAACGAACGCTGCATTTGTGTGAGAACCAATTCCGGCAGGATGGCCGTCTGGCTCAATCGGCCACTGTAATCGCGGAACCGCCCGAGAAAGTCGGAGTGGTCTTCCAGCAGGCGACCGGGCTGGTGACGTATCAAGTGATCCCCGGTGGCCTGGAGCGCCGCGTCGACGGAGAACTGGGAGGCCGCTGGGAGTGCGGGACCGGAGAGTGGGCGTTTGCGCTGCTGAACGACGACCGCATCGTCCGCGCGGAACACCGCCGCGCGGAGGAACCATCGCTCTCCAGCAAACAGCCGCAGGGGGCACCGGCAGTTCCGCAGTGGACGCGGAATCGCGTCGATGTGGCCCTTGGTCCGAATCGGGGGGACAAGTGATGCACCGATCTCCATCCGCCGTGGGGCACGTTTCCTACGTGCCCGAATTTCGTAGGACGGACATCCTTGTCCGTCCGTGCCGCGACGGACGAGGATGTCCGTCGTACGGTCCGCCTCGTCGTGGCCTCGCCTTACTAACCTCCATCGTCTGCATCCTCATCCTCTCCGCCATGTCAGTGAGCCTGGTCCGGACCGTCCTCGCGCGGCTACATGAGGCGGAACTGCATGCTCACCAGTTGCAGGCCGACGCCCTGGCTCAATCGGCCCTCGAACGCGGCTTCGCGCAGCGGTCGCTGAACGCCGCCTATCCGGGGGAAGTCTGGACCCCGGTGGTGCCGGGATCTCCCGCTTTGAAGGCCGACATCCAGTGGGTTGATTCCCCGGATGGGGGATCACTGCGAGTCATCTGCCTCGTCCCGGCGGACGCCCCCCGGCCCATTCGCGTGGAACGCGTTGTCCCATTCTCCTCTCCCAGGCCTGCGAAGGCGGAGTAGTTATGTCGAATCATCCTTCATTCACGAATCATATCGACGGCATGCCTCTGGGGGTTGTCGATCACCGAGAGCAGATTCAGTCTTCAGTTCGCACAGACAGGAATGTCTGTGCTACTGGGCAGTGGGGCAGACATTCCTGGCTGCCTTTCCAGCAAACCAATTCAGAATCTGTTCAAGTCGGCTCAACGACCCCGGCAGGGGTCACAGCGATTAGCCGGTGGTTGAGCGTGGCGACACCACCGGTTGCCGGTCACTTGAATGAGACATGGCATCCCAGAGGGATGCCAGAAGTGCAAACAACGGACTCTCATCGAGGTTCTCTGCCATCCCTCCGGGATGGGATCTGCTCTGGACTTCTTTTCCGGTGGTGTCGCTGCGCTCAACCACCGGCTAATTTCTGTGATCCCTCCGGGATGGGAGTCTCGCCCTCCCGACGAGCGTCCCAACGACACGCGGGCTTCACCCTCATCGAACTGCTGGTCGTGATTGCCATCATCGCGGTCCTCATCGCGCTGTTGTTACCCGCTGTGCAGCAGGCTCGCGAATCGGCGCGGCGGCACTCCTGCCAGAACAATCTCATGCAGCTGGGACTGGCGCTGCATGACTATCACTTGGCTCATCGGGTCTTCCCACCGGGGTCGGTGAATCTGACCGGGCCAATCGATAACGGCCAGGCGGGGTACAAGCATGGCTGGATCATCCAGCTGTTGCCGTTCCTGGATGAGGTGAACCTGTCCAAGGCGATCGATCCGAATCTGGGGGTCTACGAGCAGACGCAAATTGACTTTACGAAGATGAGTCCGGATGGGTTACGTTGCTCGTCGAGCCCCAAGCCGGCGGGCGAGTCGTGGGGCGATTACGCAGGGTGCCACAATGATGTGGAGGCCCCGATCAACGGCGACGACAATGGGATGCTATTTCTCAACAGTAGTGTGCGGCTCGACGATGTCGCGGACGGTCAACAGTACACACTGTTCGCGGGAGAGATTCGGGATTCCGGCCAATGGGCCGTTGGATCGCGCATGTCGCTGCGGAACACCGGCACCCGGATCGACTGCCTGACGGAGATGCAGAAGCTCCGCAAGCCGGGCCTCACACAGCCCGAAATTCCTCGCGGGGCAGTTCAAGTCGACACGGGCGTCCCCGCAGTTGCGGAACCAGACCCCCGAACCTCAGTCGGCGGCTTCGGCAGCTTCCACACCGGTGGGGCCAACTTCCTGCTCGTCGATGGGGGGGTGCGGTTCATTGGAAGCTCAGTCGACAGCGGAGTCTATCAGCGACTCGGCAGCCGCCGCGACGGGCAAGTGATCGGGGAGTTCTGAAGGGGGTTGGAGTCCAGCCTTTAGGCTGTGTTCAGCGGCAGGCTAAAGCCTGGACTCCCACGCCAATGGATCAATGCGTTTCAGGTTCGGAGGGCACGATGAGAATGCAGCCAAAACATAGTCTGACGGACAGATGCATTCGCCCCTGGGCGGGACTCCGCTCTCTCTGCTCCCTCTCCCCCACAATCGATGTGGCTTTCGGAGCGGACTCCACTGTGGGGGTGAGGGCCGGGGTGAGGGGGCCTGAGCGAGCGAGATGGCCCCCTCACCCCAACCCTCTCCCCCGCAATACCCACACCCGGAAAGCCAAATCGCTCGTGGGGGAGAGGGGGCCGGATGGGAGCCGCAGATGGGCGAATGCCCCCCTGCAGGACAAGACATTGGTCCGTCGCGGCTTCACGCTGATCGAGCTGCTGGTCGTGATCGCGATCTTTGCCGTTCTGTGCGCGATGTTGCTACCCGCCGTTCAAAATGCTCGACAGGCCGCGCGGGTCACGCAGTGCCGCTCGCATCTGGCCCAACTAGGCGAGGCGTTTCACGCTTACCACCTCACCCACGGCTCGCTCCCCGCGGGGTCGGTCGACGGGCAATCCCCGGCAGCTGCGGGGCCGGATCGCTTTGCCTGGGGTTGGGCTGTCCAGTTGTTGCCGTACCTGGGTGAGCAGAACCAGCACGCAGGGTTGAATGCCCAGCTGGGAGTATCGGCTCCCGAGAATGCCGCAATCCTGCAACGAGTCCCGCCGGAGTTCAGCTGCCCGGCGGCGTCTTCAGTCGACCCGATCGGGTACGCCGGTGTCCATCACGACCGGATGTCTCCGATTGATGCCGACAACAATGGAGTGCTGTATCTCAACAGCCACGTGCGGTTCGAGGAACTCGTCGATGGTCTACACCAGACGCTCTTGCTGGGCGAAGCGACCGAGGTCCGCTGGGCCGAGGGCAGTTACGGCAGCTTGCGGAACTTTGGCGTCCCGTTCGGAGAGCCGGGACCACTTGTGTACGCGGGTATCGATCCCGCTGTGGCAGAGCAGGAACGGCGGAAGGTCCGTGCGGAAATTGCCGAGGAGGAAGCTGCGACGGTCGATGAGAATGAGCCGATTGACCCGGTGCTGGAGGGTATGCCCGATCTCGATCTTGATCTGGGGATGGGCGGAGGGATGCTGGATGAGATGCCCGAGGAGTATGAGGGCCCGCTCGAAGGCGATGGAAACCGCCCGCCGCCGCCTCCCGGTGCGGAGCGATTGAATATCAGCCGCACGGTCGGGTTCTGGCCCGCTCATCAGGACGGCGGGCACTTTCTGCTCTCGGACGGAGCGGTGCGGATGATCTCTCGCAGTGTCGATCAAGGAGTACTGCGACGGTTGGCGAATCGACTCGATCATCTGGAAGTCGGGGAGTTCTAATCGCAACATCCAAAGCCCAGGGGTTGCAACCCCTGGACTTTTTCTCTCAGCGAATCGACTTGGCAGGACAATGAAGAATTCAACGCAAAGGCTCAAAGACGCGAAGACGCCAAGGGAAAGGCTCCGGCTCATCCTCCTTTGTGCCTTCGCGTCTTTGCGCCTTTGCGTTGAATTCCTCTGCATATCGTTGAGGCAGTCGTGCTGGACTGGATGTGTCACCATAGCCCTACTTCTGTTCGCCAGCGTCTATGCCAGCAGCACCTCGGCGATGGAGCCTGCACCCGCTGAAGCGGGCATCCAGGTCCTGGACGCCAAGTGGGGCTTCGATGGCTTCTCGCGCTACAAGACCTTCGTCCCGCTGCGCATCGTGATGAAGAACTCCGGTCCGGCGAAGACTCTGCGCATCCAGCTGACGAGAGCGGATGCGCTGAATGATCAGGGAGAGGTGTTGGAGCAGGAAGTCACCATTTCCGAAGAGACGACCCGCGTGATCGTACTGAGTCCGTTCGTCTCCGACCCCGGCGAGACATGGACACTCCGCTGGGGCGAGAGTGAGGAAGAGTCACTCCCGATCAAGGGCCAGTCGGCGGATGACGGGATCGTGTTCATCTCGACAAAGTCCGACCTCATTCACCGGTCGGGGTCGCTCCCGGTGATTGACGAGGACGAGTTTCCGACCTCGGTGACTGCTCTGGATGCGCTGCGTGTGGTGTTCCTCGACCAGGAGCCGCGCTGGCCGGGGGCCCGGCGCAAGGCGTTCCAGGAGTGGCTGCTCAAAGGGGGCAAGGTCGTGGTCCTGAATCTCCCCGATGGAACGACGCCGAAGTTCGCCAACGGGTTCGAATACCTCAATGTCACCCGGCAGTACACGCCATACGGTGTCGGCACGATTCAGCGGCTCCCGCTCTCTCCCCAGCAGGTCACGAAGACCGTGATCGAGAAGCAGATCCTGGGCCGTCCGCTGACCGGAGGGGATACGGCGGCGAAACTGAAGACCTATGAGGCCACTCGCGGGAACGGGTACTGGCAACCCGTCTTGAACGCCGACGGAACCCCGATCCTCTCCTATTCCCGTGATGCGGTGTTGACCGAACTGAAGGAGCTGGCGGGGACGCGGCAGCGGTGGGGGCTGATCTATCTGACGGTGTTTGCCTACGTCGGCTGGCAATGGCGGATCGGGTGGCGGTGGGGCATCATGGAGAAGCAGCCGGGGCGGTTTTATGGCTGGCTGGTCGGGTTGTCGCTGGGGTTCTCGTTGCTGTTCTTCGTGTTCGGTCGGGCAGGGGCTGCGGGGCAGGACCGCGTGCGGTCAACGATGATTGCTCGCCGCATTACCAGCGGGCTGTATGACGTGGAAGGCTGGTCGGTGCTGGCCACGGGATTGTCTGGCGGGGAGCATGCGTTCTCCGTCCCCGGCAGTGGGCAACTCTATGGCGGCACGGAGTCGTACGGCTCGAACCCGCTGCTGATTCGCGACGGGAAGATGACCGCCGATCTCTCGGCCTTCTCGACTCAAAAAGTGGCATTCCGCACGCGAATGGAGATGCCCGATATTCCGGTGAGTCTCGACTCCGCCGCACAAGAGATGTTTCAGTCTAAGTCGGCGAAAGTCATCATCGATCCTTCGTACAAGGCTCCGGTCTATGCCGCTGTGGTCGTGATCGGCAAGCAGGTCTATGAGTACACCGGCAAGTCGGGAACTCTCAAGCCGACCGAGAATTGGGGAGGCACCATGCACGACTGGATCAACCCCTATAACATGCGAAATGCCAAACGGATGTCCTGGCGAACCAGCTTGCTGGCATGGCTATTCGACTTTCGCACAGCTGACGAGATCTACATGGATGCTTTCGCAGACACCGTGGGGAATGCGTTCTCCGTCGGTCCGACAGTGTTCGCGGATTCGTTCGCTCTGCCCGAGGGCTACGCGCGTGTCATGCTCTACACCGACTTGC
>JAYSUV010000381.1:0-12184 GCA_043718945.1 Planctomycetota bacterium
GTCTCTGAGCGGTCGTCCCGTACTCGCTGACCCGCTACGCCAACTCGCTCAACTGCGATCACGCATCGAGGACTATGGCCAACGCCTGACCCGCGCTGGAGCGGCCCGACTGCTGCGTGGCGACACCGCCCTCACTCGACTGGCCGCCACGCTGGATGCCCTCTCCCCGCTCAAGGTTCTCTCGCGCGGGTACAGCATTACCAGCGACGCCGCGACCGGCATAGTCATTCAGCAGGCGAGCGAAGCACTGGTCGGGACAGTCATCGAAACCCGACTTCAAGCCGGGCGACTCCTCAGCCGGGTTGAGCAGGCGACGTAGAACGGAATTTATTCCGTTCCTCCGCTTCGCTGGCAGAAACGGAATAAATGCCGTTCTACAGGCGACTCGCCGCTGCCTCATCAATCGACTCCAGCAGCGTGCAGCACAACCGGCTGACCAACTTCCCCGGCATCGCCGGAGCTGGGATCATTGTCACGACATCACCGATCGGGCGGATGATCGCCCCGCGCTGGCGGGCAGCGAGAGTGACTTGATGCCCCATACGACGTGCGGGCGGGAAGGCGGCTTTTGTGTCGCGGTCTTGCACCAATTCAATGCCGACCAAAATGCCCTTCTGGCGAATCTCGCCGACATGCGGATGGTCGCGGAGTGGGGCCAATTCTTGCTCGATTAACGCCGCGTTCGCATTGACGTTCTCCAGCACGCGGTTCTTCTCAAACAGCTTCAACGAAGCAATCGCCGCCGCACACCCGAGGGCATTCCCGGTATACGTATGCCCGTGGTAGAACGTCCGCCCAGCTGCCGGTGGACCAAGGAATGCCTCATAAATGGCATCCGTACAGAGCGTCGCGGCCAGTGGCAGATACCCGCCGGTGATCCCCTTCGCGAGGCACAACAGATCCGGTACCACCTGCTCCTGCTCACACGCAAACAGCGTCCCGGTCCGCCCGAATCCGACGGCGACCTCGTCCGCGATCAGTAGCACGCCATGCCGCTGCGTCACCTCGCGCGCGAGACGCAGATAGCCCGGTGGGTGGACCTGGATCCCGGCTGCCCCCTGCACCAGTGGCTCGATGATGAGGGCCGCCAACTGACCGGCCTGGGCCGCGATCACCCGTTCGAGTTCCGCCTCGCAGTGAGCCAGCCAAGCCTCGTTCGTAAACCCCGCAGGCAAGCGATACCCCGACGGACACGGCAGCACGACTGTTGGAAACAGCAGCCCGCCATACATCCCATGAAACCGCTCAACCCGCCCGACACTGACCGCCCCCAGCGTGTCGCCGTGGTAGGCTCCGCCGACAGCTGCAAAGAGTGTGCGGTCTTCGCCGTCCGGCTTTTGGCGATGGTACTGCACCGCGATCTTGAGGGCCGCCTCGACAGCTGTGGCTCCACTGTCGGAGTAGAAGACCTTGGTCAGTCCTGCTGGGACTCGCTCGACCAGCATGTGGGCCAGTTCAATCGACGGGGGAGAAGACAAACCCAATAGGGTCGAGTGCGAGATCCGTTCTAACTGATCGCGGATCGCTTGATCAATCTCCGGGACGCGGTGCCCATGCACGTTGCACCAGAGCGAGGAAGTTCCGTCGAGGTAACGCCGCCCGGCGATGTCGATCACTTCGAAGCCATCTCCCGACTCAATGATTGGAGCCGCCTCGTCGCGGTACGCCTCCATGGCCGTGAAGGGGTGCCAGACATGGGCGTTGTCCCAGTCGCGGAGGGTTGTCGGTGATGGGCGGAGGTCGGTCGACAATCCCGGTTCCTCGAGTGGAAGAGTTCCGCAGCCTGTTCGATACGAAGTCGATCGACGTCGGTGTCGGGGACCGCAGGAACCGCATCTTACCCGACATCGCCGCGAGTGATACGCTGGACCTCTTCGAGGGTCGTCTCTCCGCGCAACACTCGTCCGTAGCCCGATTGCCGCAGCGTCTGCATGCCGGCTTTCAGTGCGTGTTCGCGGATGGTGCCTGAGCTGGCTCCGGCAGTACACAGGCGGCGGATTTCTTTATCCGTCACGAGTAGTTCATAGACCCCGGCCCGGCCGCTGTAACCCGACTCGCGGCATTGCCGACAGCCGACGGCTTTATAGAGAGTCTTACCAGCTGCCTCGGGAAAGTCATCGGGGAGGTCGCGTGGTTCCGGGACGTAGGCTTGCTTGCACGCCTTGCACAGACGGCGGATCAGCCGCTGAGCGAGAATCCCCTCGACGGTACTGGCCACGAGGTAGGGCTCGACCCCCATGTCGACGAGTCGTGTGAACGAACCTGGGGCATCGTTGGTGTGCAGGGTGCTGAATACCAGGTGGCCGGTGAGCGAGGCTTGAATGGCGCTGGTCGCCGTTTCGCCGTCGCGGATTTCTCCGATCAGCACGATGTCGGGGTCATGCCGCAGGATGGAGCGCAGACCGGCTGCAAAGGTCAGGCCGATCTTGGCGTGGACCTGGATCTGGCTGATGCCCGCGATGTTGTATTCCACGGGGTCTTCGACCGTGATGATCTTGACCTCGGGCGTGGCGATCTCGGCCAGTCCGCTATAGAGCGTGGTCGTCTTGCCGCTACCGGTCGGGCCGGTGACCAGCACGATGCCGTGCGGCAGTTGGATCAACTCGTGGAACTTGTCGTACACGTCATCGGGCATGCCGATGCCCTTGAGGTTGAACACCATTCGCTGCTTGTCGAGGAGCCGCAGCACGATCCCCTCGCCGTGGAGCATGGGGATGATCGACATACGCACATCGACCTCGCGCCCCTGCACGCGGATGTTGATGCGTCCGTCCTGCGGCAGGCGTTTCTCCGCAATGTTGAGCCGAGCCATGATCTTCAAGCGGGTGACGATGGCGTTGGCGAACTGGTGAATCTCCGGCGGCAGCGGCTGGATGCGGAGCATGCCGTCGACGCGGAACCGGACCGAGAGCCCGCGCTCCTGCGGCTCGACATGGATATCACTCGCCCGCTGTTCGAGGGCTTCGACCAGCAGTTCGTTCACCAGCTTGATGACCGACGGAGCCTGGGCCGATTGGGCCAGCTCGCTGAGTTCATCCGGGATCGCATCGAGCAGTTCGATCCCCTCTTCCTGGCGCTGAGCGACCAGCAGATTGATGGTGTCGCCGCCGACGCCGAGGGACTTCTTAATCAGCTCGACGATCTCGTCACGGCAAGCCAGGACCGGCTCAATCCGGCACCCGCCCAGCGATGACAGTTCATCCAGCGACTCCAGATTGAACGGGTCACTGATGGCGACCGTCATGCGTCCATTGACCCATTCGATGGGCAGGACTTCATGCTTGAAGATGGCCGTCGTAGGGAACCGGGCCAGCAGAGCCTGGTCGGGATTGAACTCTTTGAGGGGGATGTAACGCATCCCCAACTCATCGCCCAGAGCTTGTAGCGATTGGTCTTCACGGATCACTCCCTGGTCGATGAGGGCCCGATCCACACGCATGCCGGGACGTGCCGCCTTGGCTGCCAGAATCTGTTCTGGAGTAGCGAGTTGGCGTTTCAGGAAGACGCGGGAAAGATCCATAAGGGGGAGGGTTTATGGTTGAGGGTTTATGGGGGATCGAGGCGAGAAACGTTTGAGGGTGAGGCGAGCCATCAGGGTCGCTCTACGGGCGATACCCCCGACCTGAACGGAAGAGCTTTGCGTACCGGCCCGCAGACCTGTATGCCTGTTGTACACCCCTTGCCCACAATGCCGTGAAGGATTTTCTGGAAGTGGTGTCGAAAGCCAGCCAACACGTTTCCGTTCCCCTCTCCCCGGCGATTGATGTGGTTCTCATGTTGTGTGTGTTGCGGGGGAGAGGGGGCCATATCGCTCGCTCAGGCCCCCTCACCCCGTCCCTCTCCCCCACAGTGGAGTCTTCACCGATAGCGATATCGAATGTGGGGGAGAGGGGGCAGAACCCTGAGAAACACCTTCCGGAAATTCTTCACGGCGTTACCCCCCTGCCAGCTTAGGGATGAGTCCCACAGCGAGCCAGTGGGGTCTACGCTTCGGGGCTGAAAACGGGGAAGGGAATTCTGACCGCTCCCATAATTACTGGCCTCGACCGCTACGCCCACTGCGACCGCTGCCACCAAAGGGGCTGCTCCCCCCACCGCCGCCAAACGGACTGCTTCCCCCGCCGCCGCCGAACGGAGAGCTGCCACCTCCACCGAAAGGCGAGGCACCAGATTGACCGCTGCCGCGTTGGCGAAACATTTCTCGGATCTGATCTGGACTCGGTCCATTGTCACCTCCGCCCCCGGACGAACTCGTCCCCGGTGATGTCCCGCTGCCGGAACTGGAGGAGTTCAAGGACGTACTGGAACTGGATTTCGGTCCGCTGCTACTGACCTTGACCTTGGGCATCAACTGGCCGAGGGCACTGGTGATGACCGAAGAGTTCGTGTTCTGGAGCGACATGACCCGCACGGTGCGTTTGGCATCCTGAGCCGCTTTGTCGAGGGACTCCACCAGCGACTTGACCTCTTGGAAAATCGTGTCGTCACTCCAGACCACGACTTGATTGGTTCGCTTGTCGACGGCGAGAGTCAACTGTGCCTTGGGCTTTTGGTTCTGATTCTGGTTTCCCCCGCGTCCGCCCCCCATCAGCATCGCCAAAGCGTTGGCCTGTGGATTGTTGCCACTGTCCTCCAGATAGCCCTTGTAGGCTTCCTTCAGAACTTCATAGACCTCCTGAGCATCCGCATACTCCAGCTGGATCATGCGCGACGTTTTACTGCGAAGGGAGTCGGGCCACTCATTGGCATCAAGGACCTTCAACATCTCTTCAACTTCGCGGACCTTCGTGATCGGTCCAGCGACGAACAGGGCATTCAGCCGCACCTCGGGGATAATCTGCAGCGTCTGCGGCCCCGCCCCCATGTTGCCGAGTCCCGTCATCCCCATCAGGCTGCTGCCGAAGGAGGAGATCCCGCCCCCCATGCCGCCCAACATGCCGCTGGAACTGGAGGAATCAGTCACAGAACTGTCGGGCAGGAGTTGTCCCAACATGGTCGCGATTTCGGTGGCGTCCGCTGTCTGGAGGGGAAAGACGGTCCACTGGACTCGGGGAGGCAGAATCTCCATGGTCTGGCCAAGCAGTTCTTCCAACTGGTCGAGAGCAGCTGGATCATCAGAGGTCAGCAGCAGTTCGTCCCCCATGACGGTGATGACGACCGGCGGCTTCTCGCTGAGGGCGGGCTGTGCTGGGCGAGGTGCGGGAGCTGCTTCGGTCGACTCACTGGCGGCGTCCTTGTCGTCCGCTGCGGGGGCCAAGCGTTCGGCTGCATCGTTGTCTTGCCGAATCTGATCGAGAATGGCGGCGTTGTCGAGAGCCTCGGCGGGCGGAGCTTTCGTGGGCGCGGGGTCAGCGACTGGCTCGGATGCCTGGGGTTGTTCCGCCGGGGTTTCTTCACCTTGCAGCACAGCCGTCTTGACCTGGAGTCCGCGCGTCTTCTTGGCGACTGGAGAACCCATGCGATTCTGTGAAGCGGACGGCTGAAGTGGCTCTTTGGCTTTCTGCGTTTCATTGGCCCCCCGGTTGGGGCGGATGATCCCCTTGACGGGGCCGCTGCTCCCCCCGCTCTGGCCGCGCTGCCCCGGTGTGACAATGCGAATGGGATTCGGGGAGGCGGTCCCCCACATGCGTTCGATGAGCGGTAACAGCTCCTCGGGATCACGACCGCCGATGGGGTAACGGCGGAACAATCCCGCTTCGCTTCCCTTGGGGCGTCCGGTCCCGTCCTCGCCGAGTTGGGTGAGGAGGGTCTTCACTTGTAGCAACTGGTCAGCTGTGCCGCGGACCATCACTTGCCGACCGATCATGTCCGCTTGAATCGTCGGAGCGGCGTTCCCATCTCGCAGGAACATCGATTGCAGGGTGGTGACCGCCAACGAGGCATCCATCTTGTTCAGAGCAATCACAGCGACCTGTTCCGATCCGCCGCCGCCATCGAGTTGACGGATGAGGGAGTCCACTTCGGCATGCTGCTTCTCATTGGCGAAGACGCTGATTGAGCGGATCGAGGTGTCCTCGTTCACGACCACCCCGGGCATCAAGGCGTCGAGGGTCTTGGTGACCTCGCGAGGTTCGGCACTGGTGACCTTGTAGACGCGGAGGAACGGCTTGGTCGAGCCGACCGAATCGCCTCCTTCGGCTTCGACATCAATGGTCTTCAAAGCCTGCTCGATCAAGGTATGGTCGGTGGCCGTCGCGGTGACAAGCAGCGAATTGGTGCGAGGGTCCGAGGTCAGCTGAGCGTTACTCTTGCCAGTGGTCCGCAGGGAGTTCGGGGCTGCGGGTTGCGGCTGGCTGCGTGGGTCACGTCGATAATCAAAGCCACCGCCCGCACTGACATTCGTGACAGTCGCCTGCAAGCCCAGCAGCCCCCGCAATACCGACTCGGCATCAGCGGCGTTGAGATACTTCATCGTGTACGGCTTAAAGACCAGGTCGTTCGGGCCCCCGCGAGTAGCACCGGACAACAGCGTCTGGATGCGGCGCAGGTTCGTTCCAATGTCGGTCACGAGCAGCGAGTTCGTGGTCTGCATTCCGACCACTTTGCCCTGGGGCCCCTTGACCTGCTCGATCTCCTTGGCGATCAGTTGGACGTCGACTCCTTCCAGCGGAAACACCACGGTCAGCAGTTCGTTCTTTCCGCGAGTTAGCAATTCGTCGGCCCCAATGACCGGAACGAGGTTGGGGGCGATCTCTTCATCAATACTGATACAGACTAGGAAGTCATCCCGCCGCACCAGCACGAACCCCTTCGGCAGCAAATACCCGTTGAGGATGTCGAGGGCTTCGGTCGGCGTGTATTCCTTCTTGTCGTAGTAGCTGAAGGTCCCCGGTGGGACCGAGTTGAGGTCGAGCGAGAGGTTCGCTGACTCCGCAAAGAGTTTGAGAACATCCATCCAGGGAGCGTAGCGGAACCCGAACTTGAGCTTTTGGGTGGCCTTGGCCTCAGCACCAAACGAGACTTCCGGAGTCACGCCCGGGGGGGCTTCGACAATGATCTGTGTGCGACGTGGGGGAGTCACCGGAGCGCCAGGAACACTCCCGGGAGCCGGAACGCCGCCAGGACCAGCCACAGCTGCGTCCTTGGGGGGTGGCCCGATCAGTCCTGTCCATTTGGCCTGCTGCTCGGGAGTCAGGACCGCCGTCATCTTGACTTTGTAGTCGTCCATGATCTTCTGGCGGTCTTCCGGCGAGCCGCGAAAACCGACCTCGCGAAAGGCCGTCATCTGCTCTTCCTGGAGTTTGGTCAGCTGATCCTTCTGCTCCTGAGACAGTCCGATGTCCTTGGCCACTGCGTCCTGCGTCAGTGCGCCGCCCATGCCAAACTGGGTCGAGCGATGCAGGCTGATTTGGCGCAGGCGGTTGAATTTCTCGTCGCCGATGACCTGCTTGACCTGCTCTTCGGCCTCGGTCTGCATCTTGTTGTTTTCGATCTGCATCTCGGCACTGAGCAGCTCGCGCTCCTCGTCCGAGGCCTCACGCATCTTCGCTCCCAGTTCCTGCAACTTGGGATTGGAGTCGCGCGTTTCGCGGTAGGCCTTGCTCAGTTCTTCGAGCTTGGCCTTTTGCTCGTCCGTCAGCCCGAGTTCCTCGGCCGTAGCTGGGATACGGAGTTCGCCAGTAATCCCGCCGCCGCCGCCTCGGCCAAAGCCGCCGAAACCACCCCGCCCGCCACCACCACGGCCTTGCGCCATAACGGCACTATCGATTGCCGTGAACAACAGGGCAATGAGAGCGAGGTTGCGGAGATCACGGAGATTGAGGACCATATTTCCCACCACAACCCAAAAACTCGTCCGATGAATGGAGAGGTCGCTGTCCGTACCTGACAGTGGATCCTGGCGAAGTGAGGCAAACCCCACTTCTCCGGAACCCGAAACCCCGACGATGAACGGCCCCGACAGTCCCGATTCTACCATCTGGACCCGATTCTCCTGATGAATCCGCCCCATGGAGAACTCGGAATTCGATTCCCGTTCCCGACTCCCCGCCCACATTTCTCGCATCCGAGGTCATCTCATGTGGAACTCCACCTTTCGTACCTTCGGACAGCCCGCTCCGGTGTCATGCGGGAAATTCCGAATCGTCGGGATTTGCCGGTTCTGTGGGCTGTGCCTGTGGCTCGGACTTTTCGCAGTGGGAAACCTCCCGGCTCAAGGGCCAGGGGGTGGGCCTCCTGGCGGTGACAGCGGACGCGGTGAACGAGGAGATCGTGGGGGACGCGGCGGGTTTGATCCGTCACAGATGATTGCCGGCCTCGACAAGGATGGCAACGGCGTCATCTCGAACAGCGAAATCGAACAGCTGCCCGGCCCGATCCGCGACCGCCTGAAAGAGAGTGGCATGGATTTTAAAAAAGGAGTCCGCATCGAAGAGATGCAGCAAAACATCCAACGTCGCATGGAAGAACGCCGCCAGGGTGGCGAAGGTGAAGACCGGAATCGTGATCGAGAACGAGAGAAGGAACGCTCCGATCGTCCAGAGTTCACTCCGCCGCAAGAGCCAGAACCAGGTGAAAGTCGAAGCGATCGCCGAGAAAGGAATTCCTCGGAGGGCACGTCCTCCTCCAGTAATAGCTCGTCCTCGAAGAAGCCCCGCACCCGGATTTCCGCACTGCTCCCCGACGCCTATAAAGCCTTCGACACCGATTTCGATGGCCAAATCGCCCTCTACGAGTGGCGAAAAGGGAAACGCGGCACGATCTCTCAGTTTACCTCGCACGACATCAACGGTGACGGGTTTCTGATCGCGAAAGAGCTGACCCAGGCCACAGCCACTGTCGCCGCGTCGACACCCGCAGCCGCTCCCACTGTCGCCGTGGCAGCAGTCGCGGCCCCAGCTGCACCGGTCGCCCCTGTGGCGGTCTCCGTGGAAGCAGCGACCAAGGCATTGCGAGCGTTCGAACTCCTGGATACTGACAAGAGCGGCACCGTTCTCGGCCAGGAGTGGGACAAAAGCACCCGCCTGAAACCGCAGTTTGAAAAGGGGGGCGTCAACCTCGCCCTGCCACTCGACAAAGACCAGTTCACCCAAGCCTACGTCCGCGTCGGGGCTGACAAGTAGGGCATTCCCAGGTGAGCGGCCAGACTTGCCTGCCCCGTGGGATAGTCTTCCAGCCGGTCGCTTATTCCTCAATCGGATTGAAATTACACGTTCGGGTAATCAAGACTTGAGCCGCCAAGTGCTTTCTGCGGGTTCTTCTGATCGTCCGCCCACCAGAACCCGCAGCTAGCGCCCAATGGCACTGACATTACTAACCCGACGCGTCAGCGAGGGAGAGCGTAAGCGACTTTTCCCCGCGCTCCCTCACTGACGCGTCGGGTTAGTAATATAGAGTCAGTGCAATTGGCGAGCGCCTGGCGACCCCCAAAGGTGTCATTCCTGACTGCTCAATGAATAGCGAAAGACTGACCGGCTGGAAGCCTATCCCACGGTCGGTATTTACTGACCAGACGGTTTCCCCTCGGCCAGCAGCGCAGCTGTGAATCCCAGCAGGTCGTACTGCTCACGCGTGGCTTGCTTCCAGGCATCAATCCGGCCCGCCTTTTGGCAGAGTTCCGCGAATGAGACGCGGGCGTCGCTGTTGATGTTCGACAGGTACTTTGCCGCGAGAGTGACTGCCGGTTCCAGCAGGTTCGAACGCACCATCAGATCGACGAGGACATACGCCAGGAACGGCTTGTCTCCCTCGTCCGGTTCATGGTCGAGGCGGTCCTGGAAGTATTGCAGCGCATCCGCCCGCCCCTTGTCCAACAGCACGCGGAAGAACTTCACATGGGCTGGGTAGAAGTCATCGAACGGAGCCTCGCCGCCGTATTGCAGTTGCGAGTCGAGCTTGCAGCCGTACTCCGCCAGTTGGAGGGCCAGCTCCAGTTCCTCGGCGGGCGGCTCGATGGTCCGCGCGAACCGCACGACCGAGTTCAGGTGCGACACATCAATGTGGTAGTTCCCCGCCTCGAACAGCCAGTCCCGCCCGGACATCAACTCGCGAAGCGATGACCCCGGTTGCAGGAACGGCATCCGCTTCTGCACGCTCCCCTGCAGACTCTCGGTCAGATCGGTGTAGAGGCTGCGGACCATGACCTTGGCACAGTCTTGCCGCTGCTCGGGGGAGAGGCCGGAGGTCGCCTGGTCAAAGCCGGTGATCGTGCTGCATGTGCCGTGGGCCTTGAGCATCAGCTGGATCCCTTTGGTCGGGTGTACCCCCTGATAGAGCGCGATCTGGAGGATCTCTTCGACCTTGGTGTGGTCGAGCGTGCTGGGCAGGGCCTCGATCGCATCGGCCACCGGCTTCGGCTCACGGATCACCTGGTAATACATCCACGCCGCCGGGATGTCGCCCGCTGCGAGGAACAGTTCACCGGCCTCGCGAGCGGCCGTGATGTAGGTCTCCTCGACCGTCTTGCGCAGCGACTCCGGCACATCGGCCAGCGATGCCGGCTTCGTGACCGGCAGCCCGAGTTCGTACTTCCGCTGCATCAACCGCGAGTCGAACAGCTTGTGGTAGTCCTTGTCCGCCTTGAGCTGAGCGGCGACCCGCTCAAAGAGGGCCTGCGCATTGCCTGCGGGGATTTGCTGGAGTTCGTCAAAGATCTGCGACATGAGTGGTTCCTGGAGATGTGGGCGGGATTAGCCTAGCAGAAGTGGGGAGGGCGAACATCCGTCCCGTGGGAGTCCAGCCTTGAGGCTGTCTTGGCGACACGCGTGCGATCTCGCCCACTCGTCTGGTAAGTTGTTCGCATCGACCATCCCGTTCATCGCACGAGCTGAGGGACCACTGTGAAACATATCGGGGCAGGCATCGTCATCAGACTCGTGGGACTGGTCTCACTCGGCTGGGGTCAGGAGACTGCTCCGCCACCGGACTTTCCCACCCCGTACGACACCGAACCGAAAGAATCTGGGCTCCCGCTCTCTCCCGAGGAGGCCGCCAAGGGCTTTCAAGTCCCACCAGGGTTCAAGGTCTCCGTCTTCGCAGCTGAGCCGGATGTTCGCAACCCGATCGCGATGACTTGGGACGGACGCGGCCGGTTGTGGGTGGCGGAGAACTATACGTATGCGGATCGGTCGAAGGTGTACGACTTCAGCCTCCGCGACCGCGTGCTGATCTTTGAGGACAAGGACAACGACGGGAAGTTCGACAGCCGAAAAATCTTCACCGATGATGTGCAGCTGTTGACCAGTGTCGAAGTCGGGCGCGGCGGTGTGTGGTTGATGACGCCGCCCCAGCTGATCTTCATCCCGGACAAGGACCGCGACGACCAACCCGATAGCGAGCCGGTCGTGATGCTCGATGGGTTCACGCCGTCGCGGGATAACTACCACACGTTTGCGAATGGGATTAAGTGGGGGCCAGACGGGTGGCTCTATGGTCGCTGCGGGGCGAGCAGTCCGGGTCGGGTCGGGGTGCCGGGGACTCCCGATGCGGAGCGAGTGCCGCTGAATGGTGGCATCTGGCGGTTCCACCCGACACACAAGACATTCGAAGTTCTCTGCCACGGCACCACCAACCCGTGGGGGCATGACTGGGACGCCCACGGCAACGGGTTCTTCGTAAACACAGTCAACGGGCACCTGTGGCAGATCATCCCCGGAGCGCACTACAAACGCCCGCATAGCGAAGACCCGAACCCGTACGTCTACGAGATGATCGACACCCATGCCGACCACTACCACTGGGACACCGGCAAGGACTGGACCGACTCGCGGAACCCAGTTGGCGAGCACGACCGACTCGGGGGAGGGCATGCGCATAGTGGATGTTTGATTTACCAGGGGGGCAACTGGCCGGGGGACTATGACGGATCGTTGCTCACTTTGAACCTGCATGGCCGACGAGTCAATGTTGAGCGGATCGAACCGGAAGGGGCGGGGAACGTGGCTCAGCACGAACCCGATATTCTGAAGGCCACTGACCCGTGGTTCCGTGGAATCGACTTGTCTTCTGGTCCAGACGGCAGCGTTTTCATTCTCGACTGGAGCGACACGGGTGAGTGCCACGACACCACGGGAGTCCATCGTTCTTCGGGGCGAATCTACAAAGTGTCGTACGGCACCCCGAAGCGGCTGCCTCCCGATGATCTCCACAGCCTCTCGAATCGCGAACTCATCGAGTTGCACAGCCGCTACAGCAAAGGTGTGACGAACAATTGGTTTGCCAGACAGGCCCGGCAAGAGTTGCTCTC
>JAYSUV010000382.1:0-4165 GCA_043718945.1 Planctomycetota bacterium
CAGTGGCTGACCCGCAGACGCCAGAAAGAAGATGACTGACAACAGAAAACGTGGTAGAATGGCACAGAATCGAGGAACATATGCGGATCAAACTGGAACTCCCTGATGAAGTTGAACAGCGGCTCCGCCAACGGGCTGCGGCTGCGGGCATGACGCCAGAGGATCTCGTGGTTCAAATGGTGACGAAGCATGTCGAGCAGCTGATTGCGAAAGAGAAGATGAACACAGACATGGGCGGCGATTCGATGTCTACGAAGGAAGGAGAGACCACATGAACGTGAATCTGAACATCGACATTCCCCAGGAAGCCATGCAAACCTTGGAATCCTGTGCTGCCTCACATGGTGAGGACTTGGCCACTCACGCGGGTCATGTCCTCGTCAAATATGCGACGACAATGCAGCAGAGTCCCACGGCACCGGCCAACTCCAATCAGATGAGTCGCCTGGATGAGGCTCCGCTCCCGGCGAACATTGAAGATCGAACGAAACTAGCACGGGCCTTACTCCAGCAGTATGCCTGCGAACAAGGTGTCGGGAAGTTCGTCCTCGATCCTCTGGGATTGGGAGATCGGTATCCAGAAGATGGACCGGCTGAGTGGATTGACCAAGGCATCCGAGCGATGCGTGATCTGGACTCCTGCCGGGTGTCTCCATGATTGACTTTGTGGTCGATACCGATGTCGTTTCCTATCAGTTTCGCAGAATCCCAGATTTCGAGCCTTACCGAACCTATTTCGAAGACGCTCGGGCAATCCTCTCGTTTATGACATATGCCGAACTACTGAGTTGGGGTAAAGAGAACGGTTGGGGCGACCGCCGAATGCGAGAGTTGCGTGAGCATATCGCCAAGTTCGTGGTCTTCCGATCATCGACAGTACTTTGCGAACTGTGGTCTGATGTACGACAAGAGAGAAAGGCGAAAGGCCGAGAGATTGCCACCTCGGACGCATGGATTGCCGCCACAGCGATCTTTCTCGACATCCCACTCATCACCAACAACCGTCGTGACTTCATCATGATCGACCGCCTTCAGTTGATCACTCACGCTCCAGAGTGAAACAAATTCTTGAACGCTCATTAACCATTCCGCAACTGGTGCGGGGGTATAATGGAGCATGCTACGGATCAATCAGAACAGTTCGGCGGGTGGGGCGAAGACGTACTACACGCAGGCGGATTACTACACCGAGGGGCAAGAACTCGCTGGGTATTGGCGGGGCATCGGGGCTGAGAAGCTGGGCCTCTCGGGGACCGTCGACAAGGCCGATTGGGAATCGCTGTGCGACAACCGGCATCCTGGCACCAACTTGCCGCTGACGCTGCGGCGAAAGCAGGAGCGACGGGTCGGGTACGACTTCAACTTCCATGTGCCGAAAAGTGTCTCACTGCTCTACAGCCTGACACGCGATGAGCGGTTGCTGGAAGCGTTCCGGGAATCGGTGCGCGAGACGATGACCGAGATGGAATCCGAAATGCAGACGCGCGTCCGCAAGTCGGGCTGCAATGAGGACCGCACCACGGGCAACATGGTCTGGGGCGAGTTCATTCACTTCACATCAAGGCCGATCGACGGGGTGCCTGATCCGCATCTGCACGCTCATTGCTTCGTGTTCAACACGACGTATGACCATAAGGAAGCGGCGTGGAAGGCGGGCCAGTTCAGTTCGCTCAAGCGGGATGCCCCATACTTCGAAGCTCGGTTCCATGTGCGGCTCGCACGTCGGCTCGGGGATCTGGGCCTGGATGTCACTCGTCATAAGAAGGGGTGGGAGCTATCGGGACTCGATAAGAAGACGCTCGACAAGTTTTCCCGCCGCACAGCTCTCATTGAGGAAGAAGCCCGTCGCAAGGGGATACTTGATCCGATCGAGAAATCAGAACTCGGGGCGAAGACACGCGAGAAGAAGCAGAAGGATCTGACGCTCGACCAGCTGCGGGTCGAATGGCGAGCCAGATTGACCGACGACGAGCGAGATCAGCTCGACGGCGTGCAGCGTCTCGTCGGTGCCACGCCGATCCCCGAGCAACCGGAACAAGCCCCAACTGTCGTGCAGCAGGCCATCAACCACAACTTCGAACGGAAGTCGGTCCTGCCCGAACGGACGCTACTGGCCGATGCTCTCAAACGCGGCATCGGTCGGCTATCGGTCGCGACAACCGAGCGAGCGTTTCAGGAACAGAACCTCATCAACGCTGACCGGGACGGTAGGCGGTGGGTCACCACCCGCGAGGTGCTGGCCGAAGAACGGAAGATGATCGCCTTCGCCCGCAACGGACGCGGGACCCAGCTGCGACTCGGCACGGGCAGCCATGTTCTGGAGCGAACCTGGCTGAATCACGACCAACAGCGGGCCGTCGAACATATCCTCGGCTCACGCGACCGCGTGATCTTGGTTCGCGGGGCAGCGGGTGTCGGCAAGACGGCCATGATGCAAGAAGCAGTCGAAGGGATCGCCGAGACCGATACGCAGGTCTTCGCGTTCGCTCCCTCGGCAGACGCCAGCCGGGGCACACTCCGCGAGGTCGGGTTCGAACAAGCCGATACCGTGGCTCGGCTGCTCCTCGACGAGAACCTGCAACGCGAAGTCCACGGCCAAGTCATCTGGATCGACGAAGCTGGACTCCTCGGCACGCGCACAATGGGCCAGCTCTTCGACCTTGCGGAAAAGCTCGAAGCACGTGTCGTTCTATCGGGCGACCGTCGTCAACATGGGTCGGTCGAACGCGGGGCGGCTTTACGACTCCTCGAAGAAGAGGCCGGTCTCGTGTCTGCCGAGATTCGCGAAATCCAGCGGCAGAAAGGCGATTACAAGCAGGCCATCCACGCCCTCTCCGAAGGCCGCATCGACGACGGGTTCCGCCTGCTCGACAAACTCGGCTGGGTCAAGGAAGTTCCTCGCGAGGAGCGGTATCAAGCCCTCGCGTTTGATTACGTCTCCACCATCGAGGCTCACAAGACTGCCCTGGTCGTCTCCCCCACTCACAAAGAAGGCGACCGCATCACAGCCGAAATCCGCGACCGACTCAAACAGTCCGGACAGCTGCGGGGTGAGGAACATCAGCTGTTGCAGCTGCAAAGCCTGAACATGACTGAGGTCGAGCGCGGCGAGGCCGAGCAGTACCTCCCTGGCGATGTGATCGAGTTCCACCAGAACGCCAAAGGGTTCACGAAGGGCGACCGCGTGACTGCCAGCGAAACCACAATGCCGGTGAGCCAGCGGGCGTCAGCCCCTGGACAATCCGGGGCCTCACGGCCACCGGCTCACCAAGACAACTCAAACCTCCCGCTCGAACACGCCAATCGTTTCCAATCCTACCGCCCCACCGAAATCTCCCTCGCAGCGGGAGACCTGATCCGCGTCACCAAAAACGGCCAGACGCTCGACGAACAACACCGCCTCAATAACGGGTCGATCTATCGCGTTCGCGACTTCGACGCACGCGGGAACATCATCCTCGACAACGGCTGGACCGTCTCGAAAGAGTTCGGTCATCTGTCGCACGGCTACGTCGTCACTTCGCACGCCAGCCAGGGTAAAACTGTCGACCGCGTCTTCATCGGCGAATCCGCCGAGTCCCTCGGCGCAGCCTCCCGCGAACAGTTCTACGTCTCCGCCTCCCGAGGCCGCGAACAAGTCACCGTCTATACCGACGACAAGTCCCGCCTGCTCGAAGCAATCACCCGCACCGGCGACCGCCTGACTGCGACCGAACTCGTCCAAGCCTCACGACCACCGAAAGACAGACCGGGAGCCCAGCACTCGTTCCAACAACACCGTGCCCGAATGCGGAGACAACTCCTCCACCACAGCGTCTCCCTCCCGATGAACCCAGTCACAGAACACCAACGACCAGAGCGTGACCATGACCGATAGCGTATTGACCAAATACACTCGCAAACCCGATGACAGCGGCGAAGCCACCGAAGCCGACGACGACCTCGGGTCGTTCGGCTGGTTGCGTGGCATGCGCGAACGATCCGTCATGCTCGAACTCCGCCACAAAGACGGCAACATCACCGCCATCGGTTACGCCTACATCGAGAAGATGGAATTTGACCCGAGTGCAGGCATCACCCTGCACGCCCTCGGCAAAGTGATCCGCATCCAAGGCCGCCACCTCAACACCGAAGTCCGCCCGAATGTGCGACTGTTCCAAGGTCT
>JAYSUV010000383.1:0-4157 GCA_043718945.1 Planctomycetota bacterium
GACCGGGAGTCGAAGGCGCAATATACTCCAGTATATATTCTGGCTGGGGTATCACGGTCCGTTACTTCTTAATGGATACGCGGCGTACCAGGCGTTCTAAATGTCTCCCCAGGAGTTCGAAAGTGGTCTGCGTGAAAAGGCAGGCCGAGTCGTACGATACGGGTTCGTTCTGAAGGAACCTAGATTGCAGAGGACTCGGCCATGGATGGCAGTGTGCGGATTTCGAAGGCGGACCGCAAGCGTTATCTCGCGGTGGTCAAGTGTGATCAGCGGGTGACGCGGGCGATGATCGTGTTGTTGCTGTCCGAGGGGATCACCTGGGCGGTGATTGTGAAGGCACTCGCGACCAGTTCGGCGACGATCCGAATGGACATCCAATTCTACCCTCGGGGAAATTCGTCCAGCCTTCCTTGGGCGAGATTGCCTCCTCCTTTGTTTCGTAGGTGCTGCCTGTCAGATCTGCGATACTTCTTGGTGGAACCCGCATCACGCAGTGACTCTTTGGTCAGATATCCGCCGACGGCTTCAAACGTTTATCCCAACGGGGATCCATCGTTGAACCTCTAAGGCTGAACAAGTCTCGTTCTACTTGGTCGACGGTAACACCGGCTCGAACTCCAGGGTCTTGACCAGAAACGCCCATTGGTCGGCGGTCTCTTCGATGATCTTGGCGGTGGGTTTGCCGGCTCCGTGGCCAGCGCGGGTTTCAATGCGGATCAGAATGGGTTTGTCACCGGCTTGGGCGGCTTGCAGAGCCGCAGCGAATTTGAAGCTGTGGCCGGGGACGACGCGGTCGTCGGTGTCGGCGGTGGTGATCATCGTGGGTGGGTACTTCACCCCGGGTTTGCAGTTGTGGTATGGGCTGTACTTGAGCAGGGCCGGGAACTCGTCGGCGTTGTCGGAGGAGCCGAAGTCATCGACCCAGTAGCGACCGGCTGTGAACTTCTGGAACCGCAGCATGTCCATCACGCCCACAGCTGGGAGGCACGCGCCGAACAGGTCGGGCCGCTGAGTCAGGCACGCCCCGACCAGTAGGCCGCCGTTGCTGCCGCCTTGAATCGCCAGCTTGTCGCTCCGCGTGTACTTCTCCTCGATCAGATACTCCGCAGCTGCGATGAAGTCATCGAAGACGTTCTGCTTATTGAGCTTGGTGCCCGCCTTGTGCCAGTCTTCGCCGTATTCGCCGCCGCCGCGCAGGTTGGCCAGCGCGAAGATGCCGCCCATTTCCATCCACTGGAGCCTGGACACCGAGAACGTCGGCGTCAGCGAGATGTTGAACCCGCCGTACCCGTACAGCAGAGTCGGGTTGTTGCCGTCGCGTTTCATCCCCTTCTTATAGGCCAGGAACATCGGCACCTTGGTCCCGTCCTTGCTCGTGTAGAAGACCTGGTCGACCTGATAGTCGTCGGGCTTCACCAGCGTGGTCGGGGCCTTCCAGAGTTTGCTCTCCCCGGTCAGCAGGTCGTATCGAAAGATGCTCGCCGGGGTGTTGAAGCTGGAGAAGGCGTAGAACGTTTCGGTATCGGTCCGCTTACCGGAGAACCCGCTGGCGGTGCCGATGCCGGGTAGATCGAGGTGCCGTATCTTGCGGCCATCGAGCCCGTACAGGTTCACTTCCGTCTTGGCGTCCTTGAGAGTCTCGACGAGAAACTGATTCGCGATCAGCGACACATTCTCCATCACCTCGGGCTGTTCGGCGAGGATCTCGCGGTAGCTCTCCGGCTTGGGATTTCGGATGTCGATGGTGATGATCCGCTTCTTCGGAGCGTTGAACGAGGTGCGGAAGTAGAACACCGGTCCATCGTTACCGAGGAATGAATACTCGTGGTCAAAGTGGTCGACCAAGGCCAACGGGATTCCCAGCGGTTCGGCCAGATCCTTGTAATAGATCCGATAGCGGTCATCAGTCCCGACCATCATCGTGAGGATCAGATATCGCCCATCCTCCGAGACCGAGCTGTGAATGCCCCAGTCGGGATGGTCGGGGCGGTGGTAGACGAGCACGTCGTCGGCTTGCGTGGTGCCGAGGCGGTGGTAGTAGACCTGCTGATTCAGGTTCAGATTCTGGAATGCCTGTCCCTCTTCCGGGGCGGGGAAGCGGGAGTAGAAGAACCCCTTGCCATCCGGAGTCCATTCGGGGCTGCTGAATTTGATCCACTGGAGCTCTTCGGCCAGCTCTTTGCCGGACTCGACTTCCAGGACGCGGAACTTGCTCCAGTCGGACCCCGCCTCTTGGCGCCCAAACGCGACAAACCGCCCATCGGGGCTGATCTTCACCGTGCCGAGGGCGACCGTCCCGTCCTTCGACCAAGTATTCGGATCGATCAGCACGCGCGGGACCGCTGTCAGCGAGTCCATCACATACAGCACCGCTTGGTTTTGGAGCCCATCGTTCTTTGAGAAGAAGTACCGCCCGCCCGACTGGGACGGAGGCGAGACTCGCTCGAAGTTCCACAGCTCAGTCAGCCGTTTCTGGATCGCCGCTCGTTGCGGGATCGATTCGAGGACCCCGAACGTGACCTTGTTCTGCTCGGTGACCCACTCGGCAACCTCCCTCGAGGTCCGGACATCGTCCTCTAGCCAGCGATACGGATCGGGCACCTTGGTCCCGTGGTACTCGTCGACATGGTCGATCGTCTTCGTGACCGGAGGAGCCGCCGAGGCAATGGA
Organism: Planctomycetota bacterium; assembly: GCA_043718945.1. Lineage (GTDB taxonomy): Bacteria > Planctomycetota > Planctomycetia > Planctomycetales > Planctomycetaceae > TH-plancto1. Next base: position 2,671 of record JAYSUV010000383.1, read on the forward strand.
GACCAGTAATGACATGAAGAATACCTGCTGGAGAACGAGGTGCATCGGGGAACTCCTAGATCGAGCGTGCGAGAGTGCTGGCGATTGTAGTGCGGAGGCTGGCCGATCTGAACCGCGCCAGGATCGTCGATTGAATTGCGGACCAGCCCGCAGCGCCCGCCAAGGTCTAGCGTGGCTCATCCTGGCTGGCTGAGGTGCTTGCTGGTGGTCTCGACTTTCGAATCGCCTCTCCTGCCAAGGCACACCAGTAGTCCCCAATGCGGGCCGTATCTGATGACCGCCCCTGGGCCGGCAAGAGGGGCACTGGGGGGATGAAGTGAGGACCGTGTGGAGGGATTCGAAGGGGGTCGCGAGCGGGTTTGCGGCAGGTGGGGGTGACGTGTAGCAATCCTGGCTGCTACCGATGGGGGACGCCATCACGTTGTGCCCGAAGCCACTCTTCGCGGGCGGTCTTGCCTTGTGAAAGTAATGCTTCGATGGCTGTCGTGTCACGTTGATCGAGTGCCGTTGCAAATTGATTGAGAACGCGGATTAGCTGTCTCAAGTGTCCGGAGACGGCCTCGCTGTTCTCGATCATGATCGAGGTCCATAACGCGGGATCTCCGCTGGCGACACGAGTCGTGTCGCGGAAGCCAGTGGCGGCCAGCGGCCAGGCGTCAGGCGTCAACAGTTGGGCGACCGCAGCAGCAGTGGCGTGAGGCAAATGGCTGGTCAGGGCGACAATGCGGTCGTGCTGGTCGGGGGCCAGACGGATGGTGCCCATGCCCAAGGCGGACCAGAACCGCTCGATGGATTGGACCACTGGCTCCGGGTGACCCGTGGGAGTGATGGCGCAGATGCGGCCCTCGAACAGCTGGGCGCTAGAGTGTTCCCAGCCCCCTTGCTCGGAACCGGCCATCGGATGCGATCCCAGGAACACTGCCTGGCCCGGTCGGAGAGAGGCGAGTTCAAGGCAGATGCGGGCCTTCACGCTTCCGGCATCGGTGATGACGGCCGAGGCCGGGGCGACAGCGAGCAGGGCTCGGACATCGTCGGGAATGCGGTCGACGGGCGTGCAGACGATGGCGAGGGAGAACGGCTCCAGTTCGGACGCCGAGGTCGCCACGGCATCGAGCAGACCCGCCTCTTGAGCTGCCAGGAGTCGCTCGCGGCTGCGGCCCAGACCGGTGATCTTTCCCGCCAGGCCACGCGCCTTGAGCGCCCGCGCGATCGAACCGCCAATGAGACCCACGCCTACGATCACGACGTGATCGGTCAAGGAGTGAGGAGTGAGTGAAGCGGAGGCGGGCATCGGACGCGTGGCGACTCGAAAAGTTCGGGGCTGAGGGTGTCACACATATCTTGGAGGGAAGGCCGGGTGAGGAGCAAGTCCACGACCGGCAGGGGATACGTCCTTGCACTGCAAACGGTTGAAGTCCGCACATGCTGAGAGAAATTCTGCGGCCCGACTCACTCCCGACCCCGGTGGCGTCCGGGTCATTCCCGGG
>JAYSUV010000384.1:0-12145 GCA_043718945.1 Planctomycetota bacterium
CGCCTTTGCTTCCTTTGCGACCTTCTGTTCAAAATTAAATCGGGAAGTTGTTTCGGACCAGTGACCTAATCTCTTCGCGGTACGGTTTTGCCGCTGCTCGATGTAGCAGCCGGGCTTCAGGCATTTGTGATACTCCTCGATCAGCGGGCGTTGTTCGTCGTGCTCGATGATCGTCCAGGCCTGCTCGAAAGTCGTTGTTTTCTCGGCGGTCAGCGGCACCGGGCAGTACGGGCGAGACTTCGCGTTCTGTCGGATTCAAAACCCAGCCGCGCGACATCCAGCATCAGGCGGTTTTGTCGATCAGCTTCTTGTTCTCGGTGATGTCGGTCGGAGCCGGCGAGGAGGGAGTCGGTTTCGGCTGGCGCTCCCATTCCTGGCCAAGTTCGAGTTGTCGTTCGAGGTCTCGGACGGCTGAGTAGTATTGATCGAGCCGCGCCTGATCGGCTGCTCCGATGCTCTTGGCCAATCGACGGGCACCGTCCGATACGAAGTCGAGCGAACTGCGTCCGCGCTCAGTGAATCTGCGGATGTGCCTGAACGCTGAGTTCCGGGGGAGTCATTCGATGGCGGTCGGTGCGATCAATCTGCATCACGCGACCGTCTTGGGCGATGATCGTCACCTGACCGTAGTGGAGTCCGGAGAGAGCCTGGGTAATCGCATTCAGAATCGTAGTGGGCAATTCGGTCGGAGAGACAGAGGGGCGAGGAGTGCTCATGGGGTCTCTCCGAGATCGAAGGCGGTCGGGCAGGTGGTGTCGAAATGGATCTGTGGGTTGGCGGGGTTTACGAACTGGCTGGGAGAGCGAGGCTCCTGCCGAGCCGCTTGGTCAGTGGCGCGTCACCTGTGGTTTGCGGCTCAGCCGGAGCTTCGCCCTCCCGCACAGTCCCTGGCCTTAAATCACATAGTCGTCCGGCATGAAGACTCGCACTCGCTTGGGGGTCGCGAAGAGTTCGTCACCCGAGCGGAGTTTGAGTTCCCTGTATCGGTCTGGAGAGAGATCGACGTTGAGGGCCACGCCGAACTCGCTCGACACCAGTCGCACGCGAGTCACGGGGCCAGCGGGATTCACATGGACCACGCGCACCGGCAAGCTCGTCTCGAACTGGCGAATGCGGCTGAGTTCCACTTCATGGGGCCGCACGTAGGCTGTCGCGTTGCGGGACTCGGCTTGCTGGGACTCGGGGTAGTCGACCGCGAACCCGCCCATGTGCATCTGTCCCGCTTCGAGACGGCCATGAAACACATTCACATGGCCGAGGAAGTCCATCACGAATGGCGGGGCGGGGTGATCGAACACATCCTGCGGCGAACCCGTCTGCTCGATGTGTCCCTGCCGCATCACGACGACCTGATCAGCCACTTCGAAGGCTTCTTCCTGATCGTGCGTCACGAACACCGTGGTGACTTGCATCTCCTCATGCAGCTTCCGCAGCCATGTCCGCAGCTCCTGCCGCACCTTGGCATCGAGGGCTCCGAATGGCTCATCGAGCAGCAGCAGTCTCGGCTTCACCGCGAGCGCCCGGGCCGATGCCACGCGCTGCCGCTGGCCGCCTGAGAGCTCGGACGGGTAACGCGTGCCCAGTCCTTCGAGTCGGACCAGATGCAGCAGTTCATTCACGCGGGCCTTGACCTCGGCGTCCGGGATGTAGCGGACCCGCATGTCGATGGCGATGTTCTCAAATACACTCATGTGCTTGAATTGAGCGTAGTGCTGGAACACGAACCCGACCTCGCGATCACGAGCGGCCAATTGGGTGACATCGGATTCCTGCACGAGGATGCCACCGGTGTCGGCCTGTTCGAGTCCGGCGATGATGCGCAGCAGCGTGGTCTTGCCAGATCCGGAGGGGCCCAGCAAAGCGATCAGCGAGCCGGAGGGGACTTCGAGGGTGACATTCTGCAGGGCCTGGAAGCTTCCGAAGGATTTCGAAACGTTGCGGATGGAGATGCTCATGAGAAACCTCAGGTCAACGAGCGAGCGGGGCGGCGTCAGCCCAATGGCACTTACTTTAGATCACTCGCCCGACGCGTCAGCGAGGGAATCCCGGGGGAAAGTCGCTTTCGCTCGCCCTCGCTGACGCTTCGGGTTGGTAAAGTAAGAGCCATTGGTCGTCAGCCCCCCGTGTCAGTGGTGATGGAGTCCGTAGAGGACGGAGCCAGGCAAATGCGAGGTGAGCTGGCGGTGTGGTTTGATCGCTCGTTCAATCACGGGGGGCTGACGCCGCCCCGCTCGCTGGTCATTTGTTGAATCTTCATCTTCTCCCTCCCTGTGCGGCTACCATTTGACGGGCAATGTAGCGTTCGAGCAGGTACTTCCCGAACAGTGTCACCAGGGCAATCAACGTCAGCAGCGAGGCCACCGCGAATGAGCCGGGGTTGTTGTATTCCTGGAACAGCTTCTCGACGCGCAGGGCATCGTGTCGGTCTCGCACGCGATGTGCCCCGAGACCACCGACACGGCTCCGAACTCTCCGATCGCGCGGGAGTTGCACTGAATGATGCCGTAGACCAAACCCCACTTGATGTTCGGCAGCGTGATCCGCCAGAACAGCTGCCAGGGGTTGGCCCCCAGGCTGACAGCTGCGATCACTTCTTCGCACCCAGTGATTCCATCAGGGGAATCAACTCACGAGCGACGAACGGCAGCGTGACGAAGGTCGTGGCCAGCATGATGCCGGACTAGGCGAAGACGACCTTGATGCCCCACTCCCGGAAGGCAGGCCCTAAGTAGACAGCCCAGGAAGTCGGTATCGGTTCTCAGGCGGCGGTTTGGAGCGGCTCGGCGGGAGTGGTTTCGGCGGTGCATTGGGCGAGGACATTGGTGAACGACTTTTCCTTCCATGGGAAGGGGTGGGCGATCTCGTTCCACTCGTTGATGAACGCGTGGAGTCGTTCGGCCAAATGAGCTTTGTCTTGGAAGTCGGCGATGCGGAGCCGCTTGCGTTGCAGGATGCTGAACCATTGTTCGACTTGATTCATCCACGAACAGTGGACCGGTGGATGGTGGAACACGAACCGGGGATGCTTCGCCAGCCAAGCTTGAACCTGTTTGCCCTTGTGCATGCGGAGTTTTCGAGCACGACATGAACGATGGTGATGGACGCCGGGATCTCTCGCTCCAGCTTCTCCAAGAACTCGATGAACTCTTTTTGTCGCTTGCGATCGGCGGTGTGTCCGTAGACTTGGCCCGTGCGCGTGTCGAATCCGGCGAACAGGTTCAAGGCACCACAGCGATCGTACTCATGCTCGACGCGGACTGGCTGATCAGGTTGGGCGGGAAGGGTTGGAGACTTCCGGGGACGCGGTTGCAGGCTGGTCTTCTCGTCCGCACACAGGACCATTTCATGAGGCCCCAGCCTTCTCGTATAGAGGTCGCAGATCGTCCGCGTCAGCTCCGCGAAGGCTGCATCGCGCGGAACCTTGGCCGACAATCACATCTGATGACGCCACGGTTTCAGCCGGTGACTTGCCAGAATCTGCCGCACACTTTCGACCGAGATCGACCCCACGACCTGCGTGTCGATGAGCTGCCGTCGAATCTCAACGCAGTCCCATTGCGACAGCGAACGGCCCGCCGTGTCAGGGCGTTCGCAAGCAATCTTGACTGCGTGTATCGCCACCTCAGGGGGAAAAAGCCGGCGGTCGGCCGGTGCGAGGTCGGTCATTCAGACCCGGCAAACGGTCCTCGATAAAACGACCACACCAACGCCGCACGATCCGCTCCGTGACACCCGCCTGCCGAGCCGCTGCCACCAGCGTCTCCCCACCAGCGACCGCCAGAATCATCCGCGCTCGCCGCACCAGCCCAGCCGCCATCGAAGAGCAACGAACCCATCGCTCCAACTCCCCCCGCTCCGCTTCGGTCAACGAAATCACCAACGCCGTTTTGCGACCCCGCATGGGAACCTCCCTGTTCCAGATCAGTCATCCAAACAGACAAGATACTGGTCGATAATGGCCTTTGCAGGAATACCAATACTCACTTCCTGGGCTGTCTACTGAGGCAGATTGGCTGTCGAGTTATTTCTCTGTCCGAATTCGCAACTGCCATTCAGGGAGAAAGATCGAAATGGCCTGAAAAACCAGGGATTTAAAAGGGTTAACGGCGCAGGGCTTCCAAGGTGGTGGGGAAATCGCGTAAGACGTGGGGGGGGGGGGGGGGTATGGGTTCCATCATCATGGGGGAGGCGACACGGATGTTGCTGGATTCTGTCTTTGCGAAGTTTCAGGAGCGGAAGCCGTTTTGTGTCATGGCGCGGGGGCGCTCGAGCGGATGTGGTCGGCGACTCGATTGGACGGGTTGTTTGGGGAGACGGCGGTGGTGCAGAACGAGCGGGAGTTGTTGTTCTCGCAGTTGGTCGAGTGGATCGGGCGGGTGGTGACGCGGGTGGATCGGTCGGTACTCAAGTCGTATGAGTCGTGGAAGGACGAACAGAACGTCTCGGACCAAGCGGTGTATGACAAGTTGCAGGGGATCGAGACGTGCGTCTCGCAGGCGTTGGTGCGCGATAGTTTTCGCGAGGCGCGGGCGGTCTTGGAGCAGCTGAAGGTGCTGGACAAGTCGTGGATGCGAGGTCGGCAAACGAAGATTCTGGATGGCAATCACTGGCAGGCCACGCAGCACCGGATTGAGGAACTGCGAACGATTTGGGACGCTCCGTTGCCGGGGACTGCCCTCGTCGTGTGGGACCAGATGACGCAGTTGGTGAGCGATGTGTTTCTGACCGAGGACGGTCATGCGCAGGAGCGATCGTTGATCGCGGAGGTCTTGGAGACCGTGACGAAAGACGATCTGTGGATCATGGATCGCAACTTCTGCACGCTGAAGTTTCTGTTCGGCATCTGGGCGAAGAACGCGCGGTTCGTGGCGCGGCAACATGGCCAATGGAAAGGAGAATTTCTGGGAAAACCGCGTCTGAAAGGAACCACCGAGCGCGGCGAGAAGGTCTACGAACAGCAGCTGCAATTCACCTTCCAGGGCCACACGCGGAACGTGCGGCGCATCACCGTGAAGCTCAGCCAGCCGATGCGCGATGGCTCGACCGAGCTGCACATTCTGATGAACCTGCCCCCGCGCGAAGCCCCTGCGATGCAGGTGGCCGACCTATATCAGAAGCGCTGGACGATCGAGACCGTGTTCCTGCAACTCAAGACGGCGCTGCAATGCGAGATCAACACGTTGGGGTATCCGAAGGCCGCGCTGTTCACGTTCTGTGTGGCGCTGCTGCTGCAGAACACGCTGTCGATGCTGCTGGGCTCGCGCTGCGCACGGGGCCGAGGCCGCGGCGTCCGTTTCCGGCGACGCGCTGGCCGACGAACTTCGCAACACCCACGAAGGAATGCGGGTGGCGATCAATCCCGAACATTGGCACACCTTCTCCAAAATGTCCCTGACCCAGTTCGCGAACACCCTGCTGTCCCTCGCCAAAACCATCGACCTGGGCCGCTACCAAAAGTCCGTCCGAGGCCCGAAGCAGCCCGCCCCGAAACGCACCGCCTCCCACAACGGCGGCCACGCCTCGACCCATAAACTCCTCGCCAAACGCCCGACTCGCCAGGAAATTTCCAGGGAATGACGAACACCTTGGAAGCCCTGGGCCAAAGGCCCCCCGCGAAACTGCGCCACCCGAGTGTGAGTCGGGGTTAACAGTTACCCAGATCTTGCGATCACGATCGCTCTGACCGAGACCACTCTGCTGTCCCACCGAACGCCCCGTTTTCGATGTTTCAACCCGCTATTGCGAGTTTCGGGCCTCGAACTCTCTCTGCCTCTCCAAAAACAGACCCAAGATTTAAAACACTGTTTGGGACCGCGAACCGGAACCAACCCAGTTTCGAACTCTTTGAGTCTGTACGGGCGCTTCTCGATACGCAGGATCGATCGCAAACTGGCTGTCATCTCACTCCAAACTTCGCTCCCGTATGCACGATTCATGGAAGGGCTGGCATTGTCGGTTCAAAGCATTCTGCTACGCAGTACGATATGTGTCGGATCGTTGAGCACTTCGGCTTCGACTCGGTCGGGAGTCCAAGCCCCGCCATGGGAGGAAAACAGAATACGGGACTGAAAGACCTGACCCGCTTCGGACGCATCCTGCCCCGGCCAGCGTCCGACGAATGACCCGGATTCGGCTCCGGTACGTTGGCGGATCCAGTCAGGCTTCGGGCCATCGGTTTCGAACCACTTCCCAATCGTGTCCGAATCTTGCGGCGTTTCGAGCTTGCCGATCAGTTTGGCGCTGCAGTTCCCAAAGATGTTGTAGTCGACGGACCTGGGGCTTTGTGTGCAGACTAGGCAGCCGACGCCGAACTTGCGAGCCTGGGTGAAGAGTCTGGACACCGGCATTTTGGCTACGGGCTTCGAGGCCCCGGCGGGGAGAAAGTCCCGTGCCTCGTCGAGGTAGAACAGCAGCTGTGGTTGTGACGGGTCTCCTCCGGCGCAGCACATCCAGCGGTAGACCTCTGTAGCGAGGGCGGCCAGGAACGCATGCTTCTCGACATCGGTGAGGGCGTTCAGATAGATGATATTGAGCGGCACCTTGCCGGGAGTCACGGGGGTCCGCATCCGATCGATATCCAGGGCGACTCCCCCGGTGAACAGCTTCTTCAGCGGACCATAGGCCAGCGCGTTGATCTGCCTCCCCAACGTCTCACGCTCGGACTTCTTGATGAAGTGGTCAGCGTCAGTCAAGCCCACCGATTCAGGCTCAATCACGGCGGAGGCTATCTCACTCAGGTCGAGGGACTCACGCGCCGTGGATTCCACCAGCGATCGAAGGACACGTCCGACAAACGCTTGCTGTGCGTCCACAGAGCGCTTCCCGGCCGACACCAGTCCGACCAGATTGAGCGCGACCGAATCGATCATCCCGGAATACTCTTCCTCGCGTCGCTCCGGGGATGTCAGACGCACATCGTCGCGGCGAGGGAGCCGGATCGGATTTAGTCGCAGCCGGATCGCATGCGACGTTCCGGGAGTAAAGATTCTCGTTTCCACTCGCTCCGAGAATTCTCGATACCTCGCCAGCTCCTCTGGGGCCTTGGCCGCGATCTCCGCTTCCGGACGCCGCTTCAGAAATTGGACCAGATCGCCTTGCGGATCGATGGCTAGAACGGGCACGCCGCTGAGGATCGCCTCCTCGGCAATCACCTTCGCCAACCAGGTCTTGCCGCTGCCCGCTGCCCCGACGACGGCGGTGTGGGTACACAGATGCATCGACCGGATGGACACGGGTGCCTGATTGTGGGAGAGACTGCCCAAGGACAAGGCGTCCTGTCGTTCCGCATTCTTGAAGCGGGTCGGTGTGCCCGCTGCACCTACTGGAGCTGACGCACTGGTCTCACTCGTCGTGAGTGTCCGTTGATCTGCAGCGGCATTTTCCTGCTCCTCAGTGGCTCGTTCTTCGTCGACCGCTCGCTCTTCAGCTGCCACCTCCTCGGGAGTGATTGTGGGAGGGTCGATGACCACGACTTCCAACTCTTCATTCTTCTCAGGCTGCCAGTCAGTTAAGCATCCCTGGGACTTGGCCCCAAGTTCCGGCTCACAGCGATGTCTCCACTTGCAGCTCCCACAGTAGGATGTCTCTCCCGGTGGCAACTGCCCAATCCCCCGCTCAGCTGAGTACCGGCTCCATTCGACCATGGACGCGAGTAAATTATAGACCTTGCCCTGCTGGGCCACGACCTGCTGCCAACTCATGTCCACGACGTGTCGACCGGGGTGCAAATAGAAGACGGCTGCGTCGCAATTGAAGCGATGCTGGTGGTGGTACATCAAGGCGTAGATCGCGACCTGATATTGGTCTTTGTTCGGGTTCGTGGCGGGAGCGAGCTTGTAGTCCACGATCCGCAGTCGATCGTCTCTCCAGTCGAAAAACACATAGTCTAGTCGCCCTGTGACGTGAACGGGCTGACGCTGTGGGCCGACTTGGAAGGTCACATCGACCCGTTTGGGCATGTCGGCGAACAGCTGGTCGACGATCTCGTCCGGGTCTTTCTTGATCGTCTTTGCGTAGTGGATGATGTCTGCCATCTCACCCATGTACGTTTCAACGCATTTTGAAAAGTTGGCGATCACCTCGGGAGACTTCTTGAGCAACTGGCTTCGAATCAAGCACTGCTTTCGGAGGAATACCATGAAAGAGTGCAACAGCTCGTCTTTGTTTGAGGTCCGCCGCACGATCTGGCGGACCGCATCATCCTTCGCGGCCAGACGGTTGAACTTCTCTACCGTCGCGTGGAACAGGCTCCCGCCCGCTGTGGTTTCCGATTCACCTTTCTCCCAGATGCGCGTGATGCGAGGCGTCATCGCCTTCCGCCGCCGGTTCTCCAGACAGTCGAAATACAGAATCCGTGGGCAGCTGGCGGCCACGCGGATCTGGGAAACGGTGAAGTGAACGGGAGCAAGGAAGGGCACGGGCGAGTCCATTTCGAAGTTACTGAGCACTCATCAGCAGAAGTCCGTTCAGATGAACTTTGGACATGAGTCGCGACTCGGACTCCATCCTTTGGGCCACCGACACGACCAAATCATGAGTCTTCTGGAAATCGAGATGCGACATGCCGGGTTGCCCCATGACTTCGGATGCCACATCGTTCGTGGTCACACAGATCTTCCAGCCTAAGTTTCCACGAATGATGGTGGCGATCAGGTCTTTCACCTCGGGGGGTAAAGGCTGAGGAGACGGCGGAGGCGTCGCACTGGGCTCCGTCAGTAACTCCCTGAGCAGCGGGTGAGTTCTGAAGCGATCCTGACGATGCAACGACTCAATGACTTCGGAAGGTGTGGCTCCTGAGTCCGAGCGATTCGCGTACTCAATCGTGAGATTCGCCGCATCGTCGATGGCTGAACGAATGGCGTCGAGTTCGATGTACTGTTGAAAGGTCAGCTTGACGTGACGGAATTTCTCTGGGCCCATGCCCACCAGAGTCGCATAGTCCTGTTTGATTCGCGGCGTCGAGGGCAATGGAGCCCGCTCGTCATCGGTGACGAGAATGCGGTGACTGATGTCATCAGGAACCTGAGTGGCAAGCCGGTCCAGTGGCCGCCATGCGGAATTCCCATTGCGTGCCACAATGATTGTCAACGCAGAACGGACCTTGATTCCCGAATCCGCGACGCGTTCTTCAATCTTCAAGTCGTACGGTCGAGGCACCTCGTTCATCCGGCGAATCCGCAGCAGCGAGTAGTGCTGACTGACGTGCTGAACCTCCAGCAATCGCGACAGCAACAATTCCAGGACCGTGACCAGATGATCCGCGTTGGGTGGTGCATTGCTGTCTCGCAGTTTGGCAATCCGACTATTCACATCGTCGGCCACAGCTTGATCGATGACTTCCGCTTCAGACAGTACGGATCGACTGGGAGGGGCTGCCACCCAGCTTTCCAGCCAGACCCCCCCACCTAATTCGCGAAGTCGCTGCTGCTCCATCTGCCAGTTCTGATCCGCCCAAGCGACAACCGATCGAGGTCGGAACTCGGGGGATTGTCCAAATCTCTTCTCGAACTCCTTTTCACCCAGGGGGAACAAGGCATGGCCTACCAGCATCGCTCGGATGTCGGAAAGACTCTTCGCACGGGAGCGTATCGGCTGAAGTCGCTCGACCAGTATTTGCCGGGCCTCCAGGGCTGAGACCAGATTGAGATCGATGCGCACTCGGGCCATCATGTCCCATTGAGCCTCGGTGATGACGCCGTCTTTGCGCATCGCCAACACCGTCTCCTTGATCCCAGAGGTGACGAGCAGCAGCCCCTGTCGCTGGTCGAGCAGCTTCAGGCCAAAGGCCGCGAGATTCGCGACACGGTCCCGCCCGATGTTGTCGACCTGGTCCACGCAGATCAGCAGCGTCTTGCGGCCGTGATGACACAAGGCGGTCAGAATCTGAAAGACCTGGGCGATGTGCTGGTCGTCCGGAAGCCGCACGAGTCCATCTTCATCGAGATGCCGCGCGCGGGGTGGGATTCCCAGAAGAGTGGCGATCTCGGGCTCAATCCCATCCCCCGACAGCCAGTCGATCATCGCCTCGACGAGCTTCCATTCTTTCGTTGTGACGACCGCGGGATTCACCTTCTTGAAAAACTGAAAGAGGATGTCAAATACAGCTGTATTGAACTGCGTCGAAATCCCTTCGCTGCGGAACTCCAGCGAGTCGACCGCTTGCTGAAAGATCTTGAGTGCCACTTTGGACTGGATGTTACGATTCCCATCCGGAGTGATGATCGACCATAACAAAGTGTTCAGTGAGGACTGCTTGACTTTCGCCCTCCCCCCGACCAGTTCACTGATCACTGAACGCAGGAAGTGGCGCGGAATGTGCTGGGGCGACGACAGGATATTCGGCAGATAAACACAAATCGCGTTTCCCTCGGCCTTGGCCCAGTGGAACAAGCGTGACACCAGATGGCTCTTGCCGACTCCCGCTCCGCCCCAGAGCAACGCACCGATCGACCGGCTTTGCTCCTGCACCTGAAGCGTCAGTGACTTGAGTTGTTCGAACTCCTTGCTGTGGATGCTGTCCACGGTCGGCACGTCGTCTTCCGGAGCAGTCACCTTGTCCGATCCAAAAGGGTTTGAGCCGCGAATCGCATCAAAGAAGTCGTCGCTACAGGTGTACATATCCAGTCCTCGGTCAGTCGTGTGAGTCGCAGTGCGGGTACTCATTTCGAGATCGTCTCAATCGCTTCGCATGGAGAACGGGAATGGACTCAACCCATCTTCTTGCAGTACACCAGTCGCGATCCGGCTTCCTGGATCCCGGCGTCATGCTCTTGGTCCGACAAGCTGATCCCGTTGCCTTCGGAGGGCATCAGTGAATACCGGCGAGCGAGGCGCAGCGTATGCAGCCCCGCGTCGAATTCGGCCCGACCATACTGTGGCAACGCTTGGCGGAGATGCAACAGCTTCACGCAGTTGTACCCCCCATCGCTCGCATCCAGACGGGCGAACGCGTGGTCAAATGCCTCAGCGAAAGTGGTTCCGTCTGACAGAGTGGGTATGGGCCGGACAACCTCGGGCTCGTGCGGAACGGCAGGTTGGTCTCCCAGGCCGGGGTTACACCCGGTCACATCACGCAGGCGAAACAGCAGATCCTTCTTGGCGAAATGCAGAACGCCGAACCCTGCCGGGCAGTTGACCGACATCTCATCGACGTACCGAGAGAACGTTGAGGAGAGTAGTGGGCTCAAGAGCTTTTGCTTTTTCAGTACAGTCAACTCCACGGCGGTGTCGCTGGCCTTTAGAGTGGATTGAAAGATGCGGTCCAGAATTCGTGGATCACGGGCACCACGGTCCGCGTTCTCCGACAGCACCAACCACCCGTTAGGCTCCTTGGCGAAGACGGGGATGACCTGGCTCTGGAATGGCTCAGACGCCCGCGCGAGAGTGGTATACGTCTCTGGGGCAGCGCCGGGAACCTGCGCCAACAAAGTGGACCACTCGGTAATCACTCCCAGCGAACCGGCTGGCGGCCTGAGCGCGAGCACAAGGTCTGCCGACAGGGTCAACCACGGCAACGGAAAACGAACATCGTGCAGCTTCTGCTCGGTGGCTTTCCCTGTCCTCCCGGGGGCTGTAGCCGCATTGACGAAGCTCGGCAGCGTGCCCAATTTCAATCGACCCGCCCAGTGCGACTTGAACGGGGTGGCCAGCTTCTTCGACAAGACGCCAGCTACAGCCATCTCCTTCACAGAGACCATCGGCTGTTGAGGGGAACACAGCCTCTCACACAGAACTCGCAACAGACGCTCATCCCCCGCCAACTGTTTGATGTCTTCCTTGTCATTGAGGACCGCCAATGAATCGAGATCTTCGTCGATTGCCAGAATACAACGGGTCTTGAGAGGCACCTTCGCCAGCGCCGCCCTCAAGTCGGTTTCACTGATCTCGACGGCGACATCCCTAGCCACCTCCCGCAGCGATGCCGGATACCCCGCCTTCTCATTTCGCCGACGCTCAAGCGATTCCACGATCGCTTTCGCCAGCGATGCCGCCGGGTCAACTGCCGTCTTCTTGGCCATCAGAATTCTCACACCATCAAATGACACTCGCCTAAATGCCTCCCCGCCCAATCGAAAGCGTGGGATCAGGCGTTGAGCAGATTGCGGTAGGCTCGGCCTTCGATCTGGTGCTTTCGGTGTTTCAACCA
>JAYSUV010000385.1:0-1536 GCA_043718945.1 Planctomycetota bacterium
GATCGAGACCGAGTTGTTTCGTCAGCGCTTCGACTTTTGCTGGATCCGTGGAACTGTTCCCGAGGATCGTTAGGACCGGATCCCCGGGAAGCAGTTTCAACATGGAAAAGCACAGCAGCGTCACCACGAACAACAATGGAATGACGCTCAGTAGTCGGCGAGAAAAATACGACATCAGCTCGATCGCCCTTCACGTGCTCGTTCGAACTCAGCCGACCGTCAAGAAGGCCTGACCGCGGAACGTTCCAGCTCCCAAGAACATCAACTTTTCACCACCGGGACCGGTTTCGGCGCCGACTATGCACTTCGCGCAAAATCCCAGATGCGCCCGCGAGCGCCAACGAAAGAGGAGGAACGCGTTCTCGCTGTACTGGGCCTCGACGGCCTCGGCCGCCCGCTTGCGGACTTCGGGATCGGAGTTGGTGCGCATCTGGTCCATTGCGGTGTCGACGATGCCGTCGACCGCACGCGGCCAGTTCAGCACGGAGAACCCGATGGCCCGAGGGCAGACCGTCGGCCCTCCACAGCCTTCGGAGTGGATGAACGGTCGACCCTGATCGGGATCCGTGCCTCCACCGACCGGATAGTTCCACGTCATCACTTCGAAGTTCCCGGTGAGGACCGCCTGGATGTAGGCAGACTGCTCCAGACCGGGGCCGAGGATGATGTTGAAGCCGGCCTTGTCGAGCATCTGCTTCATCACGGCAATCGTCTGCTGGTTGTCCGGCACCGCGGTGCTCTGGAGCGTCACGCTGACCGTGGAGACGCCCTTGTCCTTCTTGTATGCGTCGAGCAGGGCCTTCGCCTTATCGAGATTGAACTGGTACCCGGCACTCTTCGAATAGCCGAGCTGCCCCTCGAGGTACACGCCGTTGGCCTTGGTGGCGCCCGGTGCCCGGAGTTGGATGAGCGTGTCGGTATCGATGGCGTAGGCCCAGGCCTGGCGGACCCGGACATCCTGCATCGGACCGGTCCGGGCAAGGTTCGGGATGTCGTAGGCGGTCGAGCCGGCGTTCTCACTGGTCACAAGATTGACCTTCTTGTCCTTGGCCAGGTTGGCAAGATCACGACCGGTCAAGAAGTTTCCGGTCCCCAAGAACTGGATCTGACCGGACTGCAACTGGGCAAGGCGCTGATCCTCGTCCGGGATCGGACGAATCTCCAGCGCATCGAGCTTGGGCAGCCCGGGACGCCAGTAGTTCGGGTTCTTCACGAGCGACATCTTCTGGTTCGGCACCCAGCAATCGCCCTTGCACATGAAGGCACCGGTGCCCACCGGGCGCTTGGAGCCGTCGCCGGACTTGATCGATGCGGGCGCCGCGATCACGCCGGACTGCCCGGTCAGATAGGAGGGAAACGAAACCCAGGCGGTCTTGGTCCGGCAATCGGCCACCAAAGGACCGGTGGCGTCGCACTTGATCAGGTTGCCCCACGCCGGGGCGGTGGTCGGACCGGTGCGGATGTGCTCCATACCGATGGCAATTGCTTCGCCGTTGAAGTCTTCGCCGTTGTGGAACTTGATACCGGGCCGGGCTT
>JAYSUV010000386.1:0-12111 GCA_043718945.1 Planctomycetota bacterium
CCCAGGCGAATGCAATCCGACCCTGCGGCGGCTCGGATCCCGCTGGAATTCCCCAGTCAATTCGAATCGGTTCCTCGACGGCCCCGTGAACGCGAACCACTTGGAGATCACTGATCAGGCAACGTCCCGTGGAGGGAACCGTCCCGGGGCCGTTGTGCGGCAATGCAGAGTTAGGGAGTGCCTCGAAGCGCAACGCTGTGGCGGACTCCGAAAATCGCATATGGAAAATACACGTATCTCCGGGATCTTCGATGTCGTTTTGCAGAATGCCGTCCTCTAGGGCCGTGAGGGGTTTGTTGCGAGAATTGACACCACGAGTCACCGATGGAACCTGCCACTGTGCGTCACGCACCGAGTTGAGTGCCGGCTCGAGCTGATAGGCAGCGGAGACCTCTCGATAAAGCGAAAGCTGCCCCATTAAGTCATGGTCATGCGCCAAGTGCGAAACATTCAGCTGTGCGAGGTAGGGAGCGATCTCCAGCAGCCGTTGCCGGGCATCCTCTTCGGCGGGCGTACCCAGCGCCCCCATCGCATGGAGCAGGATCGCTGGGAATCGCAGAAAGTTGGCGTTCTCAAAGTCGCTCGCAAAGGGGATTCCTTTCTCGGCGTCGTATTCTCCTCGGCGCACGGTGGCCATGCCTGCCGCCATGCGAAAGTAGGTGATGTACGTATGGTCTTTGCCAATCGTGACTGCCCGATTGGCTGCTTCGGAAGCGGCTGTGATCAGTTCAGGATCTGGCGAGTAGAGCGAGATTTTGGCAGCCCGTTCGCAAAACGAGGGATCATCACTTCCCCCGAATCTGGCCAGGCACTCGCGTGAGACTCGCAGATAATCCTCGCGCCGTCCGGCCAGCAGCAGACGGGGCGCCGCCACGAAGTATCGCCAGTGATTCGACGGCTCGGCGGCGATGCCGGACAGTGAGTCTTCACAAGCTCCGTCCATGTCACCCAGTCTCCAGCGCGCAACGGCCCGCGAGTTCAGCGTCATGGCCCGATACCCTGCCGACGCAGGATCGGTTCCGAGTGAACTGAGTGTCTGGTCGCACATCGCCAGAACGCCTCGCGCTGATTGCTCGGCGTCGACACTGCGTCCCAGGCGATCGTAGCTTCGCGAGAGGGCCAGAATTTCATCGACCGCCCCCAGGCGACTCGATTCGATTTGTTGACGGACGGACATCAGCTGATCGGCACGAATGACGCGGACACGCTCCCAGATAGCGTTCGGTGTTGACTGGAATGAGGCCGACAGATGATCCCGCAGTCCCTCTTGGCGAAGAAGCTGCTCAGCACGATCAGGATTCCCCAGGACGACTTCCATCAGCGCCACCAGAACTCGCGCGTTGCCGTCGTCGGGGCGCGATGCCATGATCCCGTCGCCGATGGCTCGAACTTCCGCTGGCCTGCCGCCCATTCCGGCCAGGGCGCTCATCATTAGCACCCGCTGCTTCGGGGAAGCCAGCGAAGAATCCAGCAGAGCGTGGCTTTCTTTCAACACATGGCTTTTCCATTTTGCAGCGTCTTCTTGATCTCCCTTTTGATCCGCTCGGCTGGCCAAAACAGCCATCAATCCGACACGAAAGTGACCGAGCGCGTGGGGGAGTCGCCGAATGAGAGAGGGCCTCGCAGCGGCTTCACCGAGCAGATCGACTAACTCGATGATCTTGTCCGTGGTCAGCGATTCCAGGTTGGAAATGCCGCTCATTCTGATCTGAAAGGCGAATAACACGAGCATCGGGTCTTTGGTGGAGCGATATTTGTCACGACAATAGTCAAACGTGGAATCCTTGCCGATCCCCAACCTGGCCATCGCCATTTTCTGAATCAGCACCTTGTATCCCGGATCGACACCGGGGAGCGGGGCCGCAAAGCTGCTTTGTCGAGTGGTCTGTTGACCGGCACTGCCCAGTAACGCTGACAGGAACTCTATCTGGAGCGAGATGGTTTTCGCGGCATCGCCATCGATCATCGCTTCGAGCAATCGGTCAAAGAGCTTCGTGATATTAAAGTTAGTCTCCATCATTCGAATTGTGCGGTCAACCGCTGACGGATCCATCCGTCGTTCCGCGTCTTTGCGAACTCGGGCGACATCAATCTCGCCGATTTGCCGCATCTGCAAGCTAATGCGGCATTCCAGAAAGCGAGGGTCAAACGGGAAGAGTTGCTCACCTAGCGTGATGATCGTTGCCGCTTCCTGCTCATCGCCAATCGCCGTGAGAAGCGTTGCCAGATAGGAGAGACACAGATAATTGAAGGGCTCGGCCTTCACCCCTTCGCGAAGGTGTTGCACGACATCATCGCGTGTCGTCGCGAGGAATGCCTGAGCAAATCGAGTGTCTCCTGGCCCCAACTGCGCTGATTCCAGTGCCTGAGCGATCAGGCGAAGTGCTGCGGGCGTGTCGCCGTCACGGGTCTGTGCCAGCAGCCCCCGATACAGCCGCACGCCGCCTGGCAAGCCCCGAGTTCCCCAACGCTGGGCCAGTTCATTCAAAATTTTCCGTGCTTCTTCGTACTTTCCGAGTACGAAAAAGGCCACGGCGCGATTCGTGGAATAGTGGTCGCGATCACCTCCCTGCATGCCTTCCAGTGTGTCGACGGTCTCTAGCACGGCCTTCCAGTCCCCGCGTTGCTGATGGCGTACCAGGACTTGCTCCAGCTCCCCGCGACGGGCCTGGACGACCTGATTCCGTTGGTTGTCGGCCTCTGTTCGAGCGACATGTTCTTCACGCCAGGCTCGAACAACCAGGATGCCCGACACGACCGCGATAAGTCCCACGAGGGCGGTCGCCGTGGAAACCAAACGATGTCGTTGTGCCAACTTCCGCAGGACATACCCCAGTGTCGGGCGGCGCGCCGAGATCGGTGCATTCGTCAGCCAGCGTTCCAGGTCGTCAGCGAGTTCAGCACCGGTCGCGTATCTTTCGCCCGGCTCCTTTCGCATGGCCTTGTTGACAATAATCTCCAGATCCCCTTTGAGTCTCCGGTCGATCTCGCCGATTGGTTTCGGAGTGTCACGTTCGATCGTCGCCAGCATTTCCACGATGGACTTTCCTTTGAAATCCAGAGGATGCTGGCCCGTCAACGCTTCGTAGAGGATCGTCCCCAACGCGTACACATCGGACGTGGAGTCGGCACGGTCCGAATCACCGCGAGCCTGCTCGGGTGCCATATAGGCCACCGTACCGACGATCTGACCCGATACGGTTTGCAATACATCAGGACGGCCCTCTCGGTACTGGGCCACGCCGAAGTCCAGAATACGCGGCGTTCCCGAAGCATCGACGAGAATGTTGTCTGGCTTCAGATCGCGATGCACGATGCCTCGCCGATGAACACGGCCCGCAGCCTGGGCGACCTGCTGCAATAGTGCGACCTTCTCTCGCAGGTCTAGGTGTGTCTTCGCGAAGTACCTGGTGAGCGTCTCGCCGTTCACCAGTTCCATGGCGAAATATTGCCGGGAGACACCTTGGTCATCCGCAGCTGCCCCATGTTCGTAAAAGGCCGCGATGCCAGGATCCTGAAGCTGCGCCAGGATCTTGGCCTCCCAATCGAAGCGCAGCTGATCCATCACAGTCAGACGGCCCGGAACCTTGAGCGCGACTCGCCGCTGCAAATCTTCCTGGACCGCTTCGTAAACGGTTCCCATGCCCCCATGTCCAAGCTCGCGCAGGATCCGAAACTTGCCGATCGATGCGGGTGCCCGTGGGACATTGATCTGTTGGGGCGGCAGATCATCAGCAAATGAGTTCGGGCTTCCACCAGACTCGGAACCTTCGGCGGGGATGAATGTCTCGGCGAAGCGCTTGGCATCCGTGGACACGGGATCTGTGGTCCGCGACTGGATGTCCCCAGTGGAATCTTCCAGCGAAAGTTTGTCTGCGGCAATTCGAGTCGGACCAAATTCTTCCGGTGGAATCATGGCGCAGCCCCTCAGTGCAATTGTGTTAGGGCAGATTCAGAATCTGTCTTCAGTTCGTACAGACAGGAATGTCTGTGCCACTCATCAGTGGGGTAGGCATTCCTGTCTGCCTTTCCTGCAAACCAATTCTGAATCTGCTCTAGGTTCGTTGGACTGTAAGCCTGAGTCCGTGTATTCGCAACGATGCCGACAGCTAACCGAGAAGTAGCCGCATTACGCGACGGAGGGGTGTGACCCGGATGCCGCTGGGGGTGACTGGGACTCGGCGGAACGGGCGGAATTGCCAAGTGCGACGGTCCGCCGTAACCTCCTGTCATTCCGACACCCAGCCCCACAGAGCAGTGGCTCGGCCACTCCCGACAGGTCATCCGATGAATCCCCCACCCGTTTCGATTGAGATCACGCTGCGAATCCCCGGCACATGGGCGCATCCGGGGGAACTCGTCGAGCGGATGCCGCCGGGGTGTCGGTTGTCGCCCGAGGGGTTGATCCTGCCGGATGGGCAGCGGGTCGAGATTGCTCCGATGCAGCCGGATAAGCAATTCTCCAAGATCTTTGCTTCATCGTGTCGCCGACCTGCAACGCCCGATGAACAGGAGCGGGTCAATCGCTACTCGGTCAACATGGGGCTCATCGGACCAGGGGGCTCGATCGAGGCGGCTCGCACGATGATGCAGGCAGCTGCGGTGATGGTGGAAGCGGGCGGAGCGGGTGTGTTCATCGACAATAGCGGGTTGGCTCATGGCGGGGGGCAGTGGCTCGACTTTGCCGAGGATGGCAGCGCGGACGCATTGAGTTTTGCATTCGTGAGCGTGGTCCGTGGCGACACAGAAGCCTGGACGATGGGGATGCACGTGTTCGGCCTGCCCGAAATCAAGATGCGCCGCGCCGATATCGAACCGACCGGAAACTTAATTATTGATGTACTCCGCTACATGTGCCACAGCGACAAGCCCGTCGACAAAGATCACGTATTGGTTCTGGAGGATGGGCAAATGCTGCATGTGACCTCGAAAGTCGATTGTGAGTTCCCCGCAGGCAGTCCGATGTACAACCCGTTTGGCTGCCTGTTTCTTCTGCCCGCGAAAGAAATCGCGGAACGCAATTGACGGCGTCATGAATACTGATCTGCGGCGGACCGTCGCCCTCTTCAGCGGAACTCGGCGCGTAGAAGTCGTTGCCACGCCATTGGGAATCCGAATGGCACACTCCTCCGAGGTCAGTCGTGTCCGCAGAACAGGGACGTGTGTTTGACCTGATCCCGACTCCGCGTCGACAATGCGCCTGAATCGTCATTCTCAGTGTCCGGGGAATCAATTCTTGAAGCCATTCTTGCGGCACGCATCTCATTTGAGATAACGTCTGAAATCGCTGGCGCAATGGTTGCGATAGCGGCCACAGGGGATTCGAAGGGGTTGCTCATGACAGTTCGTGACTTGTGTTTATTGACCTGCTTTGCAATGGGAGTTGACACACTCATCACGCAGGCTCAGTCCGCCGAACCTGTGCGAGTCGGAATCCTCGGTATCGACAACTTTGGTTCGGTGGCCTACACCGAGTTTCTCAATCGCCCTCACGCAGAAGGCGTCTTCGAAGGGGTGCGTGTCGTCGCAGCATATCCCAGCGGAAGCCCTGACTATCCCAACAGCAAGTCACTCGTTGAGCAATGGAAAGCCCAAATGCTGGCGATGTATCAGAACCCGAAGAATCCACAAGATGCTGTGCCACCGATCCAAATGGTTAACTCGGTGGAGGAACTCCTGCAGTGCTGCGATGCGGTCATGATTTTCAGCATGGATGGTCGTTTGCACCTGCCGCAGGCGACAGCGGTCCTCAAAGCTGGCAAGCGACTGTTTATCAGTCGTCCGCTGGCGTCGTCCCCCGAGGATGCGGTCGCCATTCTGAAACTGGCCGAAGAGACAAAGACCCCGTGCTGGAGCAGTTCTCAACATCGTTACAGCGGGGGCTTCAGCGGCATGCGAAATCACCCGGAAGTCGGTCGAGTCATCGGGTGCGATGTTTACGGAGGCTGGACTGTAGATGCCCCGGATGCAGACAAATTCACACGTCCCTTGCACAGCCTTGAAACTCTCTACTCCATCATGGGCCCCGGTGTGGCGACGGTCTCGTGTACTTCATCATCCACCGCAGAGTCTATGACCATCGTCTGGACGGATGGTCGCATGGGGACATATCGCGGCATCAAGCAGGGTGCCGTCAAATACAGTGCCACAGTCTTTGGCGAGAAAGGCGTCTCCACAGCTGGGATCTACGGGCATGGAGTTCCCGTCAATGGGGTCGTACCGACCGATGACAAGTACGTCGGCTACGAAGGTCTCGCCATCGAGATTGCCAAGTTTCTCAAAGGCGGTCCAACTCCCGTGACTCCGGCAGAGACATTGGAGATTTTCGCACTGATGCAAGCTGCGGAGGTGAGCAAGTCCCAGAATGGGGGTGTTGTCCCGCTCA
This sequence comes from Planctomycetota bacterium, assembly GCA_043718945.1. GTDB lineage: Bacteria > Planctomycetota > Planctomycetia > Planctomycetales > Planctomycetaceae > TH-plancto1. The sequence continues at coordinate 6,386 of JAYSUV010000386.1, forward strand.
AGACTTTGTGGAAGCCAGCCAGCCCATGAGTGGCATCGCAACAATCGCTGCGGGCCTCACCCCAGTGCTGTGAACACGATCATGGGACAGTCGTTCACCGTGGGGCACGTTTCCTACGTGCCCTTCGATAGCGCCGCCTCCCCGACCGTAGTTCATGTCGCTCCGCGAATGAGATTCCTCCAACCCCCTTCGATTTCTGGGGAGCTTCCGCGTAGGGGCCTCCCTGAGGCGGAATGCGAGTCGCGGAGAGGTTGTGAGTTATTCGGGGGATCGTGCGGGGGTTGGATTTTCTAGGGCGTTTTTTTTGAAATGGGGCCTTGGCTTCTGGGGGGCTTAGTCGAGGGGCATGGGGGGACTCCTGGGGGAGGGAGGGATGTGAGCGGATGGAGGGGTGTCCAGCGGTGTGTTCTGGGGGGTGGCGAGGTCGGGGCGGGTCAGGTGGCCCAGCCGAGGGTGATCAGACAGGGCCTCCGCAGATTCTCGCGTGACACAACACGCGATCGTTTAGCCGCGACGCGGAGTCTTCGAAGCGGAGCGTCGGCGGAGAACCGAGAGTCCTCTCCGTAGCAGAACTCGTGAGAGTTCTGACGGCAGAAGTCTCACGACTTCTGCTACCAGAAAATTAGCACGCCGGGCTGCGCCCGTCGTGGTAATGAGGTCAGGGGGACAGGGAATTACGGAGTCCTCAACGCCAGACACATACGGAACCCCGTGTAGAAGTCCCGGCGGTCGGGCGCGTACCTGAAGCGATTGGCAGAGCGCGAGAACCTGGCATAGACGAGCCAGGAGCCACCACGCAACACATGATACGCCTGTCCACTTGGTACCACGCACGGATCGCTCGTCACGCCGGACCGCGTGGCATACAGCCCCTCCTCATACCCGTCCTCGCACCACTCCCAGACGTTCCCGCACATGTCGTGCAGGCCGAAGTCGTTCACCGGGTACGAGCCGACTGTCTCCGTCCGCCCCCTGACAGCGTTTCCCTCGTTCCCGAGCTCCGCTTGGGAACGCCTATTCCAGAAGCTTTGCTTCGTCGCGTGCCAAACAGCCAGGTCAATTGAGTTTTGGGGATTCCCCGGGCTTGTGTGTCGGTCCTCGAATCAATTTTGATGCGGACGTGTTGGATCGATCGGTTTCTGGCCGTGCGTAGCGAAGCGGAGCTTCGAGGACATGCGTTCCCAAGCAGAGCTTGGGAACGAGACCAATGGAATTCTCAGACGATGAGGAATTTCGCTGCTGCTGTTCCTGTCAGCGGTTAAGCAAATCAACAAGGTAGTGTTCTCAAACTGTTTGTCGAATTCCGGTCAGATTGCGTGAAATTAGCATTGACGCATAGTGTGCCACGATTAGATTGACTTCGAGGCTTGCCGTCATTCGAGGCTTGCCGTCTTAATGAATCGCAGAGACATCTTCTGGATAATGGCAGTCATGACCGTCGCGTCGGTCGTCATGGCTATGAATGCGAGGCGATTAGTTCGACCGCCCGTTTGTCAGATCGTATTTGAGAATCCACATTTGATCGCCGAACCTGGCCAGGACGCCCAGGGTAGCTTTGTAGTACGCAATGCGGGGCATCAAGAGTTGCACTTCAAAATCACCCCTTCATGTACATGTACGAAGATTTGGCCGCAAACCGGCAATGTCAGACCAGGCGAGACTCAGGACATCTCGGTACTGGTCCCTCCACTGAAGGAGCTCGGAGCCGTTCGGTCGGTTCAACTGGATTTGACGACGAATGAACCGCGAGATGCCAGGCATCGAGTTGCATTCTCAGTCGACAAAGCGTTTCCCTGGACGGGAGGGATCAAGAATGTCATGTTCGGTGCCATTCCCCATCGCAAATTCAACGGCATGACCCAAGCGTTTGAACTGTCTGCTCCTCACAATCGCCCGGGATGCCCGCCGCCGATCCTGACTCAGTTGGGTCCGAATGCTTTCATGAACGCCACGGTTGTTCCGCTGGATGCGACCCACTGGAATCTGGAATTCCAGGTCAGTCAGAAAGCCCCCATCGGCCAGCATTCGACCAAGTTCGCGATCGGCACAGCCGAGCATCCCGAAATCGCCATCATTCCGGTCTTGCTCAACATCACGGAGAATGTGGCTCTCCGTCCAAGGATCGTCATGCTCGATCTCCATGAAATCGATTCCGCCGAGATCGATGTGTACGGTCTCGAAACGGACTTGCTGGCATCCATGCTGGCGATCCCGCCCGACCAAGGAGTGCGACTTGTCTCAACAACCCAGATCACCCCGAACCGCGTTCGAGTGAAACTCGAATTCGATGCCGGAATGATGTCAACGCTTCCGAAGAAGATACGCATTGATGTGCAAGACCTGGGCAGCTTGGAATTATTCTGCGTCAAAGCCCAGAGCACTCCAATCAGTCCGAAATCACTAACCGCCACCGGACTCGAAGGCGAGCCACAATGACCCGCACACTGATCGTCATGGCTCTATTCGTCGCGGCCTGCAACGAGACGCTCGCCCAGGGAGTGACCCGCATGATTGACCGGCAACGCGCGCGGGACAAACGGCTGTCGCACTACTCACTGACGCTGGAACAGTACGGGGTGGTTCGCATAAACTTTCAGATTGAAAACATGGATAGAGAATTCAACGCTCAACGATGGGGAGGCAAAAAGTATGCTCACCCGAACGGATTCGATAAGTCACTACGCACCGACAGTCAAGGCTACGGAGACGCAGCGTTTCGGTTTCGAGAACGGATCGACGCATTTGGTCAACTCACACACATAGTCAGAACCCGACTGCCGGTGGATGAACTCCCATTCGCGTTTCCGGGACTTCCTTCTGAAATCCGCTTGACGAATGAAACGGGGTTCGAACAGTCTGTGACTGATCCCACTGCTTCGGTGTTCACGGTCGACAAGGACCATGGCATTCTGAATTTCCGCAGGGCATTCTTGGAGTTCTGTTGTGGATTTGGATTGACAGGACCGATCCCGCCTGACGCACAGATTTCGGAAAGGGATCTCGGGAATGGCCTCACGGAATGCAGTGGGGCCATGACTATTCCGTTTCTCGGCAATGGCAAATTCGTGGCCGAAATCGATTCCGATGAGATACTCCGTTCTGTCGTGTTTTCAAAAAACTCATGGACGGGAGCCCCCGTGATTCACACGGTGACCACACAAGGCAAGTTTCTAGCGGGCGCTGATTGGATTGCCAAGCAGGGCACGCTGGTTCGCGAATTGCCGATCGAAATCGCCATGAAATCGGCATACCGCTCTCCAGAAATCGATGATGGATACAGCGTACGTGTCGAATCGATGAAAATCATTCAGTCACATGCGGAATTCCATACGCTGGCAGCGATTGATCGAATTCCAGCGGGCACAGCTGTGGTCGATGCAACGCATGGACAGGCCAAGATTCCACTCATTGCTGGCCAGTCGGTTCCCTCCCACTCCCGATTGCGCAGCTGGTTCTTCGCAATCAATGTCGTTCTCTGTGTCGGATTCGCGGTGTTCATGTGGCGTCGCCGTTTGAAATCCAAGACTCCCTGCCACACCCAGGAGACGTGAGATGAAGTGGCTGATCGCAACCGTCCTGTTTGGAGTATTGTTTCTCCAACTCATGATCTCTCGGAATCTGCAAGCGCAAGCTGCTCAACCAGCAGTGTGTAGCTGCAGGAACGGATATTCCAGTTATGAGATTCTTGGAGGACATGAGTGTCAGCATGGTCCGAGAACAGAGCCCGGATGTATCGCTCTGGAAGACGCATTGGAAGCCGCGGGATTGCAGTTCAATATGATGGAACATTGTTCTGAATTGAATGGCGAAGACATCAACGCCAATGGTGTTCTCGACGCAAACGAAGACAGTAACAACAACGGGGGTTTGGATGGCCCGCATCCCACGGTTGTAGGAGGTGTTGCATATACATGCGAGTGCATGAAGTGCGGGGTTGATCCATCCTGCGAAGGTGTGGGGTTTACTTTCGACGCCTACTGTGGCTTGGAAGATCCATTGAACACGAATTCCGCATGCGTCACCCATATTTCCGCGCAGCCAATGATTCCTCGAACAGATTATCGGACAGTAACAAACTTTAACAACGCACCATGCCAATATCAGGATCCCAATGTTCAAACCAGATTCTTCTGTGGCCGGGAACCAGAGGATATGCCATTGACATTTGCCTGCGTCGAAGTCTATGGTCCAACCGTGTGCGTCGTTGACTACTCGCAAGCCTCCCCCTGGCCTCCCCAGCTTATTAATCTCTGTGGAGCGGCCCCGATTGTCGACGGCCTGTAGTTGACATTCGACGACTGTTCGCCAGGGTGCCACTGGCAAGGGCGTTGACTCGCCAGTGTTTTGGTAACCTCGCGGGCGACTTGTTGTTCCACGGCCGGGTGGCACTGGCGAGGGCTTTGACTCGCCAGTGGGGGGATGCCCGACCACGGGGTGGACGATTCAAGTGCTGACCACGGTGGAAAACACTGGCGGTCCAGAGCGACCGCCAGTGGCACACGACTGCAAGGATGTCTTCAACCGTGGTTGCGTCCAGTTCAGTCTATACCTGGACCAGCAGTTGGTTTGCAATCAAGTGCTGGTAAAAGGCCGGTTCCAGCGCCCGTTAAACCGGCGTTGACAATTGACCGACGGCCTTGATGGCCTCCACACCAACTATCACTTACAACTCATGACAGTCGGTCGACAACATGTCGACGGTGACCGAGGGGTGGTCCTGGAGCAGTCGTATGATTCGAACGATTCGTAATCTGTCCCTCGCGATGATCGTCTGCTCGGTGAGCGTCGCCTGGGCGGAACCGGTGCAGTTCAATCGCACGGTTCGTCCGATCCTCTCGGACACCTGCTTTCAGTGCCACGGTCCGGATGAGGCGAAGCGGCAAGGGGGCTTGCGGCTCGATCTGGCCGCTGAGGCGTACAAGGGCGGAGACGCGGGACCTGCTCTCGTGCCAGGCCAGCTCGACGCCAGCGAAGTCTGGAAGCGGGTCACCTCGACCGACCCGGAACTCCAGATGCCGCCGCCGAAGTCGGGCAAGGTTCTCAAGCCCGCGCAGGTCGCCTCACTGAAACAATGGATCACCGAAGGAGCCGAGTACCAGGGGCACTGGGCGTTCATTCGCGTCGAGCGACCCACAGTCCCAGCTGTGGCGGGGGTGACGAATCCGATCGACCAGTTCGTGCGTCACCGCCTGCAACAGGAGGGGCTTAACGCCTCGCCGGAAGCGTCGCGAGAGACACAGATCCGGCGGGTGTCGCTCGACCTGACCGGTTTGCCGCCGACCCTGGCCGAGGTCGACGCCTTTCTGGCTGATACCTCACCGAATGCGTATGAGAAGGTCGTCGACCGTCTGTTGGCCTCGCCGCATTACGGGGAACGCATGGCTCAGCAGTGGCTCGACTTCGCCCGCTATGCCGACAGCAATGGGTTTCAAGTCGACTCCTCGCGGCAGATGTCGCCGTGGCGCGACTGGGTCATCGGGGCTTTCAACCGCAATCTGCCGTTCGACCAGTTCACGGTCGAGCAGCTTGCGGGTGACCTGCTGCCGAACGCGACGCGTGAACAGAAAGTCGCGTCCGGATTCAACCGCAATCACATGATCAACTTCGAGGGAGGGGCGATCGCGGAGGAATACCAGGTGGAGTACGTGATCGATCGCGTCGAAGCGACATCATCCGCCTTCATGGGATTGACGATGGGGTGTGCCCGGTGCCATTCGCACAAGTTC
>JAYSUV010000387.1:0-12107 GCA_043718945.1 Planctomycetota bacterium
CGGAACCGCTGGGGGTTCTCGGTCCAGTAAGCGATAAACTCGGGTGTCGACTTCAGGCCAATGTGCCGAAGCGACGGGCCGGGCTTCCGCATCTCGCCAGGGACCGCATTGGGGTCGCTCTTCAACTTGGCCAGCTGTTCGGGGGTGTTCGGTTCCAGACGCAGGTCCGGACCGATCGGTTTCCCAGCGTCATAGCCGTGCATTTCGTGGCAACCGTAGCAGCCGTACTCGCTGATGAGTTTGTGCCCTTCGACGACCTTGGGGGCGGAGTTTCCGAACTTGTCGCTCTGGGCGAGTTCCGTGACGTCATGATGGCAGCGAATACACGAGGCTTCCGCCAAGTGCTTCGGGAACATCGGGAATTCCCAGAAGTGATTCGAATGCCAATTGTGATCCTTTTCCCACTCCGCAGCCTGAGCCGGGTGGGCTGGGGAGTGTTCGACGTTCTGGAACGAGGTGCCGGAGCCGTCGCCTTCGTGGCAAATCGTGCAGCCGAACTTCTCCATCGAGTGTGGACTGCCCGCCGTGATGAACAGGTCCGGATTCGGGTGCCCGGAAAACGGCTGGGCATAAGTGCCGTCCTTCCCATCGCCGGATGGATAGGCGAGCACATTCCCGGCCTCGAAGTCGGCGATGTTCACATGGCAGGAGCGGCAGCGGTCGACGCGGTCGACGTTCGCCATGCCGAGTTGTTGCTTCAAGCCTTTCGGCCAGTCGTACTTGATGTTGAGGTGCGGATTGAAGCCGTTGATGATCGGCCATTCCTTGAACGACCGCTTGAGAGACACAAACGTACTGGACGGACGGATCAGTTCCATCTGGTCTAGCAGCCCCTTGCGTTCGGCGGTGAGTTTCAGGAGTTCTGCCTCTTCCGCATCACGCACCTTCGTCAGTGCCGTCAACGCCTCCTTGGTCTGGTCGTAATCTCCCTTGACGATTTCCACCTGGCGAGCGAGGGCTTCCGCTTCCAACTGAACAGCGTCATAGGCAGCCTTCTTCTGGGCCATGACCGTGTCGGTGACAGCGTCACGGACCGCGATGTCGAAGTTGGCTCGGGCCACGTCGCGTTCGGCATTCTTGAACTTCGATGTGGTCGATTCGCGGCTCAGGTCGGCTTTCTTCTGGGCGACCAGCTGCAGGGCGTCGTTGATCTTGGTCGCCGTCTCTCCGGTCTTATAGACGGCCAGTTGCTTCTCGATCTCCTTGACCTGAGCCTGGAGGTCGGCGGAATCGACCCCCTTGAGCGCGTCAGTCAGCTTGGCGACTTTGAGTTTCTCGGCCTGTCGCTGGTAGTCACGCCACTCACGTTTCTCATCGCGAGCCATCATCAGCAGGGTGGCTGCAAACAGTGCGAAGGCGCTGGCTGCGAACACCTTGTGCATCGTCCCAAGATTGCGCCAATACTGATCGTTCGCTGGCATGGTGAGTTGTCGTCATCGGGGTGTTTGGGTGACTGAGGTCAACGGTCGGGTCACTGCGATCACTCGCAATGGGGGCGATGCCCCATCAGATGTTGAAGAACCATTCCGGAATGGACACGATGTACTTCAAGCTGAAGGCCCACCGCAGCACCATCTTGATCGGCAGCAGGGCCATGAAGAGCAACAGGTTGGCCAGCACCATGTAGCGGATGACTCCCATCCGGACATAGAACTGGCGAAGGACAGTCAGAGCCATCGCATGCGGCAGTGCCATAAAGTAGCCCACGATGAGCACAATGCCCACGCCTTCCCGCAGGCAGATGGAGATGACCTGCTCAAGCAATCCACCTGAGGAGTTCACCACTGGCAGAGGCAGGCCCAACCCTCTCACCCACACATACTCGCTGAGGTTGACGTTATTCAGCACCTCGAGTTTGTGAACATCCCAGAACTCATACAGACCGAACATGTTCCAGTTCGGCCCCCGCACGAAGGTTCCCAGGACGATCATTCCAATCCAGAGAGGGAGGAAGCCCACCAGGAAGATGATGACCGAAAATTTCCGATCATTGAAACAGTAATAACCGTTTCCCTTTTTGTTGAAGTCGATGTAGGGAATCGCCATCAGACCCTGCAAGATCACCAGCGGCAGCACCACTCCGGCCAGCCAGGGGTCAAAGTAGACCAGCATCTCCTGAAGACCCAGGAAGTACCACGGTGCCTTCGACGGGTTGGGAGTCTTGACGGCGGAACCCGGCTCCTCGATCGGAGCTTGTAACATCACGCCCCACACGATCAACACAGCTGAGAGCAGAATCATGCACAGCATCTCCGTGTAGACCAGATCGGGCCACACAAGCACCTGTTCACTCAACTCTGACTCCGCCAGCGGACGCCCCTCGGCTAAACGCCGGTCGTTGTCGCAGGCCTTTTTGAAATACAGCCATGTAAAGTAGCCGCACATGAACAACATCCCGACGATCGGAACATTGTCCGGCTTCCCGACGATCTGACGGAAGTCATAGTCCGTCATACTGAAGGCGAGAAACAGGCAAGACGCATTGAACATGACCCAGCCGACGGTATCGCTGGACAGGTATTCACGTTTCCAGATCATCCCGACGAACGCGACCATCATCAGACCGAAGTAAATTCGGGCGTCTGAAAACACGATATCAACCGGCGTCTTAAACCAGTTTGGCAAGCGAATCAAGAAGTCTTCGGGGGCCGAGTTGGCAGTCAGGTGAGTGATCGCCATTAGCATCAAAAATGCCGTGTAAAACGCCCACAATGTCGCCTTGGGAATATGCTGGAACCCCAGCACCGATTCAAAGTCGCCGTCTCGCTTGAAGCTGCGCAGCGTCCAGCCGACATTCGCCAGGAACAGCAACGTATACAGCCAGCCAAGGCCGTGAATCACGCTGGACGTCAGATCGGGATGCGCGTGCATGGGGTTCGGACTTCTCGGAACCGGTCGCAGGGCAAAACCTGCAACCGGAGTTTCTCAGACTCAGAGGACCACACCAAACTCTCGCTGCGGGACATCAATCAGTGTCGCCTTTCGCTCCGCGAAAGGACGTTCTTTCGCGGAGCGAAAGACGACACTCCCTGATGCCTCAAACTACAGCGGCTGACTGATTCCACCGTCTTTGCGGACCCGCCAGAAGTGAATCGCAATCAACAGCGACACGACAACGGGAATGGCCACACAGTGCAGAATGTAGAATCGGTTGAGCGTTTCTTCACCGACGTTGCGAGCACCCAGCAGCAGGAACCGGGCATCCGAGGCGTTGGTGATCAGGTCGTAACCCCCGACATTCAACAGCTGGAAACCCGGACCCTCATGCCCCAGGAACGGATGGGCGCGGGCCATGTTCGAACCCACGGTGATCGCCCAGATGGCCAACTGATCCCAGGGGAGCAGGTAGCCCGTAAACGACAGCAGCAGGGTCAACACCAGCAGCAACACTCCAATGACCCAGTTGAACTCGCGGGGCGGTTTGTAACTGCCAGTGAGGAACACGCGGTACATGTGGAGCCAGACGGTGATCACCATCGCATGGGCTCCCCAGCGGTGAATTTCCCGCATGATGCCCAGCGTGGTGACATCGCGCAGGGCACGAATGTCAGTGAACGCCCACTCCAAAGTGGGGCGGTAGTAGAACATCAGCAACACGCCGGTCAGCGTCTCGACCAGGAACAGGAAGAAGGTCACTCCCCCCATGCACCAAGTGTACGACAACTCGATCCCGCCCTTCTTCGCCGACACCGGATGCAGGTGCAGGAAGAAGTTGGTCAGCACGACGACAGCCCGGTTCCGGCGATCCGTGGGAGCCGGATGGCGGAAGATGCTGCGCCAGATTTGCGAGTTGCGAATTGTCTCACCGATCGACATGCGAAAATCCCAAGCTGCCGGTCACGAATGAATAGGGGCCGTCAGTCTCCACTGCGAGCCGGGCGGGCCTCCTGACGGGAAGGCCACGCGGGTGGTTGCACGCTAGACCTTCACGTACGACTTCGGATCGTTCCACTGGCCCAGCTCTTCCTGGAACTTGACGCTCTTGTCGACTTCCAGAGTGCCATCGGCCCCCAGAACCAACCCGACTCGCTCCAAGGGACGCGGGGCCGGACCTTCGAAGTTGACGCCGTTGATGTAGAAGCCCGACCCGTGGCAGGGGCACTTGAACTTCTGCTCGGCGTCGAGCCAACTCGGCGTACATCCCAGGTGGGTACAGACCGAGAGGAGGGCATAGATCACGTTTTGACCGTCATAGCCGTCCGTGTGGACGATCCAGACAGCGCGGCTGGCTTTGTACTTTTCCGAGACGGTCCCGAGCGGATAGTCGCCGATCGAGCCGACCTTGAACTTGCTCGGCAGTTCCAGCACGGTGTTCGGCATCATGAAGCGGGCCGTGCCCAGCAGCCACAGCCCACCAATCGCACTGAGCAGCGTCCACGCCATGTAGTACGGGACACACAGAGCGGCAAACAACGCCCCCGGAAATGACCGGCGAGGGAGTTCCTGCTTCTTGCCAGCAGCCGCTTTGGCAGGCAACTTCGGCTTGGCCACCATAGGCTCGGCGATTGCCACAGCCGAATCCGACTTCGCAGCTGCCCCTTCCCGCATGGCCTTGATCATCTCGGCGGGCGATTTGCCGGCAGCGACGGGTGCGGCCACCTTCGGCAGAGCGGCGGGTGCAGCACTGGCTGCGACTGGCGAACTGGCAACAGCTGGGGTCGCCCCCTTGGCCCGAATGGCAGCCATGATATCGGAGGTGCCCTTGGGCTTTGCTCCAGCGGGAGCCGGAGCAGCCGCAGCCACTGGGGCAGGGGTCGCCGGAGCCGCCCCCTTCGCCCGAATCGCGGCCATGATGTCCGAAGTCCCCTTCGGCTTAGCGGCTGGGACTACCGGAGCAGCAGCTTCCACAGCGGGAGGCGTGGCCTCGACCGCAGCGGGGGCCGGTGCCTCGGGAGCCGGAGCGGACGCAGGGGCACCTTCAGCGGGCTTCTTGCGAAGCATCGCCATGATCTCTGCGGTCGATGGTTTCTTGTCAGTCATGATGGTGCGTCGACATGATGACGGGCTGGCTGGTCACACAGCAACCGGCCAGCGTGATGCTGGACAAGCTGTGGGCAGCCTGAATCGAGTTCACCCGATGCACGAAAGCCCAGGCGGAACCGCCTGAGCCTGTGAATACCGCGAGAATCATGGCAGGTGTCCCGGAGTGAGACAACTTCACCCAAACGGGGCGAGGGAGATTCTCACACTCAAGAAGCCAATCCACCTTGAGCCATGCAGCCACGGGGTTTACGACTGCCAGAAGTCTAGGCCCACCTTGTTGCGGATGTTCTATCGCCTCGGGATTTCTCGCTCGCGAGAGGTCAGCCCGACGAGACGCAGGCGTTTTTCCCAGAGTTCAGACTCACTGATTCTCTGTCATGAACTGCGGTGGCCCGGTCGGGGATTGCAGGCGTCAGGCGATCTAGTTCTGACCCGCTTTCCGTGCGAGTTCCGACTCGCTACCGTGAAGCCTTAGAGAACCGCCTCGGAGGACGCCCCGCATGCTGAGTATCATCGTCCCCGTCTTCAACGAAGAGGACAGCCTGCGGGAACTCCTCGCCCAGATCGCACAGAGCTGTGCCGGGTGCGAGCAGCCGTTCGAGCTGATCTTTATCGATGACGGGTCGACCGATGGATCATGGTCGATCATTCAGGGACTCGCGATCGCTCATCCCGAGGTCGGGGCGATTCGCTTTCGCCGTAACTTCGGCAAGGCGGCAGCTCTCACCGCTGGCATGCGGGCGGCGCGCGGAGAGCTGATCCTGATGATGGATGCCGACTTGCAGGACGATCCGGCGGAGATCCCGGTGTTTCTCCGCAAGCTGAATGACGGGTTCGATGTCATCAACGGCTGGAAGGAGCGACGGCTCGACCCCTGGCACAAGGTCTACCCGAGCAAGGTGTTCAACGGGATGATCGGCTGGATGACGGGGTTGTGGCTACACGACCACAACTGTGGGCTGAAGCTGTTTCGGGCCGAAGTCGCCAAGGAAATTCGGCTCTATGGAGAGTTGCACCGGTTCATTCCTGTGCTGGCCCACGCGCGGGGGTTCAAGGTCGCGGAGCAGGGGATCAAGCATCGGGAGCGGAAGTACGGGTACTCGAAGTATGGAGTCCGCCGCTTCATGCGCGGGTTCCTCGATCTGCTGACCGTCAAGTTCCTGACCGGATTCGGGCAACGGCCACAGCACATGCTGGGAGCGTTCGGCCTGGGTTGCTTCGCGCTCGGCTTGCTCGGGCTGGGGTGGTTGAGCCTGATGTGGCTTCTCATGAACGTCGCCGGGCTGTTGAAGGCAGCCCCGATCGGGTCGCGGCCGTTGTTGTTTTATTCGCTGGGAGCCTTGCTACTGGGGGCGCAGGCAATCTCGCTGGGGCTGCTGGCGGAGTTGATTGTGGCGTACACCGGGCGGGAGCAGGATACGTTCAGCGTGCGGGAGCAGGTGTCGCCTAGGGGGTAGTTGTCAGTTTTTAGTCGTGTCTTGACGGTGAGTTTGAACCTTACACACCAGAGAACCGTACAAGACCTTCCTTCTCGTAGTTGTTGAGACCTTTGATGTAGCGGTAGAAGGCCATGGCAATCTTGGCGGCTTCAAACGGACGAACGTACGAGTTCACAAACGCCTCCTCTTCAACGACGCTGAACTCCCGAAAGACCTCAAGAGCTTTTGTCGTCAGAAACTCGCTATGCTCCTCCCAAATGATGGGAGTACGTTTTTCAACAGGCTTCTTTTCGTTGAGGTCGTTCTCCCGGATGTACTTCTCCAGGTCGTGGATCGCACCACTGATCTTTGAATTGTGCAGCTTGAAGTCAGCGATGCATTGATTGACCTGTCGTGCAGTCGGGCCATGCAGGCGAAACTTCATGAATCCAGGCGACGCCACTTGGATCGCCAATACGCTGGGACGGTGTTCTGCTGGGATTTGCTTTGCAGCATTCTGAAAATAATGCATCGAACTGAAACCGCCCCGCCAAGGCAACGACTGTTCGGCGTGACGATGGAGTACATTCAAACCGTAGAGGAACGAGTACGCCTTTTCGAAGGTGTCTGGAATACCAGCAAGGTTGTTGACTGACCAATCCCCTTCAACAAGGATCGAATACGAGTCTTCGCTGGGTTTGGCATCAGCCACATCAAGGTAGGCATCAGCCTTTGGTTTGTACTCCGCAGGAATCTTGCCGATCTGCAGCATCTCCGTCCTGTAGACCTCCCCATCTGCATTGATGTCGACAATGTACACGAACTCATCCCTGCACCCGTCTGGAATGACGAACGCCAGTGGAACAAATCTATCAATCAGACGGATCACGCTCGACTCGCTGACTCGCAAAATCATCCAGCGATTGAACTGAGCGTCGCAATCCACCCAGTAGTACAGGTAGTCGTCCCCGTTGGAACGCTCGTAATGGGAAATCAGTGGTCCATCGAAGTGCGCGAGGTCTCGCACGTGCTTGATGTCCGTGATGGGGAAGTACGGTAGCTGGATGCCGTTGAGGCTTTTCATCTCAGCCTCTCGATCACATTGAATCGCCCAGTCGAGAAGTCGACGGATGCGAACTCAAAAAAAGAAAAGTGCCCGTCGTTGCTCACGCCCAACGCAACGCCATCACTCCATGACAGTTACCCCGTGGCGAGTTGATCGCCTACCGTATTCCGAAAGTTCTGATGTCGGGCGAGCATGGTTTTGAAGGCTGTTATCGCTTGTTCCTTCGATGCGTAAAACGACAGTGCGAAGGCAATACACTTTGCATGTGGCTTTGATCCCTGAAGTATCCTCCTGGGATTGATCTTTGCCACGGGGTTGAAGTTTCGGGTATCCAAGACATCCTCATGGACAAACCGGAACGCTTCTCGTTCGCAGGGAACTGCTGCGGACGGCGGACATTCAGGAATTTGTCGCATGTCAACGGCGTACTTCAGTTCAACTGCTTCCATTCTGCATCGCCCTATGCTGGTGGTAAATGGGTATTCCTAAGTATCGTCATTTACTGCAATCACCACAAGAGTTTACAACTGAGCAAGTGGTGTCTTCCGACTTTTGAGCAATCTCTCCGGATAGTAGGGCATAGGTTGACAATGACGCGTTGCTGGGGCTGTACTTCGCGTGGTACAACTGGAGTCGGTTTCACTTGACCATCAAGACGCCTCCTGCAGTCCGTGTCGGGCTGGCGATGAAACAATGGACGCTGGCTACGTTGCTCACCGAAGTGGCCAAGGCATAGAACGACGAACGCCCAGTGAAAGCGGGGCGTCTTCGTTTGTTCTGAGATCAACACATTGCCAGGACACTACCCAGTTTTCAGTCGTCAGTTCTCAGCCAATTGAGGCATGAGATCGGCGGTGCCTCTCGCAAATTGACCCAGCGAATTGAAACAGCATGCGAAGTCCAAGCTGCAAGCTGGGGATCGACCATGTTCAGTCGCGTCGCCAGCGTCAGAGAATGGGGGCACGGCACCGACTTCAAGAGCCACAGCGACTCGGCCTGGGTCAAGGACGCGATCCACGCGGCGATCGTGTCCGTGGTGGTTTCCCAGGTGTACTGCGGAGCGGGAATCCCCTGATGGAGTGCGGCCTCGAACCACTCCCGGGCCTGGACCAGTGGAACTTGCTCCTGCTCCCAGTCACGCTCATAGTCTCTCATCCGAGAGACACGAGCGGGCGGCCACAGAGACTCTACCAACCGTGCTGTCAGCACCAATGTATCAAGGGCCAGCCAGTGCGCTCGCTCCTCACCCAACCCATGCAGCTGATCCCACTCCCGCACCAAGTCAGCAGCGGCCCCTCCACCGACCACCACTAGCGGACGCAGCCCCCATTCCGGTCGCAACCCATCGAGTCGCTGTGCCAGATCCGGGAGGTCGAGCAGGCTACCGCCGAGCTTCACCACGGCGGTGGGGGCAGGCCAGGTGGGTGCGGTGCCAAATTCTTGGGGCATTAATGCGTCTCCATCTCGCGGGGACAGCAGCGCCTGCAGAACCCCAGCGAGCGGGCGGACGTGAGTCCCCCGTGCCAGGGCGATGCTCCGCACTATACAGGGTCTAAAGGATGGCAGGGCGTCGAGCCACACGGCGGACTCACGTCCGCCGCTCGCTGTCGCACTGTCGCACGGACATTCTTGTCCGCCCCACAAAACTCCCGACTTCCCCAAAGCGTCCGGTTGAGAAGCGAGAGACCGTCGATGAGGGCACGCAGTCCGACAACGACACGGGCATATTGGAAGCGTGCCCCTCATTGGCCCCAATGCCAACAGGCTCACGGAGAACCGTGAGCCTGTGGAATCGTCAGTCGCTGCCCACGTTCTGGCGAAGGTGACTACTCGTCGATGCCGAACAGGAAGCTCTCGGAGAGAACACCCTTCTCATCCGGAACGGTGTAGCTGCCGGAGATCGAGAAGAACTTCTCGATCTTGTCGAAGTCGGGCAGGATACTGGCATCGAACTCCCCATTGAAGGCGGCATCGAGCTTGCCGCTCTTGACCATCTCATAGGTCGGCTTGAGCTGCTTGGCAAAGTCCGAAAACGAGACCATCGAGTTCTTGGCGGGCATCAACTTCGACAGTCGGACGTAGTCCTTCGACTTGGCCAGGGTTTCGTCACCAGAGCTGCTCGGACGCAATGCGGCTTCCAGGCTGTCTGCATGCGTCGAGAAGAAGAAGTAGTTCTTCGAGATCGCCATCGCCGGAGAGACATCCGCGCTAGGGGCCTGCAAGTCGTAGACCTTGGTCCCTTCAAAATCCCGCTTCGTGACATTCGTTCCGGTCTTCTCCAGAATATTGTTCAGAGTCTCCTGAAACTTGGTGGCGTCCTTTAGCTTGACGGCGAACAGAGCCTTCTGAGCCACCTGCTCCCCTTCGGTATTGACATCCGTCAGCATCACAATCTGCCCATCCAGAAGATCGATCAGATCATCCTTGAGGTGGAATCCCAGCTGCGTCGCCCATGTTTTCACCTGCTGTTCGGCGTTGCCTGGTCCCGTGAAGGCGTTCGCCATTTCCACGAGGGCCGAGTAGGCACCCGGGGCATCCCAGTTCATCGAGGTATATTGCGGTGCCGTCGCTCCGACCCAAGCGGGTGGAGTCAGATCGGTCGGTGGGAATTCCATCGCTCGCAGGGCCCCGGTGGTCGGCTGCTCGACGAACATGAAGCTGCGGGAGTGGACATCGTAGCCCCCCTCGGCCAGATCGATGTTGCCACCGACTGCTTTGAACTTGTCGAATCCCGTAATGGGCAGGTAGGACTGAAACGCAAGTGCCTGGAACGCCGCATTTTCGTCGGAATTGAGGGCCGCCGCAATCAGGCCCATCGGATCGAAGTACCACTCGACGACCGAGTCACCCTCTTCGCGGGTGGCGCACTTCTCGCGGATGTAGCTGTAGATTTCTTCTTCGGCGAGCACGTCGTCCGAATCCCCTTCCCAGCGGGACAGAACGTCTTGCAGCACAGAGAGGTCCGAGCCCCCGACAAACATGCCGTCGTCAGCGAAGAAGCAGAAGGTGTTCTTCTCTTCACTGTCGGCATCCGCACCCTTTTTCGGGATCTCGTAGATCGTGACTTCGACCTCTTCGATCGTCTCGGTCTTCTTCTTCGCTCCCTGAGCAGTCAGTGCCTCGTCGAGTTTGGCGAGCGCCTTGTCCAGAGTCTCTTGCTGCTCGCCGATTTCCATCAGCACCACACCGGCCAGATCGCGCCCAGCGGGTTGCAGAATGGCTAGCGTGACTTCTCCCTCGGGGAGATTCAGCAGGTCGCTCAGCGGGAAGCCGAGTTCCTTACTAGCGTCTTCGGACTCCTTATTGAAGTATTCTTCGATTGTGGCGCGGACCTTGTCCATCGACTCGTCCGCATACATCTTCCCGAAGCCCGTCTTCGGCAGACGTTCCTTCAAGTCCGTCATGTCCGAGATGCGGACATGCAGCAACACTCCCGGCGGCAACAACCGGTCGGACGACACGGACTCTTCGTCCTCGGCGTGCAACACGGGAGCCAGTACGAGAGCCAACAGCGAAACGCCACTCAATACGATTCGGCGAAACTTCGACAGCAACATCCTCAAGTCCTTCCAACGGATGGGAGCAACGTGATCGGGGAGAGCCCCCGGTGTCCGCAGTGAATCACGTCGTCATTGTTGATGAGATCATAGCCAGATCGCTCGTGATCTGGAATTGTGTGACACCAGCGGGTGCCGTTTCCGCACACATCGTGCGAACCCTGAGCATCCCTGTACAGACCCGAAGTCGATGCTTACGGTTTCGACAATTGTCGAAAGAACCCCGACAGGTGGGTTTTCATCTGCGGGAGAGCAAAGCGTTTCGACCGCTACTTCCTCGCCTGGATCTGGGCAAAGGCGGCGTCGTTACTGACGCGGGCGTCCCGAATCTCCAAGATCGCACTTCGCAGCCGCTCGGGCCGCGACACACCCGCCAGAGTCGCCAGGATGGTGCCCTTGGCATCTCGCAACTCGACATCAGCTGCGCGATGGAACTCCTGCCCGGAGCGGACATGACAAGTTACGTCGGCGATGTCGGCGAGATTGACTCGCTTCTCCAGCTTGGCACCAATCGAGTTGCGAATCTCGACGCCGCGATTGGTCACCAGATATCGATTACCGAGAACTTTTTGAGCGAGATACAGCGCCGCCCCCAACGGTGCCAGCGGCAGGGCAAACAACAGATACGAGACCGGGATATTGCACACACGAGTCGGAATCGACTCGCAAATCAGCCCGATCAACTTGCCCAGGCTGGTGGCTGCCACGGAAGGATAGGAGATCTCGACGATGCGATCCTGCCCAGCGCTGACGCCGGAAATGGGGGTTTGAGCAAAGACAGTCACGATCACCTCGTCGAAACATCGGTCGCCACGGGAACGCGAGGGGACATGTGCCCCGCTTCGCCAAATTCCTGTTTTAAACCGTACCAGACAAGCCGCCTCCACGCCACTGAACCCGTTTTGGTTGCAAGGTTTGGGAATCCCCTTGCCATGTGGGCGGTGGCGGTGGATGATCCGTGGGGAACGTTGAGCCCACGAAAGCCCACCGGTTGCCACCGGTGGGCTTTGATGAGGCTGAACGCCGGAAACTACGCCCCTCAACCACCGGATCTTGCCACGGACAGGCACGGATGAAACACGG
>JAYSUV010000388.1:0-4135 GCA_043718945.1 Planctomycetota bacterium
GCGTGGGCTTTAGCCCACGCGAGAGTGTGACGTGCCACGAAGCGTGGGCTAAAGCCCACGCGACCATCGACTTTGTCTCTGCCCTGCCGTGGTGGGGCCTATCAAGCCGCCTCGCCGCCGATGCGATCCGCCACGAATGGGGCAATCGCTTTCGCGTCGCGGCCATCGGTCCGGCGGGTGAGCGTTTGGTGCGGTACGCGACGATCTCCTCCGACGGACGCCATGCCGGGCGCGGCGGGTTGGGAGCGGTCCTCGGCTCGAAGCAGCTAAAGGCGATTGCCGTGACGGGCGACCGCCTCACACCGCAAGCCCATCCGGAAGAGTTGATCGCCCTGAGCCGCGACCTCTCCCGCCGCTCGTTCGGCCCGGCGACAGAGAAGTACCGCGAACTCGGCACGGTCTCGAATCTACTCACGTTCAACCGCCTCGGCACGCTTCCCACTCGGAACTTTCAATCGGGCACATTCGAGGGAGCTGAACAGCTCAACCCCGAGTCGTTCGTCTCCGAACATCCCCGCACAAGAGAGAGCTGTGCAGCCTGTACGATCGGGTGCGAGCATGTGTTCCACGGGCTGGGGAAGGACGGCAGCGAGGGAGTGCGGCTCGAGTATGAGAGCCTGTTCGCGCTTGGCCCGCTGTGTGGAATCTCGAAGCCGGAGACGGTGCTGAAAGCCGCTGCGCTGTGCGATGAGTACGGGATCGACACGATCAGCGCGGGGGCGACGATTGCGTTTGCGATGGAGTGTGCCGAGCGCGGGTTGCTCCGTGGGATAGGCTTCCAGCCTGTCGGTACTTCTGTACGACAGACTTCCTTGTCGGGAGGAGCAGTCGATTTCAGAAGTCTTACCACGGAGGCACGGAGGCACGGAGAAATTCAAGAGTGCGATGCCCCAACGTCTGTCACAACAGCGAACGAACCAATTCACAACGGCCCAGGAGACAACTCCTCGAATGTCATCTCCGTGTCTCCGTGCCTCCCTGGTGAATTGCTTTCCTCGACTCACCAGGAAATCAATGGAGACTCTGCCTCGTCTCATGATTCCGCAAGTGGGGGAGAGGGAGCAGAAGAGAGACAGGCTGGAAGCCTATCCCACTTGCGGTTCGGCGATGACGAAGGGTTGCTAACAGCCCTGCGTTCCATCGGTGAGCGCAGCGGGTTCGGCGACCTGCTCGCCGAAGGGAGCCGACTGTTGGCCGCTCAACTCGGTCCGGAGGCCCAAGCCTTTGCTCCGCATGTGAAGGGGTTGGAGATTCCGGGCTACGAGCCGCGGGCCTTGCAGTCGATGGCCCTGGGGTTCGCGGTCAGCACGCGCGGGGCCGACCACAACCGGTCCGGGGCCTACCAGGTCGACTTCTCGGATAAGGTCAACCGCCTCGACCTGGCCACCGACGGCGTCCGCTTTGCGATCGAAACGGAAGACGAAGCGGCTGTGATGGACTCGCTGATCCTCTGCAAGTTCTTGCGCGGGGCGCTGAACGACAAGTACGCCGAGATGGCCCGCATGCTGGCCCTCACCACGGGATGGTCGATCGACGCCGATGAGTTACATCAGATCGCCGAGCGGATCGTCCGGCTGCGCAAGTGGTACAACATCCGCCACGGCTGGACCCCGGCCGAAGACACGCTGCCGCCAAGATTCCTAAGCGAGTCGCTCCCCGATGGAGCCAGCGCGGGGGCGACCCTCACCGCCGAACATCTCCAACGACTGATCGCGGAGTACAACACCCAGCGCGGGTGGAGCGTCGAGGGCTGGTTGCCCGAGGAGTAGATCGCGGAGTTGCTGATATGAGGCACGTCGCACCGCGTCGGCTCCTCGGCGAGCCGGGCGGCGTCAGCCCCCGGAGTCTGCGGTGGGCGGCTCGGTCCGGGTGCTGACGCACTCCGGCTCGCCGAGGTCGGTGACTCGGGTTTGACAATCTCTGTTACGGACCGAGTACACTGTGTCACGCGACTCCGCCGCACCTTGAACCGGGCGGCACTCATGGAAGAACACCCCCCGTCCTGGAAGGCCCCTCATGCCACCTCGCCGATATATTGTTCGCTTCGGCACCCTGCGCAATGTGGCCGAGTTCGGCACGCGCGGCAGTGACGAGGAATACCGACGTGGCGACCAGGTCGTCATCCGCAGCCCGCGCGGGATCGAGTGGGGCGAAGTCCTGTGCGAGGCGACCGACCGGACCAAGCAATACCTCGGCGGCAAGGACCAGGCAGGTAAGATTCAGAACCTCGTCACTCCGCAAGACGAACTCAAAAAAGAAGCCCAGTGGAAGCAGGAACAGGACGCCTTCCTGCAAGCCCGCCGCATCATCGCCGAACAGAGCCTCGCGATGCAGTTGATCGATTCCGAGATGCTGCTGGGCGGGGAGCGGATCACGTTCTACTACACGTCGGAAGCCCGCATCGACTTTCGCGAACTGGTCAAAGCGATGGCCCAGTTCTTCAACATGCGGATCGAGATGAAGCAGATCGGCATCCGCGACGAAGCGAAAGTCCTGGCCGATTATGGCGACTGCGGCAAGCCGGTCTGCTGCAATACTCACCTGACCGAGATGCCGCCAGTGTCGATGAAGATGGCCAAGCTGCAGAAGGCGAGCCTCGACCCGAACAAACTCTCCGGGCGTTGCGGTCGGTTGAAGTGCTGCTTGCGGTACGAGTACGACACGTACGAGGAGTACCGCCAGGAACTGCCGGGTGTCGGGAAGTACGTGGTGACCAAGGACGGCAAAGGCAAGGTGCTGGCCCAGGAGATCCTGGCCAAGAAGGTGCTGGTCGGTTATGAAGACAACCGCCGGGTGCTGGTCGACGCGCTGGACATCCTGACCGTGGTCAGCGCCCCCGGGGCTCCGCCGAGGAAGCCGGAGTCCGCTGACGATCGCCCGGAGTAGAACGGAATTTATTCCGTTCCGGGCGAACGAGTTGGCGGGCGAACGCTCCGCTTCGAAGACTTCGCGTCGCGGCTAAACGGGTGAGCGACGCACCACGGCTCACACTCTCAAGGAATTTCTCATGCGTTTCTCGATCGCTCTGGTGTGTGTTGTCACCGGACTCGCTCTTTCGGTTCTCAGTCTTGCCGAAGATAAACCGGACACCGCCCCGACAAAGTCCGCCGACAAACCCGCGGGCAAGGTCACTGAACTTTTCGACGGCAAGACCCTCAAGAACTGGAAGGTGCCCGAGTTCGGTGGCGAAGGGAAGGTCTCCGTCAAGGACGGTCAGATCGTCATCGGCACGGGCGATCCGATGAGCGGCATCACCTGGGACGGCGAAGCACTCCCGAAGGTCGACTACGAACTCACCTTCGAAGCCCAGCGAATCGACGGGAACGACTTCTTCGGCACGATCACCTTTCCCGTCCAGAAAGACAGCTGCTCGTTCGTGCTGGGCGGCTGGGGTGGCGGCGTAACGGGGCTTTCGACACTCGATGGGTCTTCGGCGATCGAAAACGAGACGACCAACTTTCAGGAGTTCGAAAAAGGGAAGTGGTACAAGATCCGCGTACGGGTCACGAAGACCAAAATCGAGACCTGGATCGACGAGAAGCAGGTGGTCGATGTCGACTACACCGACAAGCGGGTCGGCATCCGCATTGAAGTCGAACTCAACAAGCCACTGGGGTTCTCGACCTACCGCACCACCGGGGCCATCCGGGCCGTGAAAGTGACAGAGATGGCGGCGGCTCCGGTAGCCAAGATGTGAAATCGTTTGGCACGACACCTTCGATGCCTCCAATCGCTAATTATGAGTGTTTCCGCGCGCCACTGTTGCTCGTGGGCAATCTGGGTGTTTCAATAGTCGCTGTCCAATGTGGTCAATTGCTGATGACACGTAAGATCGCGATGTCGTAAAGATCGTAAAGATCGTAAATGGAACGGACGCCATGGAGGGGGACAATGGTGTTACGAGCTTTGTTGCCTGCGGGAGCTTAGAGAACAGGCAGATGCTGAAGTGATGGTGAACATGGTCTCACCTCGCTGGGACGTTGCTCGGCAAGTGGCAACTTCACTTCAGAGGAATGCCTTCGTCGAGCCAATCCTGCACACTAAATGCCTCCCCACGAATGCGAAAGTGGTCTGCGTGAAAAGGGAGGCCGAGTCTTACGATACGGGTTCGTTCTGACGGAACCTGGATTGCAGA
>JAYSUV010000389.1:0-1528 GCA_043718945.1 Planctomycetota bacterium
GGGGTTGTGGTTGCGACCGGGGGCGTTCTGGCCTTCGCTGAACGGCATGCGACCGAACTCGCCGCCCCACACGACCAGCGTCTCGTCGAGCAGCCCCCGCCGTTCCAGGTCGGTCAGCAACGCCGCAATCGGCTGGTCGACCTCAGCCCCGTGGCGTCCGTGGTTCTTCTCGATGCTTTCGTGCGCGTCCCAGGTCTCTTCGAGATGGCCGCCACCGGAGTAGAGTTGCACGAACCGCACGCCGCGTTCGACGAGCCGCCGGGCGACGAGGCAGTTGCGGCCAAACTCATCGGTGGGCTGTTGAGCCACACCGTACATGTCGAGCGTCTCACGCGTCTCCTGCGTCAGGTCAACCGCCTCGGGAGCCTCCGACTGCATGCGAAAGGCCAGCTCATAGCTCGCGATCCGCGAGGCAAGCTCCGCCCCACCGGGTCGCTGATCCAGGTGCCGCTGGTTGAGGACTTGAAGCAGGTCGAGCTGTTCACGCTGGGCTGCGCGGTCGAGGTGGTCCGGTCCCTTCAAATCGAGAATCGGCGTCCCCATCGGGCGAAAGAGCGTCCCTTGAAAGCTGGCGGGCATGAAGCCGCTCGACCAGTTCGGCTGTCCGCTGATCGGCCCGCCGCGACGATCGAGGATCACCACATACCCCGGCAGGCTCTGGTTCTCGGTCCCCAGCCCGTACACGCACCATGCCCCCAGCGAGGGGCGACCGATGAACGTCTTGCCGGTGTTCATCGCGACCAGCGCTGAGCCGTGCGCGTGGCTATCGGTGTGGCACGAGTTGATCACCGCCAGCTTGTCGGCATGCTCGCGGACCTTCGGGAAGTAGTCGGAGATCATCAGCCCGCTCTCACCGCCGGGGCGAAAGGGTCGCCATGCGGGGGTCAGATATCCGACCTTGCGACCGCCAGAGTTCGTGTACTTCTTCCCATCCGGCAGCGTCTTCCCGGCGTACTTCTCCAGCTCTGGTTTGTAGTCAAACGTGTCGACCTGACTCGGGGCACCGTTCATCATCAGGAAGATGCACGACTTGGCCTTGGTGACCAGTTGCGGCGGTCGCGGGGCGGAAGGGGATGCGGCAGTGCGTGGCTCTTGGGCTCGGGCCGATCTCGGCGAGAACCCGTTCATGCCGAAGAGACCAGCGAGGGCCACGCCGGTGAACCCTCCGCCCATTTCCCAGACGAACTCGCGCCGCGACTGGCCACACGGGAAGTAGAGCGAGGGATGCGCGTGGTTCTCCCTCACCCCCAGCCCCTCTCCCGGGGGGAGAGGGGGGCCGGAAGTGATTAGATCGCGGTTAGGGTGGGGATTAGTCGACATAGAGGAACTCATTCGAGTTAAAGAGGACCACGCACAACGATGCCCAGGCCAGCAATCGCGGATCGGGCTGGGCCACTGGTGTTGGCTTTACTGTTTCGAAGATGTCATAACCCTGGATAAGCCAGCGGATCGTCCGTTCCCGCTCGATCGCGGTCAGTTCGCGGTCATAGACGAGCAGTGACGCCAGATCGCCGTGCCAATACTCGCC
>JAYSUV010000390.1:0-4111 GCA_043718945.1 Planctomycetota bacterium
AAGCCGCCGCCACCAAACCCAACGCGCCGAAGCCTTCCCAGTGAGCCACCGCTGGACCACAATCATGTTCACAGCACTGGGGGGATGCTCCTGCGGGGCTGCGAATGCTGTGGGGCACGTTTCCGACGTGCCCGTAGCTCACGTCGCTCCGCGACTGAGACTCCTCCCGCTGGACGCCTTTCAAACCGTATGCGTGGGGCTTTGGCAGGCGGAATGCGAGTCGCGGAGCGACATCGCCTACGTTCCAGCACTGGCGTCGCCCTCCCGCCGTGTGGCCTGCGAGTCGAGCCGGACTCTGTCGCGACGGCTGACCACCACCCACCGAACCCTCGCCGTTCAGGTCTCTGAACAAAACGTAAAGCCCCCGGATAATCCCTTGAATCGTCACAACCATTACAACCCATTATTCCTGTAAGCTCGGCATATAAATGAGTATGGTCTAACGGAATACAGCACCGCAAGTTGTGTCGCTTTGACGCACCTCACGCTCGGTTCCGATTGTAACGGTGGTACGGGTTGTGCCAATGGTAATAATCGTGAGGATGGTCATGGCCGTTGGGAACCGGCAGCCTCCTCAATTGGAACACTTCGGGAGACCGACGAGCGACTTATGACAGCGAGCGTGTGTGGCGACGTGAGACATCGCCATGTAGCTGGTCGCTGCGGGGCACGAGTGAGGAGATGGCATCGTTCATCGCTGTGTCGGCGATGAAAACGGTTTGTTCCCAGATGCCGGAACCGGAGCCAACTGCATGGCTCATCTCGTTTGCCCCGCGCGACCTTCTTTTTTTTCGCTCCCGTCAGCGGGTCTTGCTCCGGGATTCTCTCGAACGTTCGAGAAGGACTCATCATGTTGCGTTTGGCCAAAGCACTCTGGAACGATCAGGCGGGCTTCATTGTCTCCGCAGAACTGGTCCTCATTTCGACAGTCGGGGTCATCGGTCTGGTCACTGGACTGACCTGTTTACGCAATGCCGTGAACAGCGAATTGGCGGATGTCTCGTGTGCCATTCGATCACTTGATCAGACCTACTGCTACACCGGATTCCACAGCTACAAAGATCGCTGCCGTTGCAAGACCAAGGCCGTCACCGCCGGGTCGAGCAACCGGCCCTACGTCGAGACCCAGCTGGTCCCTGTCATTGAGGGGCGGTTAGAGCCGACCGCAGAGCAGGAGCCCGGCCAGATCATCAGTGAGCGAGTGATCAGCGAGCGGATCATCAGTGAACGCGTGATCGGGGAACCCGTCCCGGTCGAGTGCCCTCCACCGAGCCCCATCCTAGCCCCCGCTGCGGAGTCCTCAGCGGCACCTGCAAACAGGGAGTGCCCGGAACCGACGCCGGAGCCACTTCCGAGTCCCGCCAACTGATCCGCCCAGATCACTTGAGCGAAGTCACTTGTCCCGCATGACCTGTGGCCTCGTTGTGACATTGACTTCACATCGGATCTGCGAGGAGGGGATTGACCGCTCAGAACCGCGCTGCTCGAAACGGAGCCGGGTCCACATGCGGCTTCGTCCCGGTCATGAGTTCTGCTAGCAGCTTCCCCGTCCCGGTCGCCAGCGAGACCCCCAGCATGCTGTGTCCGGCGGCCACGTAGGTGTTCGAGAGCCGGGGCACGCGGTCGATGATCGGCTTGCCATCGCAGCTCATCGGCCGCCAGCCATACCACTCCTCTTCGACCGGTTCGGCGAACGGATCGAGCAGGTATTCACCGGCCCCGCGCCGCAGCAATCCCAGCCGCTGGCGGTTGAGCGTCTCGTCGTACCCGGCGAACTCCATCGTCGAACCGATGCGATACCCCGTTTGAAACGGAGTGATGGCGACGTGGTACTCCTCCAGGATCATCGAATGCCGAGGGCAGATCTTCGGACGCGGCATCGTGATCGAGTACCCCTTGCCCGGCTGAATCGGCGGGGCATAGCCGAGCGTCTTCCCGAGTAATGGTGTCCATGATCCGGCGGCCAACACAAACTGGTCGGCAGTGTGTTCACCATTTGCCGTGCGAGCGGCCTTGATCTGGCCATCCTCGGTAACGAACCCGGTGACTTCAGTGTTCTCGTGAATCTCAACGCCCATCTCCAACAGTCGCCGCTTCCACGCGGCCATCAGCTCGCTGGGCCGCAGATGGGTATCCGTGTCGTACTTGAACGCCCCGGCCAATCCCGGCTTGAGGGCGGGCTCCAGCTCAATCAGCTGTTTCCCGTTCAGCGGCGTTGCTCCCACGCCGAACTCATGGCGGAGTAGTGCATCGGTCTCGGCGTACTCGTCAAACATCTTCTGAGTCGCATAGACGAACAGCATTCCAGAGGTGTCCCACTCGGTCTTGGTTAGCTCCGATTCGAACAGGCGGCGATATTCGCTGTCCGATGATTGCAGCAAGGCATGCAGCGCCCGCCCCGTCGACATCATGTCAGCCTCGTTGCAGTACCGGGCGAACTTCAGCAGCCAACTCCATAGATTCAGGTCGACACGGGGTCGCAGATAGAACGCCGAGTTGTTGTTGAACATCGACTTGAGCGTCTTCGTAATCGCTCCCGGCTTACAGAGCGGAAGGACATGACTCGGGCTCAAATAGCCGCAGTTCCCGTGCGAACACGCCTTCCCGAACAACCCCTTATCGAGGATCGCGACCTCTTTCCCCGCTTGCCGCAGATAGTACGCACTGGCCGCTCCAATGACTCCGCCCCCGACGATCACCACGCGTTGTCCGGAACTCATGCTCGAATGCCTGTCTGGGAGGGTTAACGCCGGTCCAGCGACAGATTGGCTGGCACTCTTCTCGATCCCGTGCGATGAGCGATCATAGGTTCTGAGGTGATCGCGAACCAAGTGATCACGGCTCCTCTTTCTCTCGCTGGAGGTTCTGCGTAGACTCAATGCGTGTCCCTCAAGTCGGAATGGCCTCCCTTGAATTCTTCCTCGGCTGTGCAATGTCCCCCTTTGATGGCCTCTCGACGATCGATCGGATGGTGAAAGCCGTGGAGCTGGTACGTGAACGGCTATTGCGGGCGACAGCGGCACTGGAGCAAGCGGGCGTTCCGTATTGCGTGATTGGCGGGAATGCAGTCGCAGCTTGGGTCGCGAGCGTCGACCCCTCGGCGACTCGGAATACGCAGGATGTCGATCTGCTCGTGCGGCGGTCGGACCTGGACGCGGTGCGAGCGGCGCTGGAACCGGTCGGGTTTCGGCAGCTGCATGTGCGCGGGATCACGATGTTCCTGGATGGAGATCAGAACCGTGAGCGGGACGCCGTGCATCTGATCTTCGCCAATGAGACCGTCCGCCCGGATGATGCGGTCCCCGCTCCCGGTGTCGATGTGTACGAACGCTTCGAGAATTTCCGCGCGGTCCCACTGGAGAAGCTGGTGACGATGAAACTCGTCGCCAATCGCCTCCAGGACAAGGTGCATTTGATCGACATGCTGCAACTGGGAATGATCGACGCCACCTGGCCCGCGCGGTTCCATCCGGTGCTGGCCGCGCGGCTGCAAGAGTTGATCGACCATCCGGAAGAAGATTTGTTTGCGTGATCATTCCCCAAGGCAAAGTCATGGCCTCCATCCCTTTTCATCTCACCGGCGAAGCGCTGTGGCGCAGAATGGACCGCGCTGTGGAAAAGATCCAGGAACGTTTGGAGCGGACCGCCCGGACGCTGGAGCAAGCGGGCGTGCCCTATGCCATCATTGGCGAGAACGCCGTGCGGCCTGGGTCGTGCAAGCCGATGAAGCGGCCGTGCGAACGACTCGTGATGTCGATATTCTGCTGCGGCGATCCGACTGGCCAGCCGCTCAAGCAGCCATGGAGGCTGCGGGGTTCGTCTACCGCCACGCAGCTGGCATCGACATGTTTCTCGATGGCCCCGACGCCCGCGCCCGCGATGCGGTGCATGTGCTGTACGCCGGAGAGAAAGTCTACCCGACCGATCTCGTGGCCGCTCCCGATGTGGCCGAATCAGTCGACATTCAGGCTCATCGAACGCTGACGCTCGAAGCCCTGGTGCGGATGAAACTGACTTCGTACAAGACCAAAGACCGCATGCACTTGATCGACATGATTGATGTCGAACTGATCGATGAATCGTGGTGCGAGCGGTTCCCGCCGGAACTCGC
>JAYSUV010000040.1:0-2374 GCA_043718945.1 Planctomycetota bacterium
GATGGAGGAGCAAGTCCTCGAGCTGGAGAAGAAGGGGGCCGTTCTCCACGAAGGCAACTTCGAGTCGGACAGCGATGACGATGACGACGATGACGACCGTGGAGTTTCGAAAACGCCTGCACCTCATTCGCCGCAACCCCCGACATCCGGTGGGTCTCCGACGAATCCGATGTAGGGCTCCGCCAGGAGTATCCGGGGCCACGCGGCACGAAGCCGCGTGAGCGAGCGGTCACCACACCGCAGCAGATCAAGGCGGCTCCCCCGTCCCTTCGATGTGCTTCGCAGACCGGATTCAGGGAGGAACTCTCCAATGCGCAAGATCGCGACAAGTCTTCTGTTCGCACTCCTGATGGGTATTCAGGTCGGCTGTATCGTGCCGATCTGGAGTCCTAACCCGGACCACCGCGTGAAGCAGCTGATTTATCAATCGGAATCGTATCGCCACGTCCCGGAAATCTGGGACCGGATCTGGGGCTTTGATATGCCCGACCTGGCGACCCCCTACCGGACGCACGGCGGCGTGATCTAACGCCCGACCGGTTTGGGTGTTTGCGTCGCTACGTTCGCCAGAACGTGGGCGAGCGATTTCCAGCGAGGGCTTCCCCTCACGCATTCCACAGCCGCTCACCCGTCCATCCGCTGAGCGGCTGTCGCTGTTGAGAGGCGGCATTCCGCATGGCAAACTTTCAAGAGTTGCGGGATTTTGAGCGTCGTTTCGACACGATGAGCGTGGATGAGTTGGAGCGATGGAAGATCTACTGGACGCAGCACGCGCAGCTCTTAGCTCCTAAAGTGCGGAAGCAAGCCATGAAAAGAGTGTATGACATCGAGAGCGCGATCCAGCAGAGGTCGCAGGGGCAGAGCGATGGCGAGTGACACGCTGCCAAATCGTGCGTTCCAGCGTAACTGGCCCTCACGCTCACGTTCTGCCATCGTGCGCTACCGTACGGACGGGTCGCTGGTCTGGGGCAATACGTCGAGACTGATCGTCAAAAGTAGAATCCCCACCAAGTCAAAAGATTGTTGCTGGACATCCTGCTCGCGACCGATATAGTTCGCATCTCGCTACGGAGTTGACTCTGTAGTGAACACAACGCGGGGTGGAGCAGCCCGGTAGCTCGCGAGGCTCATAACCTCGAGGTCGCAGGTTCGAATCCTGTCCCCGCAACTTCAATGCTTCGCAAGAAGCGACGATTCGACGCAAGCCCCGGTTATACCGGGGCTTTGGCGTTTACTGGCTACATCGTTGCGGCCTGATTTCTGCCGTTTTCGACGTGTACTGCGTCTCTTTCTTCGCCCCTTTTTCTCCCCTTCGAACAGCTGCGTCGAAGGGCTCATCTGTCGTCATCCAGTAGTGACGCATGGCGACCTTGGGAGTATTTCCCAGCCATCCCGTCACCACATGAACCGGGTACGTCTCGACGAGTTCCGTTTCGCGACTGGCCCTCAGATTCTGGAACACTCGGGGCCAGGGCTGAAGCCCCTCCCTGCGGATGATTTTCAAAAAAGTGGTCCGCAAGTTGGCATTGAGCCAGCGAGCTGGCCCCATCGCCCCATTCCGGAATCGGGCATCGACAACGAACTCCGCCCCATCCGGTGCCGCCTCGAACGCCCGCTGCAAGTACGGACGCAGTTCCGGGAAGAGTGGAATCGCCCGATATGCCTTTCCCGGATGATGTTCGGTCTTCGGATCTGAACGACAATCCGGTGCGCTGCCCAGTCGATGTCCTGCCAACGGAGCGACAGCGTCTCGATGTCTGCCTGAGTTCGGTATAAGCCATGAGCAGTTGGGCCTCGGCCAGCAGCTCC
Organism: Planctomycetota bacterium; assembly: GCA_043718945.1. Classification (GTDB taxonomy): domain Bacteria; phylum Planctomycetota; class Planctomycetia; order Planctomycetales; family Planctomycetaceae; genus TH-plancto1. The sequence goes on from JAYSUV010000040.1 coordinate 1,810, forward strand.
AATTGCAGTGTTTCCTCAAGGCTCAAGTGCAGTGAGGGTTTTTGGCTGCTGCGTATAGGTGACCAGACCGGCCAGGATGTTGACCAGGTCGTTCGCCGGACTGCGGTGGAGGGTGTGCTGGATTTGGGAACTTTCTTGAGTTGGTCGATGATGGTCCCGATCAACGAACGCTTCCGCTGCATGAGTTTGTCCCACAAGGGCAGCAGCTTCTCGCGCATGTTCTTGCGGAGGCCGGTCACCAAACGCAGATCGTGTTGCAGCAGGTCACTGGTAACTGTGAACCCCGCCGCGCTCTCTGGGGGCGTAGCTTCGCACATTCACACAGTGCGTGGGCGAGTCACGGGAGATTTCGGTGACACATCCGCCGTGGCCAGGAGCAGTGGCCGGGGGTGGCGAGCGGCAGTGGCGGGGGGTGGCCGGTCAGGGTGGCGCGCATCACTTGGCGGGCGTAGTCGAAGAAGTTCAGACCCTGTTTGTGGCAGGTGCGGATGACTGTTTTAATATTTGCGAATACTTTCGCGCCGCGAGCGCTGCGGTTCACGCCGCCGTCGGCGCGGGCGGCGGC
>JAYSUV010000391.1:0-37783 GCA_043718945.1 Planctomycetota bacterium
CCCATGCCCCTCGACTAAGCCCCCCAGAAGCCAAGGCCCCATTTCAAAAAAAACGCCCTAGAAAATCCAACCCCCGCACGATCCCCCGAATAACTTATAACCTCTCCGCGTCGCGGCTAAACGATCGCGTGTTGTGTCACGCGAGAATCTGCTCGATCGGCCGTCCACGACTAATCGCATACGGCCTGCCGAGGGCGTCGTGGAATTCGGTTTCGGGGGTGAAGCCGAGGCAGTGGAAGATCGTGGCGGTGAGGTCTTCGGGTTTGGTGACGCCTTGCTTGGGGTAGGCACCGATCTCGTCGCTGGCTCCGTGGACGATGCCGCCTTTGATCCCGCCACCGGCCAGAGCGACTGAGAAGACCGGCCCCCAATGGTCGCGTCCCGCGCTGCCGTTCATCTTGGGCGACCGGCCAAATTCGGACATGCAGACGATTAGCGTCTCATCGAGCATCCCGCGCTCCGACAGGTCATCGAGTAGTGCCGAGAAGGCGTTGTCGGTCGGGGGCACGAGGACGTTCTTGAGCCGATCGGTCTCGCCCACATGCGAGTCCCAGCACGGGGCATTCGACGGCTCCTCCGGCCCGCGATACCAGTTCACCTGCACCAGACGCACATCGGCCTCAATCAGTCGCCGCGCGAGCAGACAACTCTGCCCGAACTGCGTATTCCCGTAGCGAGCCCGCGTCTCGGGAGTCTCCAGCGAGAGATCAAACGCCCCGCGCGAGGCCGACGACGCGAGTAGCCCATACGCTCGCTCCTGTTGAGTTGAGAAGCTGCCGACCTTGGTCTCGGAGCGAGCGGCAGGGAGCGACTGATCGAGTGTTCGCATCAGTTCTCGCCGCGAGGCCAGCCGGTCGAGCGACATGTTCTCCGGCAACTGGAATTCGCTGATCCGGTAGTCCGGAGAGGCGGGCTGGCAGCGAAACAACCAGGGGTCAATGCTGCGCCCCAGCAGGCCGCCGTCCTGCCCCGGCCAGATCGAGCCGTCCGTATTGAAGATATGATTCGGCAGCCGCACCGCCCCCGGCAGATGCCCGCGTGTCTCGGTCAGCCGCTGCACCACCGACCCCCAGTTGGGCCAGTCGTTCGGGGCTCCGGGGTTGGCGTTCTCGGCATTCATTGGAGCATGCGGACGCCCCGTCAGCATGTAGTAGCCGCTCGATGAGTGGGCATTGTCGAACGTCGACATCGCCCGCAACACCGCCAGCTTGTCGGCCCGCTGTGCCAGCTTCGGCATCAACTCGCCGAACTGCACGCCGGGAATGTTGGTGGCTATCGGGGCAATGTCACCGCGCACGTTATCGGGAGCTTGAGGCTTGGGATCCCATGTGGAGTGCTGGGGCGGCCCGCCCATCAGGAACAGCACAATGCACGACTTCGCCCGGCCTCCGCTGGCAGTCGAAGTCGCCGCTCGAACCGGCTGTGGAACGAGCAACTGGGATAGCGACAGACCGCAAACGCCCACCCCCCCCGCTCGGAGTACCTCGCGGCGGACGATCTGGTCACAGAGTTTCGCTCCGCGAGCCTGCAGGCTGAACATCAATGCGATCCCCGGTCCTCTGGAATGGAATGTCACTCACACATCACACGTTACTTATATCTTTTCGGCTGATGGGAAGCCAGTTCTGATGTGTTTTGTTCATCTCTTTTCACCAATATGGCTCTCAGTCCCAAGCTTCGCTTCGCCCGCGTACCAGACCGCCTGTTGGAGTTCAGCCTTTAGGCTGCGTTGTGCGTCCCAGCGCAGCCTAAAGGCTGGACTCCAACGGATCCGAGCGAGCGCTCCGCTTCGAAGACTTCGCGTCGCGGCGAAACGGCGACTCGGCAAACGGGGGCGATCCTGTCACAATTGCAGTGCGTGCCAGCCAGACTTCCGAAGTCTTCGGAGACTTCGGAAGTCTTCGCTCCAGAAGGATCCCGATGAGCGCCACTCCGTCGAAACCCGTTCGATCTGTCACTGTCCCCGACTTCGTCAAGGCGAAGAGCGAGGGGCGGAAACTCAGCGTGCTGACCGCGTATGACGCGCTCTGGGCGAAGATCTTCGACGAGTCGGATGTCGATGCCCTGCTCGTCGGGGACTCGCTCGGTATGGTGGTGCAGGGGCATCAGACGACGCTGCCTGTCACGCTCAGCGAGATGATCTACCACGCCCAGATGGTCACGCGGGCCGCACAGCGGGCGTTGGTGATCGTCGACCTGCCTTTCATGTCGTATCAGGTGAGCCCGCGCCAGGCGATCCGCAATGCGGGGCGCGTCCTCAAGGAGACCGGAGCCAGCGCCGTGAAGCTCGAAGGCGGCGAGGCCCAAGCGGAGACGATTGCCGCTCTGCACCGGGTCGAGATCCCCGTGATGGCCCATGTCGGCATGCGACCGCAATCGATCCGCAAGTTCGGGCGGCACTCGGCGGTGCAGCGCGATGCGGACCAACTCCTCAATGACGCCAAAGCCGCCGAACAGGCCGGGGCGTTCTCGGTCGTACTCGAACTGATCCCTCGGCAGATCGCCACGGACATCACCCAACAGTTAACGATCCCCACGATCGGCATCGGAGCTGGCCCCGACTGCGATGGGCAAGTCCTCGTCAGCCCCGACATGCTCGGCCTGACCGGCTTCCATCCCAAGTTCGTCAAGCAGTACGCCCAACTGAGAGAGACCATCCAAAACGCCGTCCGCGACTACACCCGCGAAGTCCGCAGTGGAGCCTTTCCCGACGATTCGCATAGCCACCACTGAGGCCCGTGGGATAGGCTTCCAGCCTGTCATCTGTCGTGAAGAGAGTCCCAACCGTTGGAGTTCAGGCTTTAGCCTGCCCTCGCCCGGAGAAGATTCACAGCGGAGCCTGCGGCGGCTTCCCAAGGCAGCCTAAAGGCTGGACTCCAACGGTCCACTGACATTGCTGATGACTACCCCTTCACCCACCGCCAGCTTGTCGTTGACCTCCGCTCTCAAGCGGCGGGCGGTCGAGATCGGCTTTGAACTGGTCGGAGTCGCTCCAGCTGTACGGGCCGGGACGTGGGAGAGACTCGACGAGTGGCTGGGGCGCGGGTTTGCGGGGGAGATGCAGTACATCGAACGCCGGCGGGAGGCGTATCAGCATCCGAAACATGTGCTGCCGCAGGTTCGGAGCGTGGTGATGTTGGGGTTGGTGTATGGGAGTGGCGGGCGGCATTCTGTTGAAACAGTCCGTGGCACGGGCGTCTCGCCCGTGACTCCGGGGGTTTCAGACATGGGCAAGATGCCCATGCCACATCCCGACACCCGCGTTCTGGCGAACGCAGCTACGGGGGACGGGCCACGAATCGCTCGCTATGCGTTGGGCACGCGGGACTACCACGAGGTCATTCGCGAGAAGCTCAAGCAACTCGCTGACGCACTGCATGAACTCCAACCCGGCTGCAAGACACGCGGGGTGGTCGACACGGCTCCTCTGTTAGAGCGGGACTTCGCGCGGCTGGCGGGGCTGGGCTGGTTCGGTAAGAACACACTACTCATTAACAAGCGGATGGGCAGCGAGCTGTTCCTGGCAGCGTTACTCACCGACTGCGAATTGGAGGCGGATCAGCCGCACGAGACACAACACTGCGGGACATGTACGAGGTGTCTCGATGTCTGTCCGACGGGAGCGTTTCCCGAGCCGTATGTACTCGACGCGACGAAGTGTATTTCGTACCTGACGATCGAGCTCCGCAACGCTCCAATCCCGGAGGAGCTGCGAGCCGGCATGGGGGAGTGGCTGTTCGGGTGCGACGAGTGCCAGACGGCCTGCCCGTGGAATCACAAGGCCCCCGCGACTCGCGTGCCCGAGTTCCAGCCTGATCCCGGCTTGGCGGGGCGTTCGCTCGCCGAGTGGTTATCACTGTCGCCGGAGCAGTTCCAGCAACAACTGGGGGCCACCCCGCTCTCTCGCCCCGGTTGGCAGGGGATCATCCGCAACGCCTGCATCGTCGCCGGGAACTCGGGCGAGGAGCAGCATCTCCCCGCGCTACGCGTTCTCGCTCAGCACATCGACCCGATTGTGAGCGAGGCCGCTCAGTGGGCGTTACAACAGATCGGCAGCGAGCGGCGGACGTAAGTCCGCCGTGTTGTTCGACGCTCGCATCCCTTCCAGACCGTATCGTTCGGTCGCGTCGTACTGGCACGGGGGACTCACGTCCCCCGCTCGCTGACGTTCGGTTGGTGAGTGTCTTCATCACGTAGGGTGGGACCAGCCGCTTTAGGCGCAGGCCCACCATCTCGTGCCAATCAACGTCGCACAGGGTGGGCCTGCGCTCCAAAGCGAGCTTGTCCCACCCTACGGCTACGCCACTGATCGCCCTCACGCTCCGAGTTCCCAATCCGGAAGCTTCCTCGCGACGCCCCATTGCATCGCACCTCCGGCGACCAAGACGATCATCGCCAGCAAGACGGCAACAGGCGGATCGGCTTGCTCTCCGAACGACAGCACCGGAGCGGCGACCGTCATTCCCGCAATCACTCCCATTGAAACCAGCGCTAACGTCGCATGCAGCCAGAGGCGTTTGCCGATCACGATCAGCGTGACCCACGCATGGTAGAACGCGAAGAAGCCAATCGCGGTGGCCAGAGCGATGACTGCGGTGAAGGGAGTGAGAACCCATTTATTCCCCATGGACAGCGAGAACAATCCCCATCCCAGTCCAAGCAGCATGCCCCATTTCAGATCGTGAAAGATCGCCAAGCGGAGGGCATTCCAGAACTTCGGACGGCTGATCGGTCGCAGAAAATCGGCGGCGATACTCGCACGACGACCGACCCACATCATGGCAGTCATCATCAGGATCATCATCATCGCCTGCATCATCCCGGGGACCAGGAACATCCCCTTCGGAGCAGTGCCGAACTTTCCCCCTGGCATCGAGCTCAGTACGATTGTAAAGACAATCATCGTAAGGACGCCGATCAACATCCCAGGGTTCGAGGGGGACGCTCTCCGCAGCATGTCGACCCAGTTCGTGCGATCCATCCCGGCGATTCGCCGATCGATCGCTGTCTCCATCCGCTTCAGTTGCCAGTTCGCCAGCGACCAGCCGGGCGCGGGCTTGAACGGCTGGTTGTGTAGTTCCTGCATACTCAGATTCAGCCCCGGAATCCCCGGCATGCCGCTCTCGGCCAAGATACGGTGCAGCCGCTCCGTTCGCACGATCTTCCAAGCTGCGGCAGCCAAGAACCAGACCAGCAGCAGCGAGGCCAGCACCGGGTAATCTCCCAACAGAAACGCATCCATCGTGGATGGTGAAGCAAAACCGACGCCCATCAGCGTGAACGGTGAGAGGAAATCAATCGTCGATACGATCGAGGTGATGCGCCGCCACTCGGAACTCAGATCGTGCCCCGGCAAGATGGTCGCCACCAGCATCGCGGCCATGCACCCGATCGCCAGCGCGACCGGGAAGTAGACCCCCATGTACGTCGCCACTGACACAAAGACCACTGCCGCCAGCAGCGAGGCCGTCAACGGCCAGAACAGATGCGGGCGACGATGCCCCGGCATCACACCGGCGAGGGGTTGGGACAGCGTGAGTCCTGATTGGAACCACGCCAGGAACGAGATGAACATCGCCTGGAAGAGGAGAAAGGCACAGACCAGTAAGCGACCGATCGAATACTCCCCGCGATAAACGGCGATCCTGGGCAGACGGGTGCGAAGGAACTCGAACTGACGACTGGTTTCATCCAGGTCTTTCAGCTTCGCATAACTGACGATGTATAACCGCCGTAACCGCGGCATCTTGCGAATCGCCGCCAGCATGCGTTCCGAATCGTCCATATCTGGATAGCCGGTCAAAGCGATGGTATGCAGGTTCGGCGAGTGCTCGGCCAGTATCTCCAGCGTGCTTTCGAATTGAACGTTGTATCCGAGGACCACGTACTCCAGCTTCGGCAGCGGCGGCAGCTTCCAGTTGAGAGCGCCGGTGTTATCGACATTGAGCTGTCGCAGGTTCGTCAGACGACTGAGTGCCGATTGCAGATCGGCACCTCCCGACTTGAGGGCTACGCCATCGACTGCTCCGATGTTCTCCAGCGTGAGACTCTCCAAGTTCGACAACTGGCCGATCCGCCGCCAGCCCGCCGCGTTCAAACCGTTGGGCGGCTGCATCGAGAGTGACTTGAGCTGTGGCATCTGGTCGAGGATGGGCCAATCGCCCTGTCGATAGAGATATGCGGAACCCACATGCTCGGGCAGTGGTCCCCGGAGTTGCCCCGCATCGTCGAACTCCAGTTCACCTTGGAGGTAGCGGGTGTTGAGCCCCTCAATCGTACCGAACCGCTTCTGCTGCCCGAGTTCTCGCAGTGCCTCTTGATCAGAGACAACCGCATCTGGCACGTCAAACGCGGGGATGGCGACCTTGGTTTCAGGAAGCCTGTTCTCCGATAAAACGAGCACGAGTGGGAACAGCGAGCACGGGAAAAAAGACAACATCAGCCAGACCCACGGACGGGTCAGGGAGACTTTCAGGACGACCCAGTATTTGTGCATGATGGGGAGGCAGGAGGGTTGATGGTTGATGGTTGATCGACAGAGGAGAAGGGAGGAAGTCGTTGTAGGGTGGGACAAGCCGCTTTGGGCGCTGGCCCACCATCGCCCATCAGACCGTGTGCATCAAAAAAGTGAGCAGCCCGCGTCTTCTGCCCCCTCTCCCCACTGGCGACGCGACTTTCTGTGAGGACTTGGCTGTGGGGAGAGGGCCGGGGTGAGGGGGCTATGGTGGGCGGTGTGGCCCCCTCACCCCATCCCTCTCCCCCACAGTGGAGTTCACTCCGAGGGCCAAACCAAATGTGGGGGAGAGGGGGCAGAAACTGGCAGCTGCCTACTTTTCTGACGCACACACCCCATCAGACCGCGTCGCACATGGTGGGCCAGCGCTCCAAAGCGAGCTTGTCCCACCCTACGCTCGGCTACTTCTCATGCAGCTCCAGGAAGATCTCTTCCAGATTGAGATCCTCAACCGCCACATCAGCGGTCCAGCGCTGCTTGAGTTCGACGATCAGTTCATCACTGACCTGCGGAACCGTCACCACCGCGTGGCGGCCCTCGACTTCTGTCCGCAGCGAACCTCGCACCGCGAACGACGCGGGGAGGTCCGCAGCTGCTTGTAACCGCAGACGTTTCACTTGGTCCTTGAGGACATCGAGTTCATCATGGAAGACCACCTTTCCGTCCTTCATGAGTGCCACATGCGACGCGACTCGTTCCAGGTCGGACGTGATGTGCGTCGAGAACAACACGGTGTGCTGCTCATCAGCTGCCATCTCCAGGATCGATTCGAGGAACCACCGCCGCGCGACTGGATCGAGGCTGGCAACGGGTTCATCGAGAATCAGCAACTCCGGTCGATGGCCGAGTGCCAGAACCAGCGCCAGCTTCTGCTTCTGCCCCACCGACAGCGGCCCAAACCGATCATGCAGCGGCAGATCCCACCGCCGCAGCAGTTCGTCCGACCACTTCGTGTCCCAGGTGCGGTAGAACGCCGACACGTAATCGACGGTCTGCCGGACGGTCATCCACGGGTAGAGCGTGATCTCCTGCGGCACGTAGCCGATCTTGATCTTCTGCTCATCATCGAGATGCCACGCATCCCGTCCCAGCACCGTGATCGATCCGCTCGTCGGCTTCAGCAACCCGAGCAAGCACTTGATGAGCGTACTCTTCCCTGACCCGTTCAGGCCGAGCAACCCGATCACCCGCCCGCGCGGGATCTGCAAGTCGACGCCGTTGAGGACCATCTTCGAGCCGAACTGCTTATGCAGCCCGGTGACATCGATGTCGAGTTCATTCATGGTGATCCTCTCGTAGTGTGGGTTTTAACCCACACATCTTTGCAACACACACAGGCGTGGGCTAAAGCCCCCGCTACGGTCACGGCTGGCTCTCTTCGATCGAGGCTTTGAACACATCCATGATTTGCGGCGGCTTCAACCCCAGCTGTAACCCGCGCACGACCGCTTGATCTGCCAGAGGTCGCATTTGCTCCTGCCGCTGGCCGATCGATCCTTCGGTGCGCGGGGGGGCGACCACCATGCCCTTCCCCCGTGAGCGTTCCAAGACACCGACCGCTTCCAGCTTCGCGTACGCCTTGGAGACCGTCATCATGTTCACGCCCAAGTCAGCTGCCATTTGCCGCACACTGGGGAGTGTGTCCCCGGCGACGAGTTTCCCCCCCGCCACCAACGCCTGGACTTGGTCCATCAGCTGGCGGTAGATCGGAACGCCCGAGGAGGGATGAACAGAGAATGTGAGGGAGGGCTTTTGCATGTCTGTATTACTACTGTAATGCAGTAAGGGTAAATGTCAATCCCTCTTCGTAGATATTCTGAGATCACGCCGTCGCTGCATCCCGTGGGGCCAGGACGCTGGAGTGTCTGACGAGTGTGCATGACTGCACGACGTGATCCGAGAGGCTGTCGGGCGCGTGATACCTCACGCGGGGTATCGCTTCGTTCCCTAGCTCCAGCAGCAAATGCTCACGGCGCTGGTTCGGCACCTGTCGTAGAACGGAATTCATTCCGTTCTTGACTCAGAGGAACGGAATGGATTCCGTTCTACGGGCGGGGCGTTATCGAGATGCAGATCACGGCCCTTCGGACTGCGGAGCGACCGGGACGGGTACGGCTGGCGACAGCGGACTAACCGTTGGAGCCGCAGGCGGCGTGTCACTCGGCATGGGAGTCAACTGGCCCAGTGACTTCGGGAACAGTGCCTTCAACTGAGCCACCGGTACGGCCAGCAGCAGATCCCGAGTGCCGGTGATGGTGATGCCCAGCAGGTCTCCCTCAGCATCCAGAATGGGCGTCCCCAGCACGGTGTGGTGGCCGAGACGAAGTTGCCAGACGGCAATTCCCAAGGCGGGGTACTTGCGATCCAGTGCGGTCACCGTGTTGGCGAACGGGGCGAGAGAATCACTTCCGGCTTGTGAATGATCTGGTCCCCAGACTCGCACTTCGTCTTGGAGTTGCACCTCGGCTGTGGACACTTGGAAGTAATGATTCACGTTGATCGGCTTCTCGGGCTGAAAAGCGACGAACCCGCCCCCTTCCTCGACGACAGTGAGGGGGATCTGGCTGCCATCGTCAAATTTCGCCATGACCTTCCGATCCTTGAGAGGGGGGTCCCAACGACCTGCCAAGTGTGCCAGAATCAGTCCGCCCGGTGAGACGACCACTCCGCGTCCGACGACGTTCTCGCCCCCGTTGTTCACATGGCTGTCGCCATAGGTCACGATCTCCACAATCGCCGAGCGCCAGAGAAGCTTTTGCTCCTCAGTGGCCGGTGGAACGACACTGGGAATGCGGACCAGCCCGCGTTCGAAGACCTGATAGCCCACAGCTCCCGGCTCGTTGCGGAGGATCAGCTGATGACCTTTGAGTTCGTAGTAATCCTGGCCGAAGCTGCCGTCCTCTTCCTTGGAGTAGCTCCACAGGGTCTTCTTGATCGGGTCCACTTTGATGCGGCAGTCATGTCGATGCCCTGGCCCGACGAAGGAACTCTGGTCACCTCGAAAGCTCCGATTCGAAGGGAGCATCTCTTGCGGTTTCCCTTCATGGTCGAAATAGGCGACGAGGTGCCAATCGCCTTCCAGTTCGGTAACGGTGGGCACAGCCTCTCCAATAGGAACTTCTTCAACGGGTGTCGGCTCTCGGTTCGCAGCCGGGTTGAGCGGAACTCGGAACGTGCCTTTCACGCTCTTGCCGTCTCGAACGACCGTGTACGACAACCGGCTGGAATTGAACTCCCGCAGGACGGCTTCGACGTGAACTGGCGAGGTGATCTTGAGCGGTCCCAGTTCTTCGAGGATGTCACTGATGCGAAGTGTCGATGACGCAGCGGGGCTATCCCGGCGAATCGCTTCGACCTGAAGAACACCACGCAGTGGCTCCCCAGTCTGGGGCTTGTCTTCATGCGGATGAAAGGCCAGTTGAATCCCCAACACGGTCCATTCATTCTTCTGGGAGTCGGTGTGAATCGTCTCTGGCTGTTCGGGTGCCGGAGCTGCGATGCCGGGCTTGTCGCGGTCTGCGTCGAAAGGCCCATCGGTCAGATGACCATACAGCGTGTCTCCGTTTCGCACGACGTAGAACCGTAGCGACTGCGGGTGTTGCTGTTCCAGAATGAATTCGGCATATTCGAGGACCGGCGTTTCCCAGGTTCCGAGTCGTACCAAGATGTCCCCGGCCTGGATCCCCTGCCGGTCCGCCGGGCTGCCGGGTTGCACCGATTCGATTGCGAGCCCTCCCGTAAATCGTTTGTTTGTCGGTAAGGAGACCGGCTCCCCCAGGTGGAGTCCCAGGCGATTCGATTTTCTGCCAGCGAGCTGCTGAGGATTCGACAACCGAATCACACTCTCGGGAGGGAGCGGGGTGATCGTGGTCACTGGCTGCGGCGTCTGTCCCTCGACGGGGAACTCGCCGTAGAGCGTCTGGCCCGCGCGGCGGATGTAGAACTTCAGCGGCTGTTTTCCGAGAAACTGGCTCGCAGAGTTGACGTTCTCCACCGTCACCATTTCCCATGCTCCCAAGCCGATGAGGATGTCGCCAGCCTTCAGGCCGTGAGTTTCCGCGAGCGTACCCGGGAGGACTTTTTCAATTCGCAGACCGCCCCGGAAGACGGTCCCCTGAAGTTCATCCCGACCGACCGGTGCTGGGGCGAGTTCGACGCCCAGATGCAAAGGAGACTCGCGCGATGGCCGTTTCAGTCGTACCAGATAGATGTAATCCTTCACAGCTGCGAAGACTTGGGGGCGATCCTTCACGTCTCCGAAACAGAGGCGAACCTCTTCTCCCGAGAACTCGATGATCCCAGAGAAATCAGCACCTTCGGGGTCAGAGGAAGTTTTCAAGAGGAGGTCGACCGGCTGCGGCTTCCCAATATCTCCCAATTGCAGGGAGAACACTGGCAATTCAGGCTTATCCGGATGAGGCGTGATGTATGAGGTCGTCACGACGTTTCCTGACACATCGAAGACAACATCTGACGCATCCAGGGCGATTCCAGGATGCTTGGCTTCCGCAGGATCGACACCATTCGGATCAGTCTCGAACTCCGCCACCCACCGCCCCTGCAACCGGGCCAGCATCCCGGCCTTGGAATCTACCGGCGGAGTCCGACGCAGTTCCCAGATCGCCGCCTTGGCCCCGACGGCGAACACCTGGGGACGGATCGACTCTGAATCGGTGGAGCGGTCAAAGCACAGTCGGATCACATCCTCAGAGAACTCGGTGATCCCGAGTGCCAGAAACCGATTGACCTTCTCCTCGTTCGGCCCGAACAACAGATCGATTTGCGGAGGAGTTCCCTGCCTCCCCACCTGAATCTTGACCGTGTGAGCTAAGAACCTTTCATTGAGTAATGTGTTATCCAGCGTCTTCGTATAGAACACCTTCATCAAGTTCCCTTCAACCTCCGCCTCCGCTTCATAAGTATCCGGGTTAGAGAGCACCGGCCCCGGGCTGCGAATCGTGAGATGCCACTTGCCCTGCAGCTTGGCCAGCATCTCGGTTTGAGGGCCCCTCGGGATAGGGGACGATGCAGTCGGTGGGGCATCGATTGGTGTGCGTGTTCTGTATGGCGATGGATTATCCCCATGTACTTCCAGAGCACCAACCTGCTCCGCTTCCAAGAGATCTTTTTCCACCCCTGCCGGGACCAGCAGGACAACAGGTTGGTTTGAAGCACTTCGTTGCCGATTGGACCAGAAATCTTTGAGGATACATCCACTGGCAATGATCGGGGTTTGGTCATAACCTGCCTGCAAAGGTCGAAGGGTCTGAGACACAAACACCCTTTGCCCGGCTTTCAACTGCTCTAGGGTACTGTGCGGGCTGGGTTGAAATGTCACCAACACCATTCCGTTCTCATCTGGCTCTGCCAGAACTTTCACACCGGGAGGTTGTGGCGAATTCGAATGACCAGACTCTCGCTGTTCTGGCTTGGCAGTATCGGTGATGCCATTCTCTCTGGTTAGCGTCCCCTCCCACTTCAGCTGCGGGTTCAGCAGATCTTCGACCCGGCGCTGGATGATCTGGTCGCTGATCCGTTCTCGCAGGTCGATCGACCGCTGGGTCTGGAGCAGGCGGGTCTGCATCTCCAGCAGCTCGGCCCGCAGCAGCGATTGCCGCGCGGTGAACGCCCGCTGGACGGTTTGTCGTAACTCGGCTTGCTTCGTCGCGTCGGGCGACTGCTGGAGCTGCTTGGCCAGTTGATGGGCCTGAGCCTCGGCGGCTTCGTACTCCTTCCGCAACTGGGTGAGTTGTTGCTGGAGTTCCTTGGGGGACTGGTCGCTGGCGGGGATAGCTATCGCAGTTGAAGCAGTCGGCAGCTCTCCGGATTCTGCGGCTGCGATCGCTTTCGCATAGTTCCGCTCCATGACGATGACTGTCGCGATCTCCATGTCGATTTCGCGAATGCGAGGGTTCGTGGGGTCGGTTTTGAGAAGCTGGTCTCGCTCGGCTCGTTCAGCAGCCAGCGTGGCAGGGAACACCGTGGCCACGATCTCTTTCATCTCCGCGATCGTATGGGCTTGCTCTTTCGCTGCCTTGGTAAGAACGTCAGCGTTAGCGGCCTTGATCTGGGCGATCGAGGCATCCAAGTCATCGACACGTGGGCTGTGCTTGCCGAGATTCTTGTCGATGATCGCTTCCCGCTCCTTCTCAAGCTCCTGGATGACCTCGTTGACCACTCCCACCCAAGCAGCGGCGTCCTCGTCCGGCGATGGAGCCTCGACTCCGTGCTGTGCGTTAGTATCTCGCTCGCGATAACGCTGCTGGACCGTGGCCCAGGCGGTCAGTATTTCGAGTTCGACAATCTTGTCATCGTTCTCTGAGTTGTTCTTCTCAATGAGCTGATCTCGCTCGGCTCGCAGTGCATCAGGCCCTTTCTCGATCAGAGGCTGATATTTCTTGTGCCACTCTGCCGACCACCGGGCTATTTCCGTTTCGTCGGCAAACATCAGCTCGCCGTGGAGTTCCTTGAAACTGTCAATCGCTTCTTTGATGGCGGTTACGCGAGGGCCATTCGGACCATGTAGACGAGAGAATGCCTCATGGTCCTTCTTCAACTCCTGCGCTATTTCAGAGGCCATTAGGTTCCACTGGACAGCATCGGTCGGCGAGAGGAAAACGGCATCCTTGATTGTGGAGTTCACAAGAGACTTGCGAACGGTGTCGATGCGAACCTGCAATCCCTTCACCTTCGGATGTTCCCGCCCGAGCGATTGCAGCAGCTTCGTCCGCTCATCTTGAAGTTGGACAATCAGATTGGCCGCTTCGGCTTCAAGGGGTGCGACTCTCTCTTCTGCGTTGGATTGCCCGGCGTCATTGAGTTTCAGCAGCAGAGCCTCGATCTCCTGCACCTGGGCATCCGGCCCGGTGACGATGACCGAGTTGGTCCGCGCATCCGGGACGATCTTCGACGGGCCTTGGTCGTAGACCTGCTTCAGGATTTCGGCGACATCGGTGGCCTGGGCGTGCTGGAGGGCGAAGACTTTAACCGCAGAAACGGGGGGGGCAGCTTCCGGAGATTTGCGGGCAATCGGCTCATGCTGTACCGACTTAATCCCGGCGACGCTTTGAGCTGTCTTCTCGGCCAAAGATCGATCTTCCGGAGTTCGCCATTGCCCCGTCAGGGCGCAAACTCCGTCAATGACTTCGATCTGAATACTATTCCCATTAAGGCCCGCTTGCTTCATGGCTTTGGCAACCGCCTCCGCGAGTTGTTGATTGTTTTCGCGAGAGCTGGCAACCGGATGGGTTTCGGTGTACTCGATGTGCTTGATCGGGGAGGGTGGCACGCTTTGAGGCTCGGCGAGGGGGCTATATGCCGCTGCTGGTGCTGGTGTTTTTTTCGCAACTAGATCAGGCAGTTTCTCCATCACCACGAGCGTGAGCGCCTCACCCTTCTCGTCGATTGATTGGGGATAGTTCGGGGCACTCGACAGATTGAGCTTCATGCGCAGCGGGCTGTTCGACTGACCATCGGCGCGGAAGAATTCGTAGACTCCCAACGTGTTGATTGCCAGGCCATTGGGGAGGGTTCCTGCGATTTTCAATCGCCTCATGTTCTCCGGGGCTTTAGAAATCTCTAACGTCATCGTGTTGGTGCCTGACAGACCATCGATCGACTTCGCCACCAAGTGATCGCCATCGAGAACGTACTCCATGTTCTCGCCAGTTTCGAGTGGCCCCTGATGGCCGCTGGCTTCGATGTACTTCCAGCGCCCAACGAACTTGGTAAATTCGTGTTGCTTCAGCACCGACACCATGATCTCCAACTCACCTTTGGTTGCTAAGGTGCCACCCAGTTTCGTGATCTCGGCGTCGAGGACCTCCAGTTCCTGATCGAGTTTCAGCACATCAGGGTGCTCGCGTCCCAGTGACTTGAGCAACTCGTTGAACTTATCTTGGCCCTCACTGTATTGAGTCAGCAACTCTTGGCATCGAATTGCGGTGGCTTCGGCAGACTTCAGCAGTTCCGGTGGTCCGGTTATGACTAGCCGGGATTCCGAGTCATTACCAACGGCCTTGAATGATGAATCTGGATACAGGTGATTCAGTAAGTGGGCCACACCTGTTGCGGGGCAGCCTTTGATCGCAAGGACTACGGTCTCGGTGGAGGGCTGCGGCTCGGGTGGCACGCCCTGAGGCGTGGTGCCGGAATCAGACTGAGTGGTTGGAGCCGCACCGTCTGGTTTTTCCAGTCGTTCCAGCACCGAAGCCATCATCTCCACCTCCGCCTTGGTCGCGGAGAGAAACTTGACCCGCACGATGTTGTCACCCTCGGGCTCTGCGGAGAGCCGGTCGTCGTTGATCACCAGCTTTAGAATTCGGGCGGCCTCGGTGGGCTTGGTCCGGTGCAGGACTACTCCCAACTGGAAGTCACTGGTGGCGTTTGGTGAGGGTTCTTCAGCGGTTTCGGTCTCGACAGTGGCGGGCTTTGGCGGGGTCTTGAATTCTTCGATCCGCTTCGGTGGGGCGTAATGCTTGAGGCCCGCTTCCAGCTTCACGATCTCGGCGTCGAGAGCCTCCAGTTCCGCATTGAGCTTCAGCACATCCGCATGTTCGGTCCCCAATGACTTCAGCAACTCATACAGGTTGTTGTCGCCCTCTTTGATTTGTGCAAGCAACTCCTGCAAGCGATTGACGGTCTGTTCAGCAGTCGCCAGTTCTTCTGGTGTCCCCATCACCACCAGCCGCTGAGCCTGGTTGTTGCCAAAGGCTTGGAACGACGAACTGGGATTCCGGTGCTTGAGCAACCTGACCAAGCCGTCAGGGACGCAGTTCTTGAGGGTGAAGACTTTGGTCTCACTCACTCTCGCTTGTGGATTGGCTTCGGCGGGAGCCTTCGGGGCAGAGGGACTCGCCTCAGCCGCCGGAGTGGTCTCGACTGGAGCCGCGGGTTCCTGCGTCATGCCAATCGCGGCGATGAGGTGGAAGAGAACGGCGAACAGAATGGTGCGGGTCATCGAAGCACTCCCGATTGGGCGTGAAGGTCATTGGAAGTAGGATGGGCAATCCTGCCCGTCCCCTGCGGCAGTTGGCGATCACGAGTGAAGGCCACGTGTCGAGCGAGAATCGGCGTGGTTCGTGGGGCGGGCCCATTGGCCCGTCCGTCCATTGTCGGCGATTTCTCCGAAATCGCCGGTTCGACGTGATTGACAGTGGAGACTCTCGAATGAGATGGCAGAGGGTTGGAGAGAGGCTCTCTGACTCTGGATGCTCTCCGGCGAGGCGGGCGTCGATTCGGCGATTTCGGAGAAATCGCCGACAATGGACGGGCCAAAGGGCCCGTCCTACGGGGGCCAGAGCTGCTTGGCCTGTTCGCTCCACTTGGGAAGCTCCTGGCGGAGCGGGGCGAGGGACTGGTCTCCGGCGTCCCACTCGGTGTCGGGATCGGTCGAGGGAGGCTCGTTTGTCGTCGGAGAGACCGTCACGCTGGGAGTTGGTGGAGAGGGAAAAGGGGCCGCGCGGCGGTCCTGCCAAGGGGCGTAAATCACAGCCAAGGAGGTCAGCCCTCCGGCCAGGACGACGGCGACGAACTTCGCGATCATTGCCCAGTGGCGGGGTTTGGCCAGGCGGCACGCCTCGGGCAGCGGGACCATCGTCGGTTGTTGGACGTGAGCGAGGCAGCCCTCCAAGAGTTGAGCCACCTCAATGGCACTCGCGAACCGCTCGCCTGGCTGCTTGGCGAGCAGCTTGTGGACGATCATCGCGAACCACGCCGGGAGTTGTGGAGTGATCTCGCGGACGGGGCGCGGGGCCTCGTCGGTGAGTCGGCGGAGGATGCCGTAGGTCGACTCGGCCCGAAACGGAGCTCGTCCGGTGGCCAGTGTGTAGAGGACGCTGCCGAGGCTGAACAGGTCGCTACGGGCGTCGATGGCTTCGCCGCGAGCTTGCTCGGGAGACATGTACAGCGGCGTTCCGGCGATGACTCCGGTGCGGGTGATACTCGCATCGTCGATCGCGCGGGCGAGGCCGAAGTCGGTGAGCATCACCTTCTCGACGCTGATCTCCAACAGGATGTTCGCGGGCTTCACATCGCGGTGGACCAAGCCTTGCGCATGCGCAGCTGCGAGGCCATTCGCGGTCTGCATCCCAATGCGGAGGATGTCGACCAACTCCAGCGGACCGGTGCGGTCGATCCGTTGTTGCAGCGACTCGCACGCCACATACGGCATCACGAGATACGGCAACTTCCCGCTGGAATGCACCGTCAGGATTGGCATCACGTTGGGGTGCAGGATGGCAGCTGTGGCTTGAGCTTCGCGGGCGAAACGCTTGCGGGCGGCGGCACTGACGGCGAGCTGCGGGGCGAGGACTTTGACTGCGACGAGACGTTTGAGTTCCGCTTGATAACCTTTGAGAACCACGCCCATGCCACCTTGGCCTATGACTTCGAGGATCTCGATCTCGCCGAGCTTGCCGATGGACTCGGGTGTCGAGGACGGATCGAGGCACTCGACCGCGAAGTCGGCGGAGGAGTCGTGATCGATGGCGGAATCGGGGCCTAGAGGAGAGGCAGACAGGAATGTCTGCCCCACCGATGAGCAGGCTTCACGCAGCGCGGTCCCGACCCGAGACCAAGCCGCTGGCTGCCCCGCGAGTTGTTCGAGTTCACGCTGACAGGCCGGGCACGAGGAGAGGTGTGCCGACAACGACTCCTCTTCCGCCTCGCTAAGGCGGTCGTCGAGGGAACGTCGGAGGAGGGTCGGGTCGCAGTGCATGGGGGGAACGTTGAAAGTTGAGCGGTCGGAAGTGGGACGGGCACATTTGCCCGTCCGTGTGTGAGTCGGTGGTTTGGTGAGCGGCACGGCGCTAGCCGCCGGTTCTTCTCTGCGTGGTTCGTCGGGGAAACTGGTGCTGGTTGGAGGACGGTCAAGGGGAACCGGCGGCTAGCGCCATGCCGCTCACTGGAGTTGTGGGTTGTACTTGACTCGGGAACGGGCAGGATTGCCCATCTTACTTTGGACGGACGGGCAGATGTGCCCGTCCCACGAACTTACTCGTCCTCCATGACTTCGGCGATGTGGGCTCGAATCCGGGCGAAGATGCGGCTCCGGGACATGTAGATGCTGCCGGGGGTCACGCCGAGTTCTGCTGAGACTTCGGCGACGGAGCGGCCCTCGACCTGTGTCCCCCAGAAGGCTCGCCACGAGGTGTCGCGGAACTCTCCTCGCACCAACTCAGCCGCCCAGAGGATCAACTCCTGCTCGTACTTCCTGGCCTGTTCGGCATCGATCGAGGCGTCGGTCGTCTGCTCGATCAACTTCAGAAAGTCCGACCCGCCCTGGCCGGTGATCTGCTTCCGCTCCCGCATCATGAACTTGATGACGACGTTCCGCGCCACCCGCCCCAGCCACCGCCGGAACGAGGCCACCTTCCCATCCGGCTGCCACCCATCGACCGACTTCGCAATCGCGATCAGCAGTTGCTGTGTGACATCCGCCGCATGTCGATCGGGCGTCCCCTGCCGCCGGACGAGCCGTGCCAGGAAGGGTTCGTAGGCACACACAAACTCCGTCCACGCGGGTTCATTCCGCTGGTCCTTCAAGCGAACGATCAAGCTGTGACGTGTGTCGGGCGGTCGCATGAGGCCTTGGGGAAAGGGGGCGCACCAGAAGGAACGGAGAACCCGGTCTATTATGGTGAGTCCCGGTCGCGGGCAGGAACTCACACGGAAAAGAAACAAATCTTCAAAAAGTTCGGAGCCCTCCACACTCGGACGGTCCGGGGAGTTGGCGGCCAATCGCCCAGTATTCCAAGTCGCATAACCGCATTGTAATGCGTGTGTCTTTGGGATTACAGTGGGTGGGTATTGTGTCTTTGGAGGATGCGACAGATGCTGAAGCTAAATGGCAATGACGAGCCAAGTCGCTCGTTCTGCGACGGAATCTCCCGTCGCAGTCTCCTCAACATCGGCACACTGGCTGCCATGGGAACTCTCGGCGGTTGGTCGTTGCCGGAGATCCTGCGAGCGGAAGACGCAGCTGGGAGTGCGAAGTCGCCGAAGTCGGTCATCATGATTTATCTGGTCGGCGGGCCTCCGCACCAGGACATGTTCGACCTCAAGCCCGAGGCCCCGAAGGAGTTCGCCGGGCCGTGGCGACCGATCGCGACGAACGTCCACGGCATGGAGATTTGCGAGGCATTTCCGCGACTCGCCCGGATCGCGGACAAGTTCTCGATCATCCGCTCACTGGTCGGGAATCAAGCCGATCATGACGCAATCCAGGTCTTCAACGGGCGTGACTCCCGTAAGCCCAAGCCGTCGGGAGGCTGGCCGCAGTTCGGGTCGATGGTGTCGCAGGTTCAGGGAGCTGCGACACCGGCCGCTCCGCCGTTTGTGAGCCTGTGCTACCAATGTTCGCACGGTCCCTATAACGAGCCGGGGCCAGGCTTTCTGGGAGCGGCTCATGTTCCGTTTCGCCCGCTGGGGCCGACTCACGAGGACATGGTCTTGCGCGGAATATCACTGGACCGGCTGTCTGAGAGGCAGTCGCTGCTCAAGAGTATTGACCACTTGCGACGGGATGTCGATACGTCGCGGATGATGCAGGGGATGGATGCTTTTGGTGAGCAGGCGATGGGGCTACTCACCTCGTCGCGGCTGGCTGAGGCCCTCGATCTGTCGCAGGAGGATCCCGCCGTCGTGGCCCGGTACGGGACCGGCAATCCGAACGTGTTCATGGATGGCAATGGGGCACCACGAGTCCCGCAGAGCCTGCTGATGGCACGCAGGCTGATCGAGGCGGGTGTCCGTGTCGTCACGATGAATTACAGCAAGTGGGACTGGCACGGTGGTCGCAACGCCGAGGGACGGCCCGATAACTCGATCTTCCTGCGTGAAGCGGAAGACTTCCCGATCTTCGACCAGTGCGTCAGTGCCCTCATTGAAGATCTGCATCAACGCGGCCTGGCGGACGACTGTGCCGTCATCGTCTGGGGCGAGTTCGGCCGGACCCCCAAGATCAGCGACCAGGTCGGTCGCGACCACTGGCCACAAGTGAACAGTGCTCTGCTGGCGGGTGGTGGCCTTCGCCATGGTCAGGTCATCGGTTCAACAGACCGCATTGCCGGTGAGGCCGTCGCCCGCCCGGTGACCTTCAGCGAGGTCTACGCGACTCTCTTTCACCACCTCGGGATTCGCGTCGACGAGACGACGATCACCGACCACAACGGTCGCCCGCAGTACCTCGTCGACAATGGCGGGACGCCGATGCGCGAACTGATTTAAGCTCAATCCCGCTGTTCCCCAAACCGACAAATTCAATGGAACGACCAATGCAGTATATCGAACTATTACCCTTTGCGCTATCAGCCTTCGTGGTACTGATTATCGAACTTCGATCTCCCAAAGGCGACTGGTCACGCGGCCCCTTTCGGTATCCAGATTGTTTATGGATGCCAATGCTTATTGTCACCGGAGTGACGGCCTTCTTTGTTCCACTGAGAGCATATCCGAAATCTTCGATACCCTATTTTTTCGCAATCGCCAACATTCTCTTTGTGCTGATCGTGGCACCAATGTGCCTGTACGGATCGCGTTGGCGACCTAACCTACCGGGATTCCTCCGGCCTGTCGCTGCAGTCGGACAATGCTCATCGTTCTACCGCTCTGCATTCCGGGGTGCAATCTTTAGCGCTGTGATTTTCGGCCTGATCGCCGCGACGCCACTCTCCACTTGGTATGTAATATACCCGTCATATATATTGGGATCGATTCATGGGCTATGGTGCCTAATCCTTCTGGCCTGCGAACTCTACGCCACTTACCGAAAATTCCGATATTATGGTCTCCCAGATTTTCTCGCTGCGACGTACGATAAACCGCTGGCATGGGGCACAAGTGGACCCACATTCGACATCTTCATCAGCTACAAGAGCAATTGTGCGAACGAGGCACGGCAACTTGCAAATGCGATGTTGGCACGTGGATACCGTGTATGGTTTGCCGAGTATATGATTCGATTCAACGCGCGGGACCAGTTCGAGGACGTTATTCGCAAAGGAATAGCCCGATCGAGCCATGGAATCATACTGGCACATTCCGAATACTGGAATTCACAGCATACCCTGATGGAGTTGCGGGAGCTTTGCAATAAATGTCCAGTAGAATCGGGAGAAAGATCACGGAACTCTCTCGTCGTCATTCAGATGGAGCCGTCTACATCGCCCCCTGCTGAATACCATCGCGTCCTGAGCCGCTTTCCAATCATTGAATACATCGATGATGCGGATCAGGTCGTCACTGCAATCGCGAACTGCCTCGACTGTGATTCAGCGGTTGATGCGGGCTGGCAAGACACAACGGCTCAATCCAACGAGAACTCCAAGCTGGAGACATCCAGCTACAAGGATGCGCCGGTCAAACTGAATCTGGATGGGTGGACACGGCACGGCGAATGGGATCGCGTTTTCAGCACGGGCAATATCCAGGCGGAGTTCAGGCAAAGCGTTAGAGGCCGGGCTGTCCGTCTGGTCGTCAATATCGGAGACGACCCGCAGATTGGTTCGGTCGAATCGTCGGGCTCGACGAGCTGCACAGGCGAGCGCGAGGAATACTCGGCCTGGCGTAACTATGCGATGGAATGGTGCGCCAAGAGGGGTGAAGAGTGCGTGGGAGTATTTCTGTTCTGGTCGCAGGGCCGCTCCCATCTGGCATTCGTGTTGTGGGCTCATCATCCCCTGAAGAGAATGGGACATGGATTCATCGGTGAACCATGTGGATGGGAGGTCAGGTATTCGATTGTACTGGAACACCCCTTGGATCGGTCCAAAGTGGAGTTTCATCTGAGATTCATCTTTGGAGGCAATTTCAAAGAATTGTGTCGCTCCATGAGTGATTTCGACCGGGTTGCGGCCAGTGCGAGTTTTCAAACCTAGCGCCGAGGCTCCCTTCACAGTGTAAACGCTTCCTCAACGGACCAAGCGATCAAGGAAACAATCGTGTCATTTATACCAAGTGTGGTATGCCGGGCTTTCGATTCGCTCGTCGAAGATGATCCTCAATTCGTCCTCGAGAGTGCCCGCACATTCTGGACCGAGAAATCAAGTCGGGGGACAACATGGCAGCCGGTCTTCCTGAATCTGGCCGCCTGCGCGTATGGCCATCTTGAAATCCAAGATTGGTCCCATGCTTGCGATTACGCTCGCCAAGCCGTGGAATTGACTCCCGATGACATTAAGTATGCGGCAGACGCCTTGGAGATGAAGGTCTTGCGACTTGCGCTCCAGTTGCCTCGCCCTGATGACTCGGAGACCGAAGAATGCGATCGCGAGTTGAATGAACTCGCCCTCAGCAATTTGAAATCTCCATTTCCTCTACTTGCGATGGCGGTCCGCGCTGCTGTACGGTTCGGTGATCAACAGTCTGAATGGGAGCGGTTGCTTTCCGATGCTGCTCTGTTGTTGTGCGACACGCGGTGGATCCTCCGTGATGTGCGCGCGACAGAGTATTGGATCAGTCGACTCTTGCTGTATTACAGCAATCGCTGTAATGAACTCTCAAGGCATTCGAGGTCTCGCAAGGGACAGCGATGAATGGCAGTGGGGCGACAGTTCGATTGGCTCTAACTCGGGGCGGCGGGTACACGGTCTGAGGCTTTGCGAATGCCGTAGTCCTCCGACGTTCGCCACACCCTTCGAAGACTCAGGGTGTGCCACCCGACCCGGCACTCGAACTCACTTCGATTTCAATGCCCCACTCACAATCCGGATCAGGCTCTTGTTTGTGCGGATGATCAGCTCATCCTCCGCGATCGCCGGGGAGGCGAAGCACTGCTCGTCGAGTTTGTTCTCGGCAACGATCTCCAGCTGGGGACCGGGTCGGACGAGTTTGGTGACGCCGTCGTCATCGAGGAAGTACACCAGCCCCCGCGCGGTCACAAGCGACGCGCTGTAGTGGCGAGCGTTACGGACCTTCCAGAGGTGTTCGCCGGTCTTGGCGTTAAAGCAGTGGGCGATCCCGTCATCGTTGGCCACCAGCAGATACCCATCCACCACGACTGGCGAGGGGACATAGCACTTCGCCTCGCGCGAGTGCCACGCCACATGCGAATCGGTGACATCCCCGGTCCCATCCGGGCGGATCGCCATCACGTGATAGTCGGGGAACCCCGCTGCCATGAACAGCCGCTCGCCGTCAGAGACCATCGAGGCCACGAACTGCTCCGTCGGTCCGGCGATGCTCCAGATGCGTTCACCAGTGCGGGGGTCGAGGCTGATGATGTGCTTGCTCCCCGAGAAGACGAGTTGTGTCCGTCCCCCGGCCTCGCGAATCAGCGGGGTGACGTAGCTGCGGGTTTTGTGGTCGCGGTTGACCTTCCACTTCGTCTCGCCGGTCTGCTTGTCGAGGGCCACGATGTACGAGTCGCCGTCGTGATCGCCATTGACAATGACGGTCTCCTCAAAGAGAACGGGGCACGAGCAAAACCCATGCACGCTGGAGAACGCCCCGACCCGCTTGGCCCACACGGGCTTGCCATCGAGGTCATATGCCGCGACCAGAATTTGTCCGGAGGTCATGTCGCGCGGCTTCCCCACATTCTGGGCCGGAGTTAGGTCGCCGCTGTTCTCCAGGAAGGCCACGAAGATGTGCTTCCCATCCGTCGCGGGTGTGCCCGACGCGAGACTGTTCAACTGGTGCAGCCGCTCCGGCGGCGACTGAGTGACGACCTTCCGCCACAGCTCCCCGCCTGTCGCCCGGTCGTAAGCGAGCAGGAGCCGGTCGTGGGACTCGTCCAGGTAAGTGGTGACGAAGATCCGCTCGCCCCAGACGATCGGCGAGGAATGCCCCGTTCCCGGCACGCTGACCTTCCAGGCGATGTTCTCCCCGGTCTCGCCGTTCCACGTCTGCGGGACGCCCTGCGAGAGACTGGTCCCATCCCCGCGCGGCCCCCGCCACCCCGGCCAGTTCTCGGCTTGCAGGGGATGGGAGGTCAGTGCTGCGACAGTGATCAAGACAGCGATGGAGAAACGCAAGGACAACTCCTCGAAGACAAGGGAGGCTGGAACCTCACGGATCATACTCACCCCCACCTTGCGATGCCCGTGAATTGCTGAACCGGTTTGCAACTTCCGAGATTCCCGAACCTCTATTGAGCATTGACAGCTCATCGGAGACTCACGAAAGTTCGATTGCGAGAAATCGTGTTAAACGACGAGTTGTACACCACGCCACACACTGTCGGAGATTCGCCCATGAGAGGCTGGGTTAGAGACCCCAATGCGGGGGGAGTCAAGGTTCCCGCGACAATTCAGACCCGCATTACCAAACGCATCGAAGCGTTTGCCGCCGCACAGTATGCGGGGAAGTACACGCGACTGGGCATCCGGTTTCGGGGAGCCTTCTGCTATATCGATGTCTACAAAGAACCCGATCCTCCCGGTGATTATGTCCCGTTCAATGAGACGCGAGAGGAATACGTGGAGCGGCTGCGCAATATGCCGGTCCACTTGTGTCGGCTGCGTTATTTCGGAGACGAGGATTCGTGGGGGTTCGCCTTCTACACCTATAGCCATGAGAAGTACGAGCTGTGCTACCTGGACAACGGCACGTTCTATGGCAGCCCGGAGGAGGCGTTTCGCACTGCAGCGGTTTATCTCTGCGATTGAAGATGGTCGCGTTACATGCAGTCGTCCGGTAGTTGGGGACGCGAAAGCGCTCCGCTGAGCAAAGCCATCGCGTCGCAGCTAAACGGGTGGTGTGGATGGCGTTTCAGACGTGTGATGCCTTGCCGCTGAAGTCGTCCGCAGGGCTGTCAACATCTCCGCTCGCGCGCCGTGCGAGATGGGCCACGATGCGGCGCATCGCCTCGTCGTCGAGGAACGACTCGCGGCGTGTCGACAGGAACGTCACGTCCTCTCCAAAGCTGGTGACGAACAGCATCATCGGAAGTATGTGCCCGAGGTGCGTCGCTCGAGCATACCGCACCACGGTCCCGGACTCGAACTCGTCCCGGAACTGATCGGCCAGGTTCAAATTGCTGATCCCGCCTACGAGGGGAAACATAGATTTCGTGGTCTTGAATCCCGACTGACCCGGAAAATGTCGACTGAGGAACGAGATGAGACCCATGCTGAGGGGATAATAGGCGGCCCGGTTTTGCTGCTTCTGAAGGATTGTCTGCCGATGCGTCTGCGTCAGGATCTCTTGAAAGGTGGATGAGGCACGGACGGTGTGCCGGACTTGATAGGATCCCAGCAACTGCCCAAACACCTGTCTCGAGTCGGCCCCCAGGAATGGCCGCAGATCGACCGGGCATTGCAGGGCCAGCTTCGAGCGGAACAGACTTCGAGGCTCATGGGAGTCCTCCTGAATCATGGACTCCAGGGTTGCAGCAAATAACAAATCCTGCACAGTCACACCGCAGGCATCGGCAGTGGCCCGAATCTGCGCGACAGGCACGCGCTCCGGGTGGAGCCTCGTGATCGAACGGTCTAGCGCGGAGAGAGTTTTGATCTTCGGAAACACACACCGGGCCAATCCCATCAGTTCGTTCACGGCGTAGCGGAGAGTTCCCCACAGCCCCGGAGGTTGTAGGCCGTGCCGCAGATCTCGCAGCAGATGACCGACATAGGGAGAAAGCGATCTGTCGACCGTTCGACCGCAGCACGTCGCAATCAAGTGCTGGCAAATGACTCGAATCGAGGCCCCATCAGCGATCGCATGACGGTATACGACCGCGATGACTCTCCGTGGTGGAGTCTGGCTCGGAGGGGAGGCCCCTGGGCCGCTCTCCTCGATCCACAAAAACCTGACCGGGCAGCTGGTCGTCGTGAACGGGCGCAGAAATTCCTGGTCAATCGCCTCCTCAATACCCCGATCAAAGTTTCCGGTCACCCAGACAGACGACACGTCGCACTCACCGACGGGACGGATCTCATACCGCGAGGCCCAGGCATCTGCCGTGACCTCACCGATGCCCAGTGATCGCAATACCTGCGGGGCGATCTCTCGGAACTGGTCCCAGGTGGTCAGGCAATTCGGACCCAACTCCAGCACATGGCAGGCATTCACGGGGGCGAATCGCTCCCAGTACAGCATGATCCGCTGCGAGCCATTGGCGGTGACGATTGGCACGGAGACGATTGGCACGGAGACGATTGGCACGGTGGGGTCTGGCTCTGGATGCCCATGTGGCGATACCGCCCCAGGCATTGTTCCGTGAGTTCTCAACATTGCTCCTGGCGAGAAGGGTGTGACTGCGGTTGCCGCTGGCTAGCCGAAGTGCCAACCCCCATATCTTGTCGACCATTTTCAACACCTCAATACCGTGCCAGATCCCCGCGCTGGGACTTGATGTTGAGTTCGCCCACCCACGACTGGGCGGAAGAGACCATCATGCGGATGTCGCTGCCGATGGCTAGGAACTGCCATCCTTCGCCGATCCGCTGCTTGACATCGCACGGGGTCAGCACATGCAGACCCACCGGTGTGCCTGCCCGCTTACCAGCGGCGAGGATGCGTTGCAGCATGGCTTCATGTTCAGCGGGGGTTGGGTCGACACCGTCCGTCCCTCGCATCTGGGCTTGCAAATCATTCGGGCCGACGAAGATCGCATCGACACCGGGCAGCCGGTAGATCGCGTCGGCGTTCTCGACGCCGGTCGGTGATTCGGTTTGCAGGATCACCAGCACCTCGTCATTGGCCCGCTTATAGTAGTCGCCAGCCGTTGCGTCGAAGTTCATGGCATGCAGTGTTCCGCCGACCGAACGATTACCGGTCGGTGGGTACTTGGCCGCTGCGATGATGGCTTTGGCCTGTTCCACGGTATCGACCATCGGGGCGATAATGCCCCATGCTCCCCCGTCGAGCGCCCGCTTGATGTTTTCGTGAGTCCCGTTCGGCACCCGGCAAAGGGGTACACAACCGGCATCGGCGATCGCCCCGAACAGAGCGGAAGCCTGTGCCCAGTCAATTGGTGAATGCTCCATATCGACTGTTAGCCAAGGAAATCCAACTCGCGACAGCAGCCGCGCGGCGACCAGATCGCCGAGCGAGAGCCACGTGCCGACCTGGGGTTGACCATCACGGAGAGCGGCTTTGACGGGATTGCGTTTCATGGGGGAGCCTTCAGGGGAATGGATGACTTCGGTATCTTCACGAAGGGCGCAGCCGCTGGCAACCATTGTGGTACGATGCTCCACAACTGCTAAAATCTCACCTGACTGGCCTCGGGAAATCTGTCGTCTTCGGTTCACTCCATGCAAACTGCCTTGAACAATGTTACCGTCGCTGTCTCCCCGGCGGAGAAGTATCGCGAATACCTCGCGACGAAAGGGCTGCGCCTCACTCGCGAACGCATCATCATCATCGAAGAGGTCTTCGCCTCGCACGAACACTTCGATGCGGAGCAGCTGATCGGTCGCCTGGCCCAGCGGACTGATGGCACGCGGGTCAGTCGGTCGACGATCTACCGCTCGCTACTGCAACTGGAAGAGGCGGGACTGATCCGCAAAGTCGCTCGCCAGGACGACCGAGACGTGTTCGAGCACGACTACGGATATCCGCAGCACGATCATCTGATTTGCAGCAAGTGTGGTACTTTGATCGAGTTCCAGGCCGATGCCATCGCCCAGGTGCTCCGCGAAGTCGCCTCGCGGCACGGGTTCCGGATGGATGGCCACCGGCTGGAAGTGACCGGCCTGTGCGATGCGTGCTGCCGCCCTCCGGCGTCGAGGCCGAAGAAGCTCAACTTGCTGTAACGCGGGAGAGGTTTCCAGCCTGTCGTGAGTTGTTGCTGATTGGATAGAAGCCTCTCCCACTGACGCCCCCTCCAGGAACACCCCGCCGATGGCCAACGAACCTTCGGCTTCCTCCCCGACGCCCGCCTCCGTCCGCCGCGTGGTCCTCGCCAGCTTCCTCGGCACGATGATCGAGTGGTACGACTTCTTCCTGTACGGCACAGCTGCGGCGCTGGTGTTTAATAAGCTGTTCTTTCCGACGGTGGATGCCCGCACCGGAACGATGGCGGCATTCGCGACGTATGCAGTGGGGTTCGTGGCCCGTCCGTTTGGCGGGGTGGTATTCGGGCACTATGGCGACCGCGTGGGTCGGAAGTCGATGCTGGTGACCACGCTGGTCATGATGGGAGCGGCGACTTGCCTGATCGGACTCTTGCCGACTTACCACTCGATCGGGATCGCAGCCCCCATTCTGCTCGTGGTGTTGCGATTCGTACAGGGATTCGGCGTCGGTGGGGAGTGGGGCGGGGCGGTGCTGATGGCGGTCGAGCATGGCCATCAGGGGCGACGCGGCTTCTACGCCAGCTGGGTCCAGGCCGGTGTGCCCGCCGGGATGATCCTAGCCAACGGGGTGTTCAGTGTGTTTAACCGAATGCTGTCGGAGGAGCAGTTCCTGTCCTGGGGCTGGCGGGTGCCGTTTCTGCTGAGCATCGTACTGCTGGGAGTGGGCATGTTCATCCGTCTGAAGGTGATGGAGACGCCGCTGTTTGCCGCCCAGTCCACGAGTGAGAAACCCAAGACGCTGCCGATTCTGGAGGTGATTCGCGACTACCCCCGCAACGTGTTGCTGGCGATGGGGGCGAGGTGCGGGGAGAACGCCTCGTTCTATGTCATCACGGTGTTCGTGCTGACCTATGCGACCTCCATCCTGAAGCTCCCCAAGTCGACAATCTTGAATGCCGTGTTGATGGGATCGGCGGTCCAGTTCTTCGTCATCCCACTATTAGGCTGGTTGTCTGATGTGTATGGACGACGGATTGTGTACATGACGGGGACGGTGCTGATGGCTCTGTTCGCCTGGCCGTTTTTCTGGCTGGTCGATACCCGGTCACCGCTGTGGATCGCGGTCGCTGTGAGCGTTGGGTTGGTGATTCACTCGGCGATGTACGCCCCGCAAGCGGCGTTCTTCGCAGAACTGTTTGGCACGCGGGTCAGGTACTCGGGAGCCTCGTTCGGGTATCAGTTAGCCTCGCCGCTGGCCGGAGGGATCGCCCCGCTGGTGGCGGCGGCACTGCTGCAATGGAGCGACAACAACCCGTGGTCGGTGGCGGCGTACATCGCGGGGATGTGCGCGATCACCGGAGTCGCTGTGTTCCTGGCGGAAGAGACGCACCTCAAGGAGATGACGGATACGAGTGAGGAGCTGGGTAGCCCTGGTTGAGTCACTTTGGACTCTACCGGGCTGGCATT
The DNA here is from genome assembly GCA_043718945.1 of Planctomycetota bacterium. Lineage (GTDB taxonomy): Bacteria > Planctomycetota > Planctomycetia > Planctomycetales > Planctomycetaceae > TH-plancto1. The sequence continues at coordinate 28,663 of JAYSUV010000391.1, forward strand.
GCCACCGGTGGTTCTGGCATCAAGAGTTCTCTTTGGGCTAACCTCTCATGCCGCTGGCACACCAGTAAGCCCCAATAGGGTCCAACCGGTGCGACCCCGCTGGGCAACCCAGAGATCCAATGCGATGGCTCGGCTACCCCGCACCGCTCTCACTCGATCTTGGCAGGGCAGACGACAGCGAATCGCCTGGGAGTCTCACGCTCGCCCAGCAATGCCAGATGAAACACTAGGAGCACGTTGAATTCTCCTCCGTGATCTGGAACCTTCCACTCCTGGTCTATGACTCGCTCAAAACTCGATTCTTGAGGATTCGGGGCACCAGCAAAGAGAATAGTTTCGCCTTCGATCAACATGCCTTGAGAATTCTTCGATTTGCTGGCCACCGACAATTCCACAATTAGAAGTTCGGAATTGGAAGGAAGTTGTCTCATACGCAGCTTGCCGAGCACTTTCACATTCTTGTTTCTGGGTAACGAAATACCGGTATGGGAAACTGGTTGGCCATCGATCGCCAGCTCGATGCCCGTCAAAAAGTCTTGGTCAACCTCACATTCGATCTCGGGACGAACTCCGGGAATGTTTTGGGGATTCGGGGCTGTTCCCGTGTAACCCAGTGGAAGTGGCTCACGGGAATAGAACCACCACAAAATCCCAGCGATGGTGATCACGCTCGCCATGAGTAACGAACGACGGCTTGAATTCACGGAAGCACCTCAAAAAGAACTCGACTCAATCTCACCACCATTGCGGGAGCCCAGTGCTCGCCACACCCCCATGTCCCCGTTCGATGCAAAGAATCGTACGGAACCGTCTGCCAGCAAAACATTCACTCCACCCGTATGGTTACTCGTGGCCGGGTAGGAGAAAATCGATCCACCACTTTCGCAGGCTGGACTGTTGGGGAGTCCGACATGATTGTAGATCGAACTGCTCCACAGGTATCCAGTTGCTGAGTATGGGACATACGGGGGGGTCGATTGCGAAGCGGAAATGCAGGCGGATTCAAAGGTATCCAAGTCTGCAGAAGTGATCCCCGCATTCGTGGAATACCGGACAAACCACTTGCCATAACGAGGATCGGGCACCGATCCCGGTGCAATCTGTGGGGAACTTCGTATCTCCGAACATAAGGCCGTTTGCGACATTCCATCCGTGATCTCCGCCCATCGGTGTCCGCCGCGTCCGAACGCATACTGCACGGGAAGATTGTCGAACAGTCCACAATTGACGGCATAACTCATTGCCCGGGAGGAGGTGGCCAGAGTGTCGTCCGGACAGAGATACACCTCGAACTTGGCGGCTGTGGTGAATGCTTCCGTCAAATCCGCAAACGTCCCCTGCAACAACTTCTCCAGCCGGTCATGTTCCGCCTGCTGGTCGAGTTCGGGGAGTATGGAAAAGAAGAGCCCGCCGGTGGGGCCGTCTAGAGGGAGCCTCCCATGAGTGTCCGCATAGACATGAGTTGCAATGCCGATCTGTCGCAGGTGGGATGAACACTGCATCCGCCGGGCCGACGCACGACTCCTTTGAACAGCGGGTGCCGTCATCGCGACGAGCAGGCCAATGATCGCGATGGACACAAGAATCTCGACGAGTGTCACCCCTGCGGGTGACCGAGCCGTCGGGTGAATCGTTCGTCGTCGCATGATCGTCCTCATTCTCAAACTGCGGCAGACCAGGGGGCAGCCCTGATCCGCCGCTCGATCCCTTGAACTTAGGGGATTGAACATGTGTTGATCACCGATGTTGTTCCACCTGGACCTCCGTAGGAAGCCTTGTAGAAGTAGGCACCTGAATCAGTCCAGACTTGCTCGTTGATGGTGATGTTGTAAGTCCCATTGGGGCTGCTGGATTGAGTCCTGGATCCAACCAGCCCCAAGGTTCCCCCGATGGGTTTGTGGTTGACATTGAGGGCCACTGTTGTGTAAGCCGGGCAAGCTCCACTCGCGACTCGAAACAGCGCTGGCGATAACAGATTGTTGGCGGGAGTAGTCATGGTAATTGCAGCTTGCAATTCACTTCCGACAAACAGCAAAAAGGTCAGCATTCCCACGGACAAACGTTTAAGCAACATCATCTCGATCTCCAGTAGAAGTAGAAGTAGAAGTAGAAGTAGAAGTAGAAGTAGAAGTAGAAATAGAAGTAGTCGATCTGACCACTTTTCCCTCTAACACTACGACTAGTGTAGTCGATTCCATCTATTTGTCAACGCGGGGTGGCCCCGGTCGCCCGGCTGGCCAGTATGTCACACTGCGGCGAAATGCCATTGAAAGCGGATTCTCACACCAAGGCACCAAGGCACGAAGAGGGGATCAATTCGCTCCATCCGGTGATCGATAGACTTCACTTTGTGCCTTTGTGTGAGACATGCCTGCCAGTGTCAATGTGACAAACTCGCCAGCCGTGGACGCGGCAGGAGGGCAGGGTTGACAACGCCCTGAACAATGAGCGACAAAGACAGCTTAGTGACCTGTGATTGATCGGGAGAACAATTGGTTCTCCACCGGGCATTCGCTCCTGAATTCACCACACGAACATTTTCTGAGAGGGCTGCATCATGAAGTACGAGATCAAGACACTGTCATTGGGTGAGATTCTCGACCAGGGGATCGGGCTGATTCGCGACAGGTTTGGATTGCTAATGGGGATTATGGCTGTCACCGTGATCCCGATGCAGATCGCGGTCGGTTTTCTGGCGAAAGAGATGCAACCCGTGGCCGGACAAGTCCCGGATCTGCCAAGGCTATTTCTCTTTTTGGGTCTCGTCTATCTGCTCCTGCTGACCGTGATGCCGTTCTCGAATGCGATGGTGGTATATGCCACAGCCAATACGTATTTGGGGCGCAAAACCTCGTTGGGCGATTGCTTTTGGCATGCCATGCGACGCTGGCCGGCACTGATCTGGACAACCATTGTCATGGTGTTCGCGATCATGGGGGGATTCATTCTGTTCATCATTCCAGGAATCATTTTCGCATTCTGGTTCATGCTGGCCCAGCAGGTCGCGGTCCTGGAGTCTCTCAATGGGGCTCCGGCTTTGACACGCAGTAAAGCTTTGATGAAGGGAAACATCGGGACAGCTTTTGTGCTGAGTTTGATTATCGGCGTGATTAATTATGCCAATGCCTTCATCAGCCAGCTCTTCCCGCAACCATTCGACGTGATTGCCGCCGCAGTGATTGCCGGTGGCTTGACGCTGGTATCGACTTGCACGTTTGTGGTCTTCTACTTCTCGTGTCGGTGTACTCTCGACAACTTCGACCTGGAAGTCCTGGCTAACGAGGTGGCGGACAGCGGAGACAATAACCCGCCAGACGGCGATGAGTCACTCTTGAGTCGCTAACCCCATGTCGTCACCGAGTGTCCGGTAGCCGTTTCCCTGGCGGACTGCCATCACCTCAGATCTGCGGATGACCAGTCCTGATGAATTCCCCTCCCACTCCAGACGCTTTGCGAGACGCTGCGGATCGGATCGTGGCCGGTCCCGATTATCGACTCGATGCGCAGCTCTCACAAAGCCACTGGACTGAGGAACTGATCCTGACCATTCTGGAGTGGATTCTGGTTCCGCTGCGATGGTTGTTTGGACTCACTGAAGGGTTGCCCGATGTCCTGCGGTGGTTCATCGTGGTCGTGCTGGTCATCGTGATGATTGGCCTGATCTGGCATATGGCGTACACGTTCATGGCAGCGATGCGACGACCGACTCGAGTGTCTGGCTTAGGATTGGCGGATCGGCAGCGAGGATGCAGTGCCGGGGAACTGGAACAGCTCGCCGCAGAGGCCGAGCAAGCGGGAAATTACATCGCGGCCATCCGGTTCCTGTTCCGTGCCAGCGTGGCCCGTCTGGAGTTCTCCTTAAAGCAAAAGCATCGTCCGGGTGCGACCAATCGCGAACTGTTACGACGCTTCAGCCATTGGCCGGAGATGAACAGCTCGGTCCGCTTTTTCGTGGATGTGATCGATCGCAAATGGTACGGCGACGAGCATTGCTCTGAGTTCGACTATGCGGAGTCGCAGGCTGCGTATCACGCGGTGTGCGGGTTCTTGAGGGAGCGGGGCCATGCTCTCGGTGCGTAATGTCGTTCTGGTCTCCATCGCACTCTTCGTGATTGCGATCATCGGTGGAACGCTGAATCTGGTGGGGCCGCCAGATTCCGATGGCCTGGCAGCTGACTCGTATGGGACGCAGCGTGATGGCCACCGGGCGACCTTTGAACTGCTGACGCAATTCGGGGTGCCGGTGGAGCGACGCGTCTCTCCGCCAGATGCCAGCCTGCCGGTCAACAGCACGCTGGTGCTCTGGGGTCCGCACGCTGATCTGGTCGAGAATGAACCAGCTTATCTGGAACGATTGCTCCCTTGGATTGAGAGCGGCGGCCGCTTGGTCGTCGCTCCCCCTCCGCGTGACAATGCAGTCCCCCTGTTTCGTGAAACCCCTCTCCCGAGGATGAGTAAACGCCGGACGGTTCGCACCTTGTGGTCGGTGCTCGGGCTTCCCGGTATCGAAATCACCGAGGGGCCGGAACTGATGGCGGACAGCCGCAAAGAGGATTACGAGGACGGTCAAACGACACCGCGTCGCCGTGACGACCGCAGGCCGTGGAAGGAGATCTTCCGTGAAGCGACCGGTACGCGGGTTCAGCCGACTTCCATCGTCAGCACCGTCGCCACCGGTGACTGGCAGTCTTTCGGAGATCGCGTGAAGTACCTTCGCGTCCCGTCGAGTGGCTGTGGGAATATCTCCCTCTGGGGTGCTTCGAATCCGGGGGGACGACTGGAATGCCAGCACACCAATGGTTCGTCATGGACACTGGCGGCCACCTTTCCGCGCGGCAAGGGGGAAATCGTCGTGATTGCCGAGCCACTCGTTCTGGGAAACGGACAGTTGGCGGAAGTCGACAATGCAGTTCTGACGTATGACCTGCTGCGGTCCGGCGAGCGTTCGGTCATCTTCGATGAGTTCTATCACGGGTTAAGCGTACGTGGGAATCCGCTGTGGCTGTTGACCCGCCGCGGGGCAGCGCTGCTGGTCGCGGTGTTTCTGCTCGCCATCGGGGTCGGGATCTGGCGCCAAGCCATCATCCTGGGGCCCCCTCTGGAGTCTGTCCCGAGAAGTCGTCGGGTGATTCTGGAGTACATTGATGCCATGGCCCGATTCCTGACGCGGAGCAGCGGGGTCAAACCATTCCTGCTTGTGGAAGCCCGCGAGGGCGTGCTGCGGTTGTTGGGGGAACGATTGAACCTGCCTCCCGGAAAACATGATTCCGGGACAATCGCAGCTGTCCTCACCCGGCGATCACCGGCAGAGTCCACTGGCTTTCAAGACGCACTTTTGCAGATCGACCGAGCCATTCAGCAGGGGCATGCCGTCTCTGCTCCCACGACCATTCAAGCCATTCAGAGGTTGTTCCGTTGTCTCTAGAACCGCTCTATCAATCGATTCGCTCCGAGATTTCCAAGGTCATCTTTGGCCAGGAAGAGGTCATTGACTACTCGCTGGCTGCACTGTTTAGCAGCGGTCACGTGCTGCTCGAAGGGCCCCCCGGTGTCGCGAAGACTCTGCTCGTGCGGACGATTGCCGCCGCGCTGAATCTCGACTTCCGTCGAGTGCAGATGACGCCGGATCTGCTACCCAACGACATCACTGGCTCGTCGATCTTTCGGCAGAACACCAACGATTTCGAGTTTCGCAAAGGACCGGTGTTCACCAATTTCCTGCTGGCCGACGAAGTGAACCGGGCCTCTGCCAGAACGCAGTCCGCGCTGCTCGAAGCCATGCAGGAACTGTGCGTGACGCATGATGGCCGGACGCACCCACTGCCCGAGCCTTTCATCATGTTTGCGACCCAGAATCCCATCGAGCAGGAGGGAACCTACCCACTGCCGCTGGCTCAGCTGGATCGGTTCATGTTCAAGGTACTGGTGAGCTACCCGAGTGCCCCGGAAGAGGAACGCATTCTGCGAGAGCATCACGCCACCGGGGGGCTCTCCGATCCACGCAAGATGGGAGTGCAGGCAGTCGTCACTCCCGCCGACATTGTGGCGGCTCGACAGACGATTCGCGAAACCCACGTGCGACCGGAGGTGATCGGCTATGTCCAGAAACTCCTCGCCGCGACCCGCGCCGATGACCTGCTCTCGGTCGGGGCCAGTCCTCGATCGGGGCTGATGCTGTTGATGGGAGCCAAGAGTCTCGCTCGATTCTCGGGCCGGGACTTCGTCACCCCCGACGATATTCAGGCCGCTTTTAATCCGGCGCTCAGGCACCGGGTCGTCCTCAGCCCCAGTGCTGAGTTGGAGGGCACCACCTCCGATGAGGTGCTCTCCCAGCTGCTCGAAGGGATCGAAGTCCCTCGGTAAGTTGTCTGTCCGCCTTGCTTCTCACGACTCTTCAAGCCTCCATGTCCTCTCCCATGGCCACTCGCCAGAAACTCCGATCCGAAGGCAATACCTGTCCTCATGGGCAGCCTCGCGTTCATTCTGGACTGCCGACCGCCAGCGTCAGTCCCGTCACCGGTTTCTGGGAAGCGGCGGCGCTGGTTCGCCCGGGGCCCAGCGCCTGGTGGGCGCTGCTGGGGATCACGGGGTTGGCAGTACTCCAGTGGGTGTTCGCCTCGACGTTTCTCTCACTGCTGACCGGAGCAGCAATCCTGCTGGTGGGGGTTCTGGCCTATCAGGAGCTGCGCTGGGTCACACAGCAACATTTGGAATTCCAAGTCCGCCGCGCACTCCCCAATCTGGTAGGGCGAGGATTGGAGTTCGGCCTGACTTGGGAAATTGAAAGCCGCAGCGATCACTCGCTCACCGGGGAGTTGCGAGACGTGTATCCGGCCCCAGCGGAACCGCGTGCCACGGTCCATCCGTTTGCGATCGAGGCGCGTGGTGGACGGGTCGAGATGTCTCATGTGCTGCGGATTCCCGTGCGCGGTCGCTATGAGTTTGGCCCGATCTGGATTGTCCTGCACGGACCGCGGGGGTGGGTGGAGGTGCAACGCTCCTATGCCCTTTCCGCAGCCATCAAGGTCTTGCCGGAGCAGTTTGCCTCCCGCGACGAGTTGTTGAAGGATCGCGGTGCGGAACTGCTTCTGCGCGACAAGACGACTCGCACCCGGCAACATGGAGCGGGGACCGAGTTTGAATCACTGATGGACTATCGCGAGGGGGACGACCCGCGCCGCATTGACTGGCGGGCGACCGCACGTATTCAGCGACCGGTCGTCAGACGTTTTCAAGTGGAACGACACCGGGATGTCATGATCCTGATCGACTGTGGTCGGCTGATGGGGACCGACACCGGGGCCGGGACTAAACTCGATCGCGCCGTCGACGCCGGACTGGTTCTCGCCCGTGTCGCCCTGCAAAGCGGTGATCGCTGCGGCATGGCTCTCTACGACAGTTCAGTGCGTGGCTACCTGCCACCCGTCTCGGGAGTGCCGTCCCTGAACTCGCTGGCGAACAGTGTCTTCGATGCCAGTTCAGAGTTTCGGGAAAGCGATTTCGGGCCGATGTTCGCACTGCTTCAAACACGGCAGGCCAAACGCTCTCTGCTGGTCGTAATCTCTGACATCTCCGACGAGGAGACCTCACAACAACTCCGAGCCTCGCTGGCTCGGCTCAGCCAAAGACATGTCGTACTGTTCGCTGCATTGCGCACCCCGTTGCTCAAGCAAGTGCTGAGCGAACCGACAACCACTCTGGTGGAGGCCGCCAAAAAAGTCGTCACGCTCCGACTGATGAGGGAACGACACCTCTCGCTGCAGTCCCTTAAGCACTCGGGCGTGTTCGTCGTCGATGTCGAGCCGCAACAGCTCACCGTGCCACTCATCAACCAGTTTATTACGCTGCGGCAACAGAAACTGTAGGTTCGGGAGCAGTTCCCCTCGAGGGGATTGGAGTTTTTGCATTGTGACAATCGAATGGATGTGGAATTGGCTGTGGTCAGATGATGAGACAAGGGCGAAAGAATCAAGAGGGACCATCGGTCGTGAGTACGAGTTTGCATTCAGAGAGGCAGGAATGTCTGGACCGGCTTTTATGGCGGACTCCTCGGTGAAGGCTTGGAGGTCGCTGGGGCGGAAGGTGAGGGAGATCTGGCCTTGTTGGCCGTGGTAGTCGATGCGTTCGATGAGGAGTTCGAGGACTCGGGCTTGGTCGCGGAGCGAGGGCGTCCTAGGTCTGGTGGAAGTGGGCGTGGAGGTGGGTAACTTCGGGTTCGTTGATCTGGTTGGATCGGAGGACCGACATCTCATTGTCGATTTCGGTGAGGCGGCGTTCGGTGGTGTGGATGTGGTCTTGTAGGTCGGCGTGGTGGGAGACTTGCTGTGATGCGGTGAGGGAGGTGGTGCGGCTGCGGGAGTTGTCTCGACGTGCGGCCCTCACCCCAGCCCCTCTCCAGGAGGGAGAGGGGAGCAGGAGGGGGTTACGAGGGCGACTGCTGGGGTGAGGCTGGCGGTCCCTTCTGAGTGATCCAGCGTTTGGTCATCCAGCCTCGACGGTTGAGTTCCTTCACGGTGGGGAGTAGGGCCTGGTACTCGGCATAGAGTTCGAAGATCTGCTGGACTTGGGCCGCTTGGGTCTCGTCGACAATCAGCTTGGTGTTCTCGACCATATAACCCAGGAGAGGACTACCGCCGGACCATTTGCCTTTGCGGCGCGTGGCGGCGAACTTGTTACGGATGCGTTCGCTGATCATCTCGCGTTGGAACTGGGCGAATGACAGTAGCACGTTCAGCACCAGTCGGCCCATTGAACTCGCGGTGTTGAACTGCTACGTCACCGAGACGAACGACACCTGATGTTGGTCGAACACCTCCATCATACTGGCGAAGTCGAGGAGTGAACGGCTAAGGCGATCGACCTTGTAGACGATGACGCAGTCAACTTTGCGCGCAGCGATGTCAGCAATCAGCCGCTTGAGTGCCGGGAGGTCCATGTTGCTGCCGGTGAATCCGCCATCGTAGTGCTCGGGGACGCACGTACATGATTACCGGGGTCTGCCAAGTTGATCTTGCCGGATCGCCGGGTTGTTGGTCGCGCTGTGCGGTGTCATGGATGGCGAACCGAAGACGATCGAGTGTGCGGAGTGTCGGCAGCTGTGGCAGGTGGCCGAGTTGACGGA
>JAYSUV010000392.1:0-12009 GCA_043718945.1 Planctomycetota bacterium
CTCCAGGAAGCCACGGCCCAGCTGTTCCGCAAGGCCGGGTACACGATCACGTTCGCCTCGCGGTCTTATTACCCAACGATCGACGATCCGGAGATTGAGTGCCTGCTGATTCGGGCGCAGGAAATGGCCCGCTATGTCGAGAACGGCATTCTCGATGCGGGGATCACCGGGCACGACTGGGTCAAGGAGACCGACGCCGATGTCCACGAGGTCTGCGAACTGGTCTTCTCGAAGGTCAGCCGTGGTCCCGTCCGCTGGGTGTTGTGCGTGCCGAATGACTCGCCGATCCTGACAGTCCAGGATCTTCAAGGCAAACGCATCGCCACCGAAGCAGTCGGCCTGACCACCAAATACCTCGCCGCACATGGCGTCACTGCCGAGGTCGAATTCAGCTGGGGGGCGACAGAGGTCAAGCCGCCGCGTCTGGCCGACGCGATCGTCGAGGTCACCGAGACCGGCTCCTCGTTGCGGGCGAACAACCTGCGGATCATCGCGACCGTGCTGCAAAGTACGACCCGCCTGATCGCGAATCAGACCGCGTGGCAGGACGAGTGGACGCGGTCCAAGCTCGACAATATTTCGATGATGCTGCAAGCGTGCCTGGCCGCCGAGGGGAAGGTTGGCCTGATGATGAACATCCGCCGGGCCGATCAGGCAACTGTCCTCGCCCAACTGCCCGCCTTGCAGAACCCGACTGTGTCGTCGCTTTCCGATCCCGACTGGGTCGCCGTGAACACGATCATTGATGAATCGATTGTCCGCCGCATCGTCCCGGCACTGCGAGCCGCCGGAGCGCGGGGGATCGTGGAGTACCAGATCAGCAAGATAATCGACTGAGAGCCTGCCCACGGACATCCGAGGTCTTCGGAGACCTCGGATGTCTCACGCGGTATTCGTGGCCGGACTCCGACGAGATCACAAGGCCAGCCTCATGCTCGACCGCGAAGAATACATCGAACAGACGCACCTCTTCCGAGTCTACCGGGAGCGGATCGAGCAGAATACGCCCGCGCAGGAGATCCTCGCCTCCGTCCGCGATGAGATCCTGACCACCACCAAGCTCCCGATGGCCATCGATTTCCTCGCCGGGGAATTGAACCTGCATGGCCGGGTCAGCGACGGCATGAAGCAGCTGGGGCACTATTTTACGGCGTTCCAGACCTTCCTGATGTCGAAGGCCGAAGAGGAAGGGGCCCGCTTCGACATTCGCATCGCGCTGGCCATCCTCGAACAGCTGGCCGAGTACATGTCGGGGACGCCGACCGCTCCGGGACTGTTCATGTACCAGTTCGAGTGCCTGGCGAGGAACCGGCTGGGATACGACTTCGGGATCGAAGCGGTGGCCAAAGATCCGTTCTACTCCGCGGAGTGGAAGGAGTGGATCATGAAGATCCGCCCCCAACTGGGCATGACCGACTTTGCCGAACTGCTCTACGCCCGGTCGCAGCACCGCGTGGTCGAGTTGCGACGGAAGCAGAATGATCCAGAGTACCTGCCGTCCTACCCGATTCTGTTCGAGGCCCAGGAAGGCCGCATCGCCAAAGCCAACATCGGCAAAGACCCGCTCTACATGTTCGCCGCACTCCAACGCCAGCTCGGTTACCCGAAGGTGCCGCGTCCGAATCCGGCCCGCACGTCTCCCCTCTTCGAGCCACAAGTCGAGCAGCGATTCCAGCGTCTGGAAGCCCGGCTCGGCCTGCTTGAGCAGGAGACCAAGGGCGGCATCGATTTGAATCAGCTGGCCCCGAAAGATCTCTACCGGCTGGATGAGAAGTAGACATCCGCCAACGCTTGATTGGGAGGTTACCGCTGCCGAGCCGCCGCCGCGAGCTGACCTGTCCGTATCTCACGTCGCTCCGCGACTGAGATTCCTCCGGCTGGACAACTTTCGGACCGTATGAGAGTCAGGGTTTTGGCAGACGGAATGCGAGGCGTGGAGCGACATCGCCTACATTCCAGCATGTTCACTCTATACGTCCCAGCACTCCGCGCACGATAGACCGCAGTCGACCTTCGGCTCGTGACACGGCGGCCACCACTTGGGCTCCGTCAGTCGGTTCGAGAGCATCGGGATTGCACTCGTTACTGACTACGGACAGAGCCAGAACTCGCATGTCGAGGCTGCGGGCCGCTAGAACTTCGGGCACCGTTGACATGCCGACCAGATCGCCCACTTGCCGCAGCCAGCGGTACTCGGCCCGCGTTTCGTAGTTGGGGCCGGTCATCCCGATGTAGACTCCGCGTGTCGAACACCTGCCGGACTCGCGAGCCGCGGCGAGAGCCCGACTGGCGAGTTCCGCATCATAAAGCGGTCCGGAACTCGATCTCCCAGTGGAAGTCTCTCTGCTCTCGAACACCTGCCCCGGTTCACGACCCAGCGGATGCGTCACACTCATGTCAAGAGGTGACCGCCCGGGTCCGGTCCACATCAGGTTCACGTGGTCCTCCACCACAACCACATCCCCCATTCGATAGGCGGGATTCAGACCACCCGCCGCATTGGTCACAATGAGCCACTCAACGCCCAGGGCCTTCAACAAGTGAATGGGCCGCACCACCTGATCCGCCGAATACCCTTCATACAGGTGAAACCGTCCCTCCAATACCGCGACCGGGGCGTTCGCAAACCGACCGAGCGTCAGCTGCCCCTTGTGTCCGATGGCCGTCGACACCGGAAGGCCGGGGATCTGACCATACGGCCACGAGACCTTGTCCTCCACCTCCGCAGCTAACCCGCCTAGGCCACTGCCAAGGATGATCCCGATGCGAGGAACCAGTTCCGTACGACTGCGAACCATCGCCAAGGCGTGAGCCAGCCAGCCATCCAGCACATCGGACATTGAGCATTGCCTCTGAGATTGATCTTGAAAGCCCCCGACCGCCGAACGCATTCCCCTCCTAGTGTTCGTGATTCGACCACGAACTGCAAATGACGCCTCATGGATTGAGGAGGATCAGGCGAGCGGCCAGACTTCGCGTACCCAAAAGACTTCCGAAGTCTTCGGAGACTTCGGAAGTCTCGCGTGTCCGCCCTTTGGCGAGCGGCGGCTACGTCTCATTGGGGAGCGTGAAGTATCGTTTCGTCACCAATACACACTCCACTGCCAGCTGTTTCCCCTATTCCAATTGGCAGGAAACTCCGCCGAAATCTCATTCCTCCCTCAAAGGAGCCTTGACCGGACCGGTTGCATGGAAATATCCTTATATGTTCAGCGGTTTCTGGCCGAAGAGTAGATCAGGACGAGGAGACACGGCCATGTTGAGCATTCAAGGCAAACCGATCAGCTTGTGCGACGGGCTGTCCCGGCGGTCGTTTCTCCAGATCGGCGGGCTGGCGATGGGCGGCATGGCCCTGCCGCAAATCCTTCAGGCGGAACAAGCTGCGGGCGTGAATGGGAACGGCAAAGGGATCATCATGATCTTCCTGCCCGGTGGCCCGCCGCACCAGGACATGTGGGACATCAAGATGGATGCCCCCTCGGATGTCCGGGGTGAGTTTACGCCGATCCAGACCAAGGTGCCGGGTATCGAGATCTGCGAGTTGTTCCCGAAGCTCGCCTCGATCGCGGATAAGACGGTGTTCATTCGCTCGATGGTCGGGGCCACCGGCGACCACTACGCCTTTCAATGCCTGACCGGCTGGCACAACCGCAATCAGCCCCCTGGTGGCTGGCCTGCGATGGGTTCGGTGCTGTCGAAGCTGCACGGCTCGCGCGATCCGGCACTGCCCGCTTACGTGGGATTGTCGCCGCGCATGGGACACATGCCGTGGGCCGATAATGGCAGCCCCGGCTTCCTCGGCGTGGCCCACGCTCCGTTCACTCCGCACGGGGAGGGACGCGAGGACATGGTCCTGCAAGGTGTGTCGCTCGACCGCCTGGCTGAGCGCAAGGGCGTGCTGAAAGAGTTCGACCGCTTCCGGCGTGGAGTGGACGCCTCGGGCATGATGGAAGGCGTCGATGGCTTCACACAGCAGGCGTTCGGCATCCTGACCAGCAGCAAGCTGGCCGATGCCCTCGACATCGAGAAGGAGCCGGTGGCAGTTCGTGATCGCTACGGGCGCGGGGTCAACGAACTCAAGGATGATGGCGGGCCGCGATTGCTCGATAACTTCCTCACCGCGCGCCGCCTGATCGAGGCCGGTGTCCGCTGCGTGAGCCTCTCGTTCAGCCGCTGGGACTGGCACGGCAACAACTTCGGCCAGTCTCGCTCCGAGATGCCCATGCTCGATCAAGCCGTCAGTGCCCTGATCGAGGATCTCGAACAGCGCGGGATGCTCAAGGACGTGACCGTCGTCGTGTGGGGCGAGTTCGGGCGGACTCCCAAGATCAACGGCAGCGGAGGCCGCGACCATTGGCCGCAAGTGTCGTGCGCGATGCTGGCAGGTGGTGGCATGCGAACCGGCCAAGTGATCGGAGCCACGAACCGCCTGGGCGAGTACGCCTCGGAACGCCCGGTCCATTTCCAGGAAGTCTTTGCGACGCTCTACAAGACGCAGGGGATCAATATTGACCAAACGACGGTCAACGACCTGCAAGGTCGGCCACGATTCCTGATCGATCAGAATGCGTATCACGCGCTGCCGGAACTGATCTGACTTATTTCGAGAGAGAGCCGTAGCCGCCCCTCGCTAGAGGGCGGGCACCCATGTCAGTTCGCCCACGTTCTGGCGAAACGTGGCGACATGAGCCTGCTCCCCAACATCAAGGCTGGACTCCAACGGGTTCCGCTCCTCGACGGATCATTCAGCGTGTACAGTACACTCCGTGCCCCCGTTCCCCCTCGTGTGAGTCCCTTGATGTCTCGTTCCGTTGGCAACACCATTGGCGATGCTCTGGCCCTCAGTTTGAACTATTCGCGACGGATGCTGGTTGGTGTCACGCCGGACCAGTTCGCTCGCTTCGCCCGGCCCGGCGGTCAGCTGGTCGAGTCCAACCACGCCGCGTTCGTCTACGGCCACCTGAGCCTCTACTCCTCGCGGATCATCGAACAGCTCGACGCCGACGCCTCCCAGCTGCTCCCCACAGTTCGCTTCCAGACAGCGTTCTCAAAGGACGCCCAATGTGTGGACGATCCGACGGGAGAGATCTACCCAGCGATGGACGACATCACGGAAGCATACTTCAAGGGGTATGAAGCCTGCTTGGAAGTCCTGCGCGCAGTTCCGGATGCCGCCTTCCAGAAGCCGAACCCCAGTGGTGGCCGGATGACTGAACTTTTCCCGACCCTCGGCTCAATGCAAGCCTTCTACGTCGGCGGCCACATCATGATGCACCTGGGTCAGGTCAGTGCCTGGCGCCGCATGCTGGGGTTGGGAGCTGCGTAGTGTGGATATGTGACTGGGGCCTCTTTCGGAGGCCACGCTGCCGGCGAGCAGCGTGAGTCGCACACTCTGGCTTACATTTCGGGTGGCTGGGAATCGATTTCAGGTCTGGACGAAACCTCCGTCTCCAGCAATGGATTCGCTTCGGATTCTGTCGCGGCGGGCTCGGGCAGCAGAAAGCCTTCTGTTGGTGATTCCCACTGGGGGAAAATCCCCTCGCTGACCCGAGGTGCATTGCTCCCCGAGGGGTTGCGAGGTTCGCCTCGCATCGATTCGCGGAACTCGGCGTCGTCGTAAGCGCGAGACGGCCAAGCCCCTTCGTTTAAGAAGATCTCGTTGTACTCCAGCAGAGTCCCCTTCTCCAGCTGAACGTTCTTCACCGCCAGCTGGTACTCGACCAATGAGCGGTAGTACGAGACCTCGGCGTCGGAGAGTCGTCGTTGTGCGTCGAGAACCGAATCGAGAGAGGCATTGTCCGCTTCGAATGCGGTTTGTACGGCGGCCACCTGCTCAGCTGCAGCCATGCGTCGGTTCGTGTTCGTTTCGTAAATCGCATAGGCGCGATCGGCTTCGGAGATCGCGTTGCTGAGGTCGAAGACGACGGTTCGTTCCTGTTCTTGCAGAACCGCTCGCTCACGGGCCAACTGCAGTTCGGAGTGCCGGACTGCGGAATAGGCTTGCCGAAAGCCGATCGGAAACGTCAGTTCCAGTCCGGTCTGCCACTCCTGGAAATTGCCACTGACCAGATCACTGTTGGCATTGTTGAAATTTCCCGTACCGCCGTTGGGGTACAAGTCCTTCCCGAAGCCACGAAAACGGTAGCGGCCGATGATATCCAGCTGCGGCTTCAGGAAGTTCTGGTTGGCTTCGAGTTCGGCCTCGCGCTTCACAATCAACCATTTCTGACGGCGTAACTCCGCCCGACGGGAGAGTCCCTCGACCAAACTGGCTTCCCAGTCGAAGACCAGCTTGGCCTTCAGTGGCTCTTCGATCGGACGAATCAAACGGCCATCACTGATCGGTAGCCCGGTCAGCAGTCGTAAGCGGCGTTCCACCACGTAGACTCCGCCGGTGCCTCGAAACGTTCCGCCCGTGCTGCCGTTATTCGTGCGAGTCCCATCGACCAGCCTACCGTGCAGGGCATTCTGGGCTTCCTCTTCGAAGCGGAAGTATTGTTCACGGGCTTGGGCTTCTTTGTGGGCTTCGCCACCCTCACGGCCAGTGACGTAAATCGTATGAACCTGCCGCCAGGTGTCGAGAGCGGTATTCCGGATCGAGACCTTGGCATCGAGATCGCGATAGGCGAAGTAGAGATCCCAATAGGCGTTCTCGACATCGCTGGCAAAGTTGCGGACGCCCACCTCGAAGTCGACGAGAGCCACATCCGAATTGATCCGGGCAATCACGACTCCGTTGATCGCACCGGGTTGAGCATTGGGGCCCGCCAGTCGATTGAAACGAGTGCCGCTCCCCTGCAACAACGGGTGCCGGGCTTCGAGGTCGTACCAGGTCGTAAAAGCACTGCCGACAAAGTTTCCCGGCGCGTTGTTGGCGTCATACTGGGTGTAGTTTTTGAGGGCATACTGGGTGCCCGTCGCTCCGGTCTTGGCGACCTGCGTCTGCCACGTCGCAAAATCCTGCTTCAGGATGCGCGTGCCCCCACCAAAGAACACGTTGTTCAGCGCGCGATCGTTCTTCTCAAAGGAGAAGTTGGATGTAAAGTTCGCGTCAAAGGCACTCAATGCCCCTTCGATGCCAAAGCGAGGATCGGTTTCGACAATCGAAGGATCGCTCTTGGATCTCGATCCATCGGGAGCCCGCAGCACCGTTCCTCCCAAGTCACGCAGAATCTGCGAGTTCGCGAGAGCCAGGTGTACCGTCTCTTCGAGCGAGAGTTCCAGATACTCCTCGGCTTCTGGAGTCGCCAGCGACATGGGTGACGGAGTCGCTGCTAACAGAATATCTTGGGACGCCGACGATGCCGGGTACATCTCGGACTCGGCGGACTCGACAGGAAACTCGATCTGCTTCGCGAGGTTCCGGTAGTGACTATTATCACTCTGATTCACCACAGCGGGAGGAGTGGACGCATGGCGCAAGCAACCACAGACCATGAGACTGGCGAGCCCCATCCATCTGAGTTGTGTGCGGGCTCCACGCATCGTTCGACCATCTCCCTGCAGCACCGTCGCCTCCGATTCGTCGGAGGCCAGGATAGACCGGCAGCCCTCGCTGGTCTGACGAGTCTTGACCACATCAACCGCGCAGCCCGGTGCTTCATTACGACTGTCGTCCAGTGTCAGGATCGGCAAGGACCAGTTTTCAGGGAAAATCCTCTCTTTCGGAAGAAATGGCACTGACGATCAGGTTCAACTCTGACTAACCCTCACAACTTGCCAGATTTCGAGTGGCTCATACCACTCATCTCCGTTTACAGGTCTGTGGACACTCGGTGGCTGCTGCCAATTGACAAGCCCACGTGTATATTGTTGCTGATGTCCTCACGCCCCCCCACATCTTCGAATTCTTCCGCCGAAGCAGGGAGTCTGCGGCTGGTGAACAGCATCGACCAACTCGCCGAGCTGGCGCGAAGTGGGATGGCTCCCGACCATTTTTTCGGCGTGGTACTCGCCCGAGCGATGCAGCCCGGAGGTGCCTCCCTCGCTCGACTGTGGCGACAGACACTGGAAGGGGAGTGGCAACCGGCGGGTGAACTCCCGGCTCACGAGATGTTGGATGCCGTCTCGATCGAGCAGCGACAAGCGTGGCTGAACGAGGTCGCTACCGAAGATCAGCCTCACCGGGTCAGCGGGCTTCCGGGCACTCGCCACTTCGAGACGAACGCGGCGACGCCTCACGCTTCGTCCCTCTTCAGTCCGATTCGTCATGCGGGGCAGACCGTTGGCATTTTAGAGACGGCTCACGACCTCAACCTCGCCGGTCAACTGCCGCCGGACACCCGACAGTTTTTCGCAGCTCTCTGCGAAATCACAGCCGACTTTCTGTCGCAGCATGAGTTGCAACAACTGCGACGGGCGAGAACTCTCTGGCAGAGATGGGATCAATACACGCAGCGTTTGTGGCAGTCGCTCGACCTTGCCACCGTGTGTGCCGCGATTGCCAATGATGGTCGCATCCTCGCGGAGTGCGACCGGGTCAGTGTTCTGGTGCGTGATGGTCGCTCGTTCCGGCTGAAGTCAGTGAGCGGCGTCGAGCGGATCGAACCGCGCTCGACAGCCACCAGATCGCTCGAATCGTTGGCCCGGCTCGGAGTGAAGCGGGGGCAGTCCGTGTGGCGGAGCACAGACGCTGCGGGAGGCGACGGCCAGGGTGATCAACTCCAGGCAATGCTGGAACGCCACATGCGAGACTCCGGAGCGACCGGGGTGGGTCTGGTTCCCGTGTACGCCAAACGAGACGATCGCGATCGGACCCCGCCCTGTGCGGTGATCCTCTTTGAACACTTCCAACCACTGGAAGATCTGAAGAGTTGGCAGTCGCGCGGGGAATCGCTCGCTAACCGCTCGGGCCTGACGCTGCGAGCGGCAATCGAGCGGAGCCGCATTCCC
Source organism: Planctomycetota bacterium (assembly GCA_043718945.1). Classification (GTDB taxonomy): domain Bacteria; phylum Planctomycetota; class Planctomycetia; order Planctomycetales; family Planctomycetaceae; genus TH-plancto1. Next base: position 8,893 of record JAYSUV010000392.1, read on the forward strand.
TGGCTTGGGCTGTGGCAACGACTCCCTGCACTGATCCTGCGACCACTCACGTTACTGGTGCTGACATTGCTGGCGGGTATCGCCGCAGCGCTCGTGTGGATTCCCGCTGAAATGACGGTCACCGGGCCGGCGGAGTTATGGCCCGCTCACCGGCGCGAGGTCTTTGCCAGCACCTCGGGGATCATCGATCAAATCCTGGTCGCTCACGGTGACGAGGTGCAGCTGAAGCAACGGTTGCTCGTCCTCCGTGATCCAGAGTTGGAAACGGACACCCCCCGCATCATTGGCGAAATCGCGACGGTGAACGAGCGACTCAAGGGCGTCCAGGCGGCCCGACTCACCGGGGGTAACACGCCCGACGCCGTCTCCCGCGCCCGCCAGTTGACGACTGACGAGCAAGAGCTGAAAGCCCGCCTGCGAACGCTGGAACTTCAACGCCAACTGCTGGAGGAGCGGCGGGCGAGTCTGACCTTGCTGAGTCCGATCGCCGGGAAAGTCCTCACCTGGGATGTCGCTCAACAACTCTCCGCCCGCCCGGTCGAACGGGGCCAGGCACTACTCACCATCGGCGAGACGACGGGCCCCTGGGTCATGGAGGTCCGCGTGGCCGACAAAGATGCTGGGCACATGCTGCGAGCGAGGCAGGCGTTGAAGCCCGAACTGGATGTCGACTTCCAGCTGGCTGCGGAGCCGGGCCGCACGCATCGTGGCCATGTGCAAGGCGTGGCGCTCAGTTCGGAAACCGACGACGACTCGCGCAGTCATGTGCGAGTCGTCGTGGCGTTTGATCGCACTCAGATTGAGCAACCGCGTCCCGGCACGACGGCGATCCCGCGCATTCGCTGCGGCCAGCGGTCCCTCGGTTACGTGTGGTTGCATGATCTGATTGACGCAGTTCGAACACGGATTCTGTTCTGAGACCTTCGACGAGATGAACCCTGATGCCTCACTTGAACCTCATGACATTTGTCTCGGCATGTCTTCTCAGCTGGCCGATGCTGGGCGCGGACACCCCCTCGGAGATCCGCATTGAATCCGCACAACTGACCCTTATAGAACAGGCCGAGGTCTCCTCCAGCGAGGCCGGTCTACTTCGCCAGTTACTGGTCAAAGAAGGCGAGACCGTGGCCGAGGGAGTGGCTCTCGCCAAGATCGATGATCGTGAAGCCCAGCTCATGCGGGACCGAGCCAGCACAGAGGTCGGCATTGCTCAATCGCTGGTCAAGAATGATATCAAGGTGCGATTCGCCAAACTGGCGGCTGCGGTCGCGGACGCAGAACTCAAACGGGCTGTAGAATCGAACGCCAAGTTTCCCAAGAGCGTCTCCCAGACGGAGATCGACCGGCTGAAACTGTTGGCCGACAAGGCTGTGCTCGAGATCGAGCAAGCAGACCTCGACCAGCAACAGGCCCAGCTGGCGTTACAGGTCAAGCAGCACGATCTCGACCGCGCCAGCCTGGGTCTGGAACGACGCACGATCATGGCCCCCTTTCCCGGCATGGTGGTGAAGTGGAACAAACAGCACGGCGAATGGGTCGAACCGGGGACGCCGATCATGCGACTTATTCGTCTTGATCGTCTGCGCGCCGAAGCGTTCATCGCCTCGGAGAATCTACCGAAGGACTTAGTGGGGCGTCCTGCGACACTGGTCGTGGAGTCATCCGTCGCTGCCGCTCGCAAATACCAAGGCCAGCTCGTGTTCGTCAGCCCCGAAGCCGACCCGGTCAACGGCCAAGTCCGCGTCTGGGCCGAGATCGACAATCGCGACTTCAGCCTGCGACCCGGCCAGACCGCCACCCTGATCATCGGGCCAGCCAGTGAGGGTCGGGCCAAGTGACTGCCTCCCCTCCCACCGCCGTTTCACAACGTCTGCCGTGGCGGAAGCGCGGGGACTTGCGGTGCGTCCCACTCCAGTCGGAGGGCCGCCCGGCGTGGGGCATCAAAGACCCCGTCACACTGAGCTATTTCGAACTGCACGAAGAATCGTACTTCGTACTCAATCAACTGGATGGGCGAGCCACTCTCGAAAACATCTGCCGGTCCTTCCATAAACGCTTTCGTCCGCGCAGCCTCTCCGAGGAGGAGCTGCGCGGATTTGTCGGACAACTGGTCGGCCAGGGGCTGGTCGTCTGCGAAGCTCCCGGTCATGGGCTAATGCTCATCGCCAGACAGTCAGCTCATCAATCGCGACGCCGCTGGACCAGACTGACTAGCGTGCTGGCGATTCGGTTTCGAGGGTTCGATCCCGATCGACTGCTCGGCAGCATGTTGTCCTGGCTGGGGTGGCTGTTCAGTCCGTGGGCCATGGCCGCCGGACTGCTGTTGATGGCGTCGGCACTCACCTTGGTGGCGGTGCAGTTCGAGGAACTAACCGCGCGTCTTCCCGAGGCCCAGGCGTGGTTTTCCACTCCGAATCTGATCTGGCTCAGCCTGCTACTCGCCATCGTCAAAGTGCTGCACGAGTTCGGCCACGGGTTGACCTGCAAGCGCTTCGGCGGGGAGTGCCACGAACTGGGCGTCATGCTGCTCGTCTTCACCCCCACGCTGTACTGCAACGTCAGCGACATCTGGATGGTGCGGAATAAATGGCAGCGGATCGCCGTCAGCGCAGCTGGCATGTGGGTCGAAGCCGTGATCGCCGCGACCTGCACACTGTTGTGGTGGTTCAGCGCGCCGGGGCTGTTTCATTCGCTCTGTTTAAATCTGATGATCTTGTGCGGAGTGAGTACGTTCGTGTTCAACGGTAACCCGCTGTTGAGGTACGACGGCTACTTCGTTCTCGCCGACTGGTTGGAGATTCCGAACCTCCAGCAACAGGCCACGCTGGCGGTTCGCGGTCAGTTGTCGAGTTGGTTCTGCGGCTTCAATGCGGGAGCGAGTGACGATCGGCCAACGCACCGCCAGTGGGGACTCCTGGCATACGGCATCGCTTCGTCGGCCTACCGCGTGCTGCTGACGGGCCTCATCTTATGGGGGCTGTATCACTGGCTGGAGCCTTACGGACTGGGCGTATTCGTCCAGGGACTCGCTGTTCCCACCGTGGCGTTGATGGTGCTGACTCCGCTAGTGACTGCTGTGAAGTTTCTCCGCACCCCCGCGAATCAGGCGCGCATCCG
>JAYSUV010000393.1:0-11991 GCA_043718945.1 Planctomycetota bacterium
TCTCCTGGCAGGGTATTGCAACAGATGGTTGCATCTCCTCGCAACCATTGGACATCAAAGGGATGCCTTGAAATATCCACCCGGTTACGGGCCCCCCCCCTCAAATAATCGGTTGAGCCGCATTTGGGACAGCCCTCACGGCCCGTTACCTACGTCACGATTCGCCGACGGCGCTGGCCTTTGTGGCGTGGTTCACCCAGCTGTTTGGCATCCAGCCAAAAGTACCTTGAGTATCACTCCACCAGTCAATTCTCATCACTCAGGTCCCAGCGGTCGCCGAGCATTTCCAGATGCTCGGACAAGATGAGGAGTGAACTGCTCGATCCGCAGCGGAGGGTGAAGCCTGCGGCAACATCGAGGGCGGTCTGAGTCTCCGCTGCTTCCGCTTCGTCGGCAGCATGGAACACGAGAGTCCCGACCCCGGCGGCCCATCCGGCCAGTCGCTGCACGACCACCACCAGCTTTCGATTCCCGCCGAACGCTCCGCAGCCCCAGAAGCCGGTGTGAATGATCGTCTGGCAGCTCTCCCTGCGAGACCGCACCCTCTCAGGATGAGCGGCAGCGTAGGCCGCTACTCTTCGGGCTTCGCCGGAACATAACTGAACCGATGATTGACATACCCCAGACGCAGTTCGACCCATCCGGCGGCGAGATCGCGTTCGACGGTGTATTGCGGCGTCTCCCCGTTGACCGAGGTGTCGAGGACGACCTTTCCCGTGCGGGCGTCGAGGCACCAGTAGCGGGCGACGGGATCGGCCTTCTCCTTCCAGGTGTCGACGCACAGCAGCAGCGGAACATCGCGGGTCTGATCGAGGGGCAGGGTGCGATTGTCGATCTGGCGGGTCCACTGGTATTCCCCCGTCAAGCGGTCGAACGCATGTATGGGGCCGTTGACGAAGGCCCGCCGCCAGCCGGGGACCGACTGATTCTGCGAGGCATTGATCAGACGCTTCTCCGTGACCGACGACGACAAGGAGACATAAATCGTGCGCTCGGTCACAGCTGTCACAATCTGCTGCATGCCGCGCGGGACTTCGACCTTCGATTCGCGAACCGTCTGGCCGGTACGTAGATCAAGGAACAGTACCTGGCTTTCAGCGGAGAGGACGCCGATCCAGTCCTCGTCGATTTCAAATGCCGCTGAACCGGGGGAGAAGGTTCTGTCCCAGAGGGTCGTCGGCCCAGAGAGATCGACCATGCGGAGACGCAGTTCTGTTGGTGGCTCGGCGACTGGCTGCGCGGGTGTCGTGGCAGCCAGCCTATCGGGAGGACCGAACGGGCGATCCTTGACCGGTTGTCCCGTAGCGACCAAGGCCAATCGGCCCCAGTGCTTCAGCACCTCCTCCGGTAAGAAATCAGCGGAGTAGGACCGCAGCGTCCGGCCATCGATCGGGCTAAGGACATCAATCATCCGCTGCTCGTCATGCGTCATCACCATCACGTTGTCATCGCCGTATGTCCGCACTCGCGATGGCATATCGTATCGCCGCCAGAGTTCGTGCCCGGTGGCGGTCTCCAGACAGACCAGCATCCCCTGTTGCAGGAAACAGGTCGTCCCGGCAGAGACCGGGCCGACCCACGCCGCGCGGTGTCCATGAGCATCAAAGAGTTCGACGGCGGGCCGAACGAAGCCCACGACCTGTAATGGGGAGCGTCTCTCAAACGAGAGGAGGCTGTTCTCTTCATTCCCCAGCGTATCGACCAGTTCCCCCTTCTCGCTCTGTGGAGTTTTCTTGGGGGGCCAGAGGATCGAGTTCTGCTTCATGGTGGAGGTGGTCTCTCCTTCCTTATTCAGGCTGGAGACGCAGAATAGCTCCGTGCCGACCTGCACGACGACAAATTGGCCGAACGCCCACCCCTGTCGCAACTCCGGATTCGACTGCCGATAGCCACGACTACTCGATGGCAAAGTGAGTGTCCAATGCCTCTTCTTGCCCAGCCCCGAGAACCGCAACTGGGATATCCCGAATGGGGCATAGGTGACATTCAGATGATCAAACATCGTGCCCCGGTCCGCTCGAATGGGAATCGGCACTTGATTGTCAAAACCTATGTACGAAACGTCAGAGGTCACGACCGGCTCTCGATCCGGCCATGCTGTTCGGCGATCACTATCGATGCGTGGCAGTACGAGCGAGTTGGCGGGCAGTGACTTCACCACTTGCTGCGGTGTCTCCTCACCACGGATCGCGATCTCCCCGAACCGCCGTTGCAGCTGTTCGATCAAGTTCGCGGCATCGCTCCAGTCTCCTCGCTCGATGTGCAGTTCGGCCAACCGCCAAAGGGCCGCTGCCGCCGCCGGTCGTGACGCCGTCGCGGATCGGCGACGCAGCTCCAACTGCTGGATGGCCAGTTCGCTGAGGGTCTTCCACTCGAAGGGGCGTTCCATGGATCGCTGCGGCAGGAAGCTCAGCGGCTCCAACGGGCGGGCGAGGTCATCCTGCTGAGTCGCCGGGAGCGCGGCCCAGAGCTGGAACGCTTGCAGCAGGTCGCTCCGCTGGTCGGGAGTTCCCGTGTCCCACTGACTTTGCAGCACTCCGCGCAGCAGGGCATCGAGTCGGATCGTGCGAGTGCTTTCCAGTCTAGGGGCACCCGCCGTTTCCAGCGGTTGAGCGGCGAGAACCTCCACGTCCCAGGATTCCGGGTGCAGTTCCAGCAGGTGGAAACAGTGCCGAAACAGCGCTGGCGAATCTCCCACAGTGATGGCCCGGTGGAGGCTGCGATAGGCATTCTCGGCGGTGAGCCAGTCAGCGGACAGCGGCTGGCCCGAGAACGGATCTCGGGCTGTTCCATCGAGATCTTTCAGGAGCGGGTCCGCCGCGCTCTCAATCGCCACTGCCTCTCCACTGGCGGGGCGCAGAGACAGCCCGTTTACGCGAACTGTCAGCTGAGACTTCGCGAAGCTTTCCTGCCGTTGCAGAAGCCGTTCAGCTGCCCCTTGAATCCGCAATTGCGAACCCGCAACGGCCAGCAAGGGCTCGCTGGTGAGCTGTCCTCCCGCAGTGGATGACACGACTCCGGTGGCGGGGTTCCAATCGATCCGTCCTCCATTTCGCAAGGCCAGTTGACAGCCTGTCCCATCCCATGATGCGGAGACCACGGGCATCGGCGACTGATACTCCCGTTCGACACTCCCATCCGCCAGCCGCAGTGATCGGACGAACCCGCTGCCCGCGATGACCATCCGTTGATCGTCTCCCCCCACGAGACTGCGGGCCCCCGCGATTGGCATCTCCCACAGCAGCTGCCCCTCGTCGACACTCAGACACCGAATCCGATTCGTCTCTGGCGAAGCATAGATCAGCTGCGTCCCGAACCTCGCCAGCTGGGGGCTTTGCCATCCGGCCATCCATGACCAGCCATTGCGATCGACGGGCGGCTGAAGCAGACCGGGGGCAACATCGATATCATCCCGCGAGTGCCGAAAGCCCCAGCTTAACTGGCCGCTGAACACGTCGAACGCTGCGACCGCCCCCGCACCCGTCGCACAAATCGCCAACCCGTTGTGCCAGAGGATCGGGCACGCCTGGGTCAGGCGGCGGGGATCCAGGGAGAGCCTCGGAGCATCACCCAGCGCACTCGCCGGTCCGTCAAGTCGCCCCGTCGCGGCATCCATCCGTAACAGCAGCAGCTGGTCCTTCTGCTGCGCAACCGTGTAGAGGCTCGTCCCCTGCAGGGTGGGAGCTCCGAACAGAAACGTGCCGCGATGCTCGTCTCCCCAGACCTCATGCGACTTCCACTCGACCGACCCATCCGCGAGCGAATACGCCACCACGGTCAGTTCGGGCACCGGGGCGTACGCATCCGGAGGGAGTGCGTTCGGAGCAGCTACGGGCAAGGGGGGCGGGTTGGCATATGTCGCCGACTCCACACAGTAGACACGGTCACCATCAGTCGTCAGCTGGCCGAGGATGGAGTTCCGCAGCACGCGATGTCCCAGTTCCATCCGCAGTCGGCGTTCCAGATTGGGATCGGCCTTGGCACCGAGTTGTGCAATCGCTTCCATGCTCGGATCAGCGATGGGCTTCCGCCAGAGGATCTCGCCAGAATGACGGTGGACGCAGAGGATCTCGCTCAGTGATCTCCACACGACGCGGTCGGCCAGCATCAGCGGACGCATCGCCAGCGAGGGCTGGACCCCCTGGCGAGAGAGGTCATTGAGAATCCTTCTCAGCATCAATTGAGCCGAGGGAGACAACTCTGAGGTCACGTCCCAGGCCACATCAGTGCCCGGCGGCGAGTCTAGTAAACCCGGAAGGACTGGCGGTGGAGTCCCGATGCGGAACGGAATCGAATCGGCAGGAACCGGGTACTTGGCGGCCTGTTGCTTAGCGAGATCAGAGGCTCCCAATTCCTGCAACGAGGCGAGCCAGAGCCCGACGAGCTGCGGACTCTGCCGCGCGGCGAGTAGTGGGTCGGGGCTGCGTTCGATCCAGCGCTGGGCGGTTTGAATGACCGCATCTAGGCGGCCGTGATCGTGGAACTGGACCGCCAGCGTTTCGACGCATTCACGGGCGACGGGCGTAAACGGGTAGCGGGCCGCAATCCTCGCGAGTGCGACCAGATCACGCGAAGCCAGCGCCTCGCGCAGTTCGCCCGCAGACCGCACCTCGGTCTCCCGGCGGAACTGCTCGCGCAGCTCGGGCGAGCCGTGACGCAGCTGCCGAGTCGCTTCTTCTCGAATATCTCGAAACGCGGTTCCGACCTGCACGTTGTGCGGCTCGGGCAGCGACAGAAACTCCGCCAGTTGTCGCACCCCATCGACGCTGCGTCCATTCGCAAAGACCGTACCGGTGCCCCGCAATCGACTCTCCATCTCTCGGTCCCGGGCGAACGAGAGCGACCGCGACAGGCTCCCCGTGCGATCCGGGTCTTCGTCCTTCTTCTCCAACTGCGCAGGGGCCTGAGCAAAGGTCGCTGCTGAGGTGAACAACGCCAGCATGAAGAGACCGAGGCACACAACCGGGAGGGCGAGGCTCCTTCGGGCTCGCGAACTCACGACGTGAGCGACGACGACTTCGCCCCCCCCACTCGGGGAATCGCTTCGTTCCTCATTGCTCTGCGGATTCCGCACGGGATCACCCTGTCGTCTCTCTCAACACGTCGTCCTCAACACATCGTTAGAGCCCCACCGCGCGGCGAAACTCCTCCATCTGCTCTTCCAGTCGAGACACCTTGTCCCGCAGCGCCGCGACCTCTTCGGCCATCGCGGTCAGAGACTGATCCCGCCCACCGGAGCGTGACACTCCCTCAGTGGGTACGTCTTCCGCCTCGGCCGCGCTGAAGTTTCCCGGAGTGAGTTTCTGGTTTTCCCCATCCAGGTAGAACGTGTGGTCCACCTCGACCCCGCGACGATCCAGCGGGCCGTTCGCTTGCACATACCCTTGTGTTTGCAGGTCGATCAAAGCCGCCTTCAGGATCTCCTGGCTGTCGATCGGTGTCATCCGGCTGGCCCGCGTTCGCAACTCACCCGGCTGCTGACGCCCCCGCAACAACAGCTCAGTCAGGATCGCCAGCTGGACCTCGCTGAACGGATACCGCTTCCGCATGTAGTGCCGGAACCGCTCGGCCCGACCCCCGTCAGTATGCACCACAGCTGCGACGCCCGCCTCGCGAAGTTCGTCGAGGATCTCACGGACCTGCTCTTCAGAGTAGTTCGTAACCGGGTCGCGATTATTCTTCTGGTTACAGCCAGAAGTACACGCCTTGACGGTCAAGGGATACACATCGGGCGTCGTGAACGCCTTCTCCAGCAGCACCCCCAGCACCCGCCGCTGCCCCCGCGCGAGCCGCTTCGGACCGGGAACCGTCTGATCATCCAGAGCTGTCGCTTCCATCGTTCGTCCTGACCAGTCGCCGCGAACCCGCACAGAGCCACTCGGCTCGTGCCGGTCTCGCCTCTCCATCATTCAGCAGGCTACCACACTTCGGGAGAGTTGAATACCGGGGAGATTTTATGTGCAGCAATCCGCCGTAGTCGTATCTCGGAGATCGATCTACACTTCCACTGTCCTGGAAATCCCTTTGACACCTGTCCTGTGTGCGACTTGGCTCAGACTTCGCTCCCCCCCACTTCATCGACTGTGGAATCACCCCACTGTGCGGTGGCTGCACCGGCGTCACGCGGCATGACGTGGATTCTGCTGGCGAGCCTGCTGGGAGTCGCCGCCCTGCTCCGACTGTCTTGCAGTCGGGGCGAGTTGTGGCTCGATGAGGTCTGGACGTGGGACATTTCCCATAAGCTGACATGGCCGGGAGGCTTGTTCTATCAGCTGCGGGAAGAGAATAACCATTATTTGAATACGCTGGTGGTGTGGCTCTTCCGGGATCAGCCCGCCATGTGGTTCCGACTCCCGGCTGTGGTGTTTGGCGTTGCGTCGGTCCGTGTGGCCTGGAGCCTGGGGGCAGCGAACTCCACGTCCGGGGAGCAGATCCGTTGGCTGGCGAGTGGCCTGACGGCGACCTCATATCTGATGGTGCATTACTCGTCGGAGGCGCGGGGGTACGCGTATGCCGTGTTCTTCGCAGCCTTGGCGTTTCACCAGTTGCTGGTTCTGGAAGCCTGTCGGCAGAAGGGGAATGACATTTCCCCGGGCGAGTCGCGCATCGCGAGCATTGCTCGCGGTCTCTTCCCACTGGCGTGCTGCTGTGGGTTCCTATCTCAGCCGATCTTCCTGACCTGCTTCGGGGCGATGGCCGTGTGGATCTGCCTGCGACTCCGACGACAAGTCTCGACGGACCAAGTGTGGCCAACGCTGCTGCGGTACTTCTTCTGGCCGGGGTTGTTCTTTGTAGTGCTGTATCTGGTCGACCTGCGTCAGGCCGTCAATGGAGGCGGCGACCAATACCCGCTCTCGCAGGTCGTCCTGGAAACGCTGTCGTTGACGGGCGGCGGTCCGTTCGCGGGGGGAGCAGCTGTGGTGGTTGCGGGTCTGGTACTAGGGATGTTTGTGCAGGGACTGCGTGTACTGGCTCGGGCGAACGATGACCGCTGGATCTTTTACGTGCTGGTCGTCGTGGTAATGCCGCTGGGTCTGCTCGTGGTCCTGCGGCGAGCGGAAGTCTACCCCCGGTACTTCTTGATCGCGGTATTCTTTCTGATCCAGGCGGCGACGGTCGGTCTGGCCGATCTGTTGCAACGGAGGGCGGTAGCAAGGTGGGTGGTTGTGGTGAGTCTGGTGGCAGTCATGTGGGGCAATGGCCAGCATATCCGGCGACTGGCCGAACTGGGGCGCGGCGGGTATCTCCCGCTCCTGGAGTCGATTCCGTTTCAGGAACCGTCTCCGGTCATTCACCTGCGAACCGACAATTCATTTCGGCATCCGCTGATGTTCAAGTTCTTGTTGCCGCATGCCGACCTGCAGGGCAAGACTCTCGACAATGTCGCCAGCGATCAGGTTCCCACCGAGGGCACGGAGTGGGTACTGACCCACAATCTGGATGTGTCTTTTCAGCCACCTCAGTCCCTGACAACCCGAGGGATCGTGTACGACCTGCGGCTGTTCCGGCCCTACGCTGGACTGTCGGGGTGGGGCTTGGCGTTGTATCAGCGACGGAAGGCCAAATGACTCCGGGGTGGAATGGGTGAAGCTTTGGCTCCCGCTCCGATGAACCAATAACGATCAACGCGAACTGCTCAAGGTCGCTGACCTGACACGCGTGGCAACTCCTCGAACACCAGCCACCCGCCTGCTACTTCGCCACCTGCGGCGCGTACCCTGGTGCGGCGTACCAGTTCTTCAAGCTCGCCCCATCCTCAGTGTTCCAGATGCGAACTTCTCCGTCGTAGCTGCCGGTGGCCAAGCGATTGGCCGGGCTGAAGCTCAGCGAGTAGACCCAGTCGCCGTGGCCTGCGAACTGCTTGATCTGGGCGGCATCGTTGGCGTTATGGAGTCGAGCTGTCTTGTCTGCCGAGCAACTGAAGACGCGGTTGTCGGGCAGCACCTGCAAGCGGAAGACCGCTCCACCAAAGCCGCCGATCTCACGGACTTGGGCGGCGTCCGCAGACTTCCAGACGCGCAGGCGATTGTCGGCTCCGCCGGTGACCACCTGAGCATTATCGCTCAGCCAGCCCACGGTGTAGACCACATCGCCGTGGGTGTTGAAGGTCGTCTGGGCATCGCCGGTTTTGGCATCGAACACCTTCGCGGTCTTGTCCCGACTGGCACTGGCCAGCTTGGTCCCGTCGGGCGACCACGCCACATCCATCACCCAGTCGGCATGGTCTTCGATGACCAGTTGCTCGGCATAGGTTGCGGCATCGAACACCCGGATCGTGCGGTCTGCTCCGCTGGAGGCCAATCGCGTTCCATCGGGGCTGAAGGCCACCGAGAAGACCGCGTCATCGACCGTCACCAGATCGGCCAGCAAGGCCCCATCCGCGACGTTGAAGACTTTCACCTCGCCCAGTTGACCCGGTGTTCCACTCGCAATGGCGATTCGCTGCCCATCGGGAGTGAAGGCAATGTCATGCACTCGTTCGGCGACGTTGGTAATCCGCCGGATGATGACCCCATCCTGCGGATTATACAGCAGCACTTCATGATAACCCGAGGACGCCACCAGCGACGCATCCGCATTCAGAGCCACAGCTGTGACCGGCACCGCCATCGGATAGGTCTCCGGGGAGGCTGGCTGAGAGAGCTTGGGCATGATTTTGATGAGGGAAGCATTCGGGTCAATCCCGGCATCGAGTTGGGCTCCCAACGCGATCCACTTCGCAATGACATCGATCTGCTCCTTGGCGAGCGGGTCGGCGTCCTTGGGCATCGAGCCATCCCCAATCTGGCTGCACAGGTTGCAGTCCGCCTTACCCGGTTCCACTGCGGGGCCCGACTCGCCGCCCTTCATCAGAGTGGCGAAGGACTCCATATTCAGCCGCCCCTTGGCCATGCGGGCGTTGTGGCAGGCGATGCAGCGCTTGTGGAAGACCGGAGCCACATCGCGATTGAAGGACACCCATTGCCCCATCTCCAGCAGCGTCGACTCGACCAGCCGCTGCTTCCCCAGCCAGCCATCGCGGGCTCCCGTCAACGCCCCTTGAGCGGCCCCCACTTCCGTCCGGACCGCGACCAGTGACTGGTCGATCACGGGCAGGCTGGCCATCGCGGTGGCCATCGTCTGCTTCGCGGTCGCGATCGTCGTGGTCATGGTCTTCACCAAGGCATCCGCGTCCGTGGCCACTTTCATGGCGGCATCGGCGGCGACCTTGGCCGCTTCGGCCTTCTTCTGGGCATCGGCGAGAACGACCGCTGCATCGGTATTGACCTTGTCAGCGGCGACCTTGGCTTCGTTGGCCTTGGTGAGGGCTTCTGTCTGTGGGACAAGGGCCTTCTCAGTGTCGGCGAGGGTCTTCGTGGCCTGCTCGATCTCGCGTTTCAGCTTGAGGAGTTGTTGCTCAATCTCGGTGAGCTTGGTACTGGCAGCTGCGGTGGCCTGCTCAGCGGCGACACGCTGCTGAAGGGCGGCTTCGGCCTGGGCCTTCTGCTCGGCCAGCTTCTGTTCGGGAGTCGGCGCTGGAGGGGCCACCGGCTCAGCGGGCACAGCGGCCGCATCGGCAGGAGTGGCTGCCGGGGTTGCCGGGACATCATCCGCTCGCAAGCCCTGTGGAGTTCCACACAGGCAGCCACCCAGAACAAGGCCCAGCATCCAACGCTTGAGAGGAGTCCGGCTCATGAATCGATTTCCAGCAAGGCAGGAGGCAACCCGTCTCAGACATTGCGTCCACGCGGGCCACCCGATGGGAAAATCACGACCTACTAGCCGTCGAGCTTGCCCGACGTGCCAACACTCGTGAACAACAGGCAGGAGCGTCCATCTCATCGAAGTCCGCCGATCCATCAGAATCGCCACATGCCTCACCAAAGTCAAGCTGGAGAGGCTGTAGAAACTCTACGGCCTGTGCTAAATCGGCTGGAGAATCCGACCCTACCACTCAAAATCCCGGTCTCATCTCAATTGGTTGGTTGAATCGCACGCCGCCCCGCAATATCATTCCCGCCCCACCCCCGGCCCAGCCGATTGGTGAAACGTGCAGCCCACGTGGCGGAATTGGCAGACGCGCTAGCTTCAGGAGCTAGTGTCAGTAATGACGTACAGGTTCAAGTCCTGTCGTGGGCACTCCAAGTGGCGAAAGGACTTACGGCAAATCGCCGTGAGTCCTTTTTTCTTTGGCGATGTCGATTGGGGGGCAAATTGGGGGGCAGAATTGGGTTTACGTTGGGGATGAGCCGCTTGCCGCTGGAATGACAATTCTTGCGGAGGATGGATCATGGCGTGGTTAGAGAAAAAGGGTCGGCGGTTCCTGTTGGTCTTTCGGCTGAACGGTTCCCGGTACAAAAAACTGCTCGCCCCCACAGATCAGCGGGAGGCGGAGGCGATTGCGGCCAAGGTGGAACGGAGGATCGGGATGCTGGAGCGAGGGGAATGGCAGTTGCCTGACCCGACTCAGGTGGCAGACTCGCTGATTGGCGATTTGGCTCCGCGACCGGTCGTCGACCTGCCGACGGGAAAGACCCTCAGCCCCCTCGTCGAAGAATACCTTGCATCTGTTTCTAACGGCTCGATGGAAGCCAATACGCTGCTGACGCTGAGGATTCACCTGAACCACATTCAGCAGGTGCTGGGCAAGAATTTCCGGGTCGAATCGCTGACCTTCGCAGTTCTGCAAAACTACATCAATACCCGATCCAAGTGTCCCGGCCGGAGAGGCAAGCCGCTCAGTGCGACCACGATTCGGAAAGAACTGGTCAGCTTTGGGGCACTCTGGACCTGGGCCACGCGGATGGGATATGTGAAGCAAGCATTCCCCAAGCCGGGGCTGCGATACCCGAAGATCGATGAGAAATCGCCCTTCCAGACGCTGGCCGAGATCGAGCGACGGATTGCTCGCGGTAAGCTGACCGCTGCCCAGCAAGCCGATTTGTGGGACTGCCTGTTCTTCACGCCCGAGGAGTTGGCCGTCGTGTTGGAGCATGTGCAGAAGACTGCTCGGCACTCGTTTATCTATCCGATGGTGCTGACAGCTGCCCATACGGGTGCTCGACGGAGCGAACTGATCCGCATGGAAACGTAGGACATCGACTTCGAGGCGGGTACGCTGACGATCCGAGAGCGAAAGCGGTCCAAAGGAAAACGCACTTCGCGGAGCGTTCCAATGTCGTCACAGCTTAAAGCGGCTCTTGCGGCTTGGCTCGCAGAATCATCGAGCGTGTACGTGTTCTCGATCGACGGATCAGCTCTCACCGTCGATGAGTCCAATCACCATCTCAAATGGACGTTGGCCGGAAGCCAGTGGAAAAACGTTCGCGGCTGGCATGTGTTCCGGCACTCGTTCATCTCGAACTGTGCCAGCCGGGCCGTCGACCAACGGATGATCGATGACTGGACCGGCCACCAGACCGATGAGATGCGGAAACGCTACCGGCATCTACTCCCCAGTTCGCAACGGTCGGCCATCGACACGGTGTTTGGCTGAGTTATCAGCTTGCGAGACAGATTTGCGAACAGAGAGTCATCGCAAGAATTCGGATTCGGCATCGATACCAATCTTGTGGTACGCTGCCTCCCGTATGCAGAGTGTCTCCAACGACAACTTCGGCCCGCTGGTCGCGTATCTGGTCCCTGGGGCGACGGCATTGTGGGGAGTGAGCAGGTTTTCGCCGGGGATCGAGGCGTGGTTTACGCTGACTCCCGCGAACGCCCCGACGATCAGTGGATTGCTGTACCTGACGATCGTTTCACTGGCGGTCGGCAGCTGCAGGCGTCGTACGGCGTCAGTTTCTGTTCGGGAATGGAAATGAACCGATCCCAAACTTCGGCCAGTTCATGGCTGAGGTTTCGGAAACGCTTCGACTTCTGATACAGACCACTGGAGTCATAGTCGCCCACAAGGACGACATGATCTCCCGCCCAGCGACCGACGAGGGCCTCGGGATCGGTCTCGAACGTGGCCTCGCGAAAGTCGCCACCGCCTCGGTCATCGCTCTTGCG
>JAYSUV010000394.1:0-1515 GCA_043718945.1 Planctomycetota bacterium
GTGGACCGGGATTGCTCCAATCGACTCGGCACTTAGCACGATCCTGGGCGGCTATCCCGGTCGCGTGCTGGGGCTGCTGGTGTTGCTCACCAAGTCGGGCCTGCTGGTCGTTGTGCAGATCTGGGTGCGCTGGACTTTGCCTCGGCTGCGAATTGACCAAGTCATGGAGACCTGCCTGAAGTACCTCGTGCCGATCAGCTGCTTCCTGTTCATTGGTTCGGTGATGTACCCGCTGGTCTGGCTGACGGTCTTGGGTCGTCCGACGATGTTGCCGGTGAGTTCGATTGGAAACCGGGTGCCCGTGTTGCCACGAGCCAAGGTGCCCGCGACTCCGGCGGATGATCACGATCATTCCCATGGGCATGGCCCCGGTCAACATACGCATGGCCCCGCTGACCATTCATCAGTCGAGCCCGCGCCGGGTCAAGAGCCCGCCGTTCGCGAAGTGACCTTGCGAGGAGACCTCTAACATGAACGAGATCGTCTTCGCCATCTTCGCCTTGGCCGCCTGCGGGGGAGCGCTCGCTGTGGTGCTTTCGCAGAACGTCGTGCGCATGGCCTTCTGGCTCATCATCTCGCTGAGTTCCGTGGCCGGGCTATTTTTTCTGCTCAACGCCGACTTCGTCGGGGCCACCCAACTGTTGATCTATGTCGGCGGCACCGTGGTGCTGCTGATCTTCGGGGTGATGCTGACGGCGCAGGGGCCGTACGTGAATCTGAAAACCAACCCGGCGGAAGTGGTCCTCTCGCTGGCTGTGGGCGGCGCGGTCTTCGCGATGCTGGTGGCGGCGTTCTCTGGGGTCGACTGGACGGGTAACTCTAAGAAACTGGCCGCTGAGTTCGGGACCGCCACGGTGCAGACACCCGGCTACAACCAGCAGGGGGAAGGTAGCACGGTTCGCCGGATTGGTGGAGCCTTGTCAGGTCTGCGGACGGAATCACTGCGTGATGGTCGAGCGGGCATCGTGCGGCCGGGTTACCTGTTGCCATTCGAGATCGTGTCGGTGCATCTGCTGGTGGTGCTGGTGGGGGCGTCATACCTCGCTCGGGCCAAGCGGCGGACCGTGGTCAGCGAGCCGGGGACTGGGTTGTCAGGAACCGGGCGATCCGCCTGATTCGATCATTCAAGTTTGTGGTGTGAAGGGGGAGTCATGGAACCGGTTGGACTGAACGCCTACCTCTTCGTCGGAGCGGTGCTGTTCGTATGCGGAGTCGTCTGCATGGCGACGAAGCGGAACGCCATTGGCGTGCTGATGGGCGTCGAACTGGTCCTCAACGGAGCCAACGTCAACTTCGTGGCCCTGTCGCGGTTCACTCCCTTGGGCCTGGATGGTCAGATATCCTCCATGTTTGTGATTGTCCTGGCCGCAGCTGAGGCAGCTGTGGCTCTGGCGATTGCCCTGAACTTCTACAACAACCACTTGTCGATCGATGTGGACCGAGCGGACGACCTGCGAGGGTAGTGCCAGGTTCGTCAAAGTGTGTCGTCTTTCGCTCCGCGAAAGAACGTCCTTT
>JAYSUV010000395.1:0-11936 GCA_043718945.1 Planctomycetota bacterium
AAACCCGTAGCGTGGGCTTTAGCCCACGCGTCCAAGCGGAGTTCACTCCCGCGTGGGCTAAAGCCCACGCGACGGTCGATCTGCTGAACATTGGCTTCCTTTGCGTCATCATCTGTCTCCCTCTGGCCATTTGCCATCAGCCACTTGCCACCCGCCAAAATCACACCGGCACCCGGATCTCCGCGAGGATCTCCCGGATCACTTGCTCCTTCGACATCGAACCGAACTTCGCCTTCGAGGTCAGCACCGTTCGGTGGGCCAGCACGGGCGCCGCCACCCGCTGCACATCGTCCGGAATCACATAGTCCCGCCCCGCCATGAATGCAGCCGCCTGCGCCGCCCGGAACAGCATCAGCGTCCCGCGCGGACTGACGCCGAGTTTCAGGTGCGCATGCTGCCGTGTGTGCCGGACCAGATCGACCGCGTACTCGGCGACCGTGCGTTCGACTTTCACCTCGCGGACTTTGGCTTGCAGGTCGCGGACTTGATCGAGGGTCAGCACTGGTCGAATGTGGTCGATGGGGACTTCGACCGCCTGATCGTACAGGATCTCGACCTCCATCTCGCGGTCGGGATAACCGAGGCTCATCTGGATCAGGAACCGGTCGAGCTGGGCCTCGGGGAGCGGGTAGGTCCCCTGGAAGTCGACCGGGTTCTGGGTGGCCAAGACCAAGAACGGTGCGGGGAGTGGATACCGCACGCCATCGATCGTGGCCTGCCCCTCGCTCATCGCTTCGAGCAACGACGACTGCGTGCGCGGGCTGGCGCGGTTGATCTCGTCGGCCAGAAGTACGCTGCAAAAGATCGGCCCCTTGCGAAACGTGAACGACCCATCGCGCGGGTTGTAGATCGACGCCCCCAGGATGTCCGACGGCAGCAAATCCGGGGTGAACTGAATCCGTCCAAAGTCCGCCGCCAGTGACCGGGCCAGCGCCTTGGCCAGCGTCGTCTTGCCGACCCCCGGTACGTCCTCCATCAACACTGACCCATTCGCCAATAGGGCGATGATCAGAATATCGAGCGACTCTGGTCGCCCCCGAATCACCGTCGACAGATTACGGCGCAGGACCGCCAGCGAGTCTAAAGCCTGAGCTGCGGTTCCTTCAGCAAGCATCGACAATCACCGGGGGAGAGTGACGAGACGGGACGAGCCGAAACGGTAGCAGGTCCGCTCCCCCCCGGCGAGCGTCCGGCGTCCACCACAAACAATCGCTCGGATTTGACGCAGCGAATCTGCTCTAGCTTGCGGTCCGTGGTAAACGATGTGTCCGAAACTGTCGATTTCGGCAAAGATCAGGTCTTTGCCAAACTCCCTTGTGCCGTGGTAGTTCACAACAACAGAGAATCCAAGGCGGTGAAGCCGTGGAATCAGAAACTTGGCTGTGAATACAGCTTCATTTGTATACTCAGAGAGTTCTGCGGCAATCGGCACGGGTCAGGCTCTTGGCTGTTCTTCGGAGCGTACCATGCAGTCCTCAAGATGACATCCGACTGCGAAGAAAACGATGATGAAATTTGGTTCGGAGTCCTTTCCTGTTTGTCCAGTTGCACGCAAGATACGTCTCAGCTATTGTCGATTTTGGGCAAATTCGGTGCGACCACGTTCTGAGGCTCACCGTAAGTGGTTGAAGGAACATCCTCACAGATGAATCCGCTATTCGACTTAGGATCTGGTGCCGAAAGGTGTCGGGGTTCGAGTCCCCGAGCGGCCACTTGAGGTGGGAATACAAGCTGTGGGAGAGGCTTCCAGCCTGTTAGGGTTGCCAGAAAGCATGACAGGCTGGAAGCCTCTCCCACGCGGGACTGATACGACAATGTCGACCTCTTTACTGTCTCCCGGTGCCCAGCGGGTCATTGATCGCTTGGTGGCTCAGGAGTCTTGCTCGGCTTTCGACGTTCTCGAAGCTCTGTGGGCGGATGAGAGCCGGGCCCATGATCTGTTGACTCAGGCCGGGGTCACGGCGGAGTTGATGCTGAATACGACAGTGGTCTTGGAGGACGCCGAGTTTCCGGTTTGGCCGCTGCGAGAATACCTGCAGAGCGCCCGGTTGATAATTGCCCACGAGGGGATGGCCGCCGAAATTCGCACCGAGCATCTGCTGCTAGCCGGGCTGGAGGTCGACTCATTTCGGAATCTGCTGGAGCAAATGAGCATTGATGTTTGGGCGCTGCGAGCCAAGCTCCAACTGCCGATCACCGAGGTGACGACCCCGCTGGCGTCCGACATTCAACTGCGAGCTGCTCCCGTGTTGCGAAGCGAATCGATGGCAGTGGCTCGCATCCTGGATGCCTCGGCGAATCGTTGTCGGGAGGGCCTCCGCGTGGTCGAGGACTACGCGCGGATGATCCTCAATGATGCTCATCTGTCGCGGCAGATCAAGGAGACGCGGCACGCACTGGTCCCGCTGTTGTCGCGACTACACCTCGACGAAGCGGTGCAGGCTCGCGATACAGAGCATGACGTGGGCACGTCCATTCACACCGCATTTGAGATGGCTCGTCCCACCGTTTGGTCGGTCGCACTCGCCAGTATCAAACGGGTGCAAGAGGCACTCCGCACCCTCGAAGAGTACGGCAAGACCATCGATGCCGTCGCCGCCTCGGGGATTGGAGCGCTGCGGTATCGCTTCTATACGATTGAGAAGGGACTGAGCGCGACTCAGGGAGCGATTAGGCGATTGCGGGACTGCCACCTGTATCTCCTCGTGACGGACAGTCTCTGTCCGCAGGGGGCGGGACCGGTCGTCAAGGCGGCACTGCGTGGTGGCGTCGATGCGGTGCAACTGCGAGAGAAGGAGATGCCGGACCGGCGGTTTCTGGAACTGGCCAAGTGGATTCGTCAGTGGACAGCCGAAGCAGGGGCGCTCTTCATCGTCAACGACCGTCCCGATCTGGCGTGCCTGGCCGATGCGGACGGGGTGCATGTGGGGCAGGGCGATCTGACTGCACACGAGGTGCGTCAGATCATCGGGGGCCAAAAGCTGGTCGGTGTCTCGACGCATGCGATGGAGCAGGCCGGGCAGGCCGTTCTCGACGGGGCCGATTACGTGGGAGTCGGGCCGGTGTTTACTTCGCGGACGAAGAGTTTTGAACAGTTTGCTGGGTTGGAATATGTGAGTCAGGTCGCTCGCAGTATCACACTTCCGGCGTTCGCGATTGGCGGGATTGGTCTTGATAACATGGTTCAAGTGCTGGGTGCCGGGGCGAGGCGAATCGCCGTCAGCAGCGAGATTTGCGGAGCGGAGCATCCCGAGCGGGTGGCGGCTCGCCTGAAAGAGTCGCTACGGATCATTCGCTCGCTCGAACCGGGCTGAGCATGAACCGGAAATGCCGCGAGGGGCCGGGGCCGCAGAACCCAGCCCCTCGGCGATCTTTAGAGCAGTGTGAACTGCGTCGAATTAGAACCGCTTACGAGTTTCGTTCGCAGGAGCATCGCACGCGATCTGGCACTGGTTGTTGTCGCAGTCATCGCGCTGATCTTCAAAATCTGAACCGTAGGTGACGGCGTGAACGCCGCCGCCGAAGTCACGCTTGTGGAAGCCGCTGTAGCTGTAGCACTGGTTGAGTTCACCGATCGCATCGGCGACATCGTTCAGTTCAGAGACGATCGCGTGCTGCACTTCGCTGAGACCGACAATCAAGCCGATCACCAGCAGCGTGGCGACGAGAACGAGTTCTACGCTTGATGATGAAGCCCGCTTCATCATTCAAGAGTTGTTGAAACAGGGGAGATTCCTTCATTCTGAAAACAGGAGACTTGAAACCGTATCGAAGAGTGCTTCGCTCCCCTGATCCGGGAGCGGTCCGATACGGATGACTGGGGATCCTGCTGTGACCCCGCTCTGGGGAAGGCAAGCCGCATGCAGGGTGTCACGATTTTATCCGATTGAAGCGTATCGTGCGGTTCTTCCAGCTGTGCCGCATGATGCAAAGGCAAGGAGTTTAATGAGATATGAGACGGTCCCATCGTTACAACCAGAACCCGGTGAGGACGGACACCGGAGGACGGAAAACGAATGCGATTCAAAGTGAAAACGTTTACGACAGTGCGATGTCAACAATCTGAAACGCTGAAACGAAGGACTGCTCGTCGCACCGCAGCAGACTCCCGAAGGAGTGTGGTCGCGATCGTATGCAGGTTTCGCTCTTCGGCCCCCACGGGGCCTGACTCGAAAGCCCAGGGCGCAGCCCTGGGAAATCGGACCGCAGACTTTCCTCAAGGCCCCACGAGGCGAGAATCCCAGAGGTTTCTGCGTAGGATGGCGACCACACTCCTTCGGAAGTCTTGGGAGAATACTCAGCGGGCGATGGCGTACCAGGAATCTTCCTCCCGGCCCGGCTTATTGCAACTCATCAAACAGTGCGTTGAACTTCGCCACCATCTCGGGTTGGGCGATGCCGTCGGAACCCTTGAGTTCCGGATTGGTGGCGAGCGTTGTCTTGAGCAGCCCTCTCGCCTGCTTCTTGTACTCATCAGCGGACTTGCTATCGGCGGCGTTGCGCGCCTGACCGTGGAGACAAGCAGCTGTGTTGTACACCATCTCATTGAAGGACGCGGGCTTCTTCGGGGCACGCGTGTAGAGGGCCTTCAGCTTGGCCCATTCGTCGGTCGCGGCTTTCCACTTGGAGGCATCATCTTCCGCCATTCCTTGCAAGATACGTGCCCGCTCAATGAGCGGATCAAGGGCGTTGGGCTGAGTCTTAATGAGAGCATCCACCTGGGTCAGTGCCTCCGTAAACTGCCGATCCGCGCGCAGCAAGCCAATGAGCGCCGACTGCACGCGGGTGATGGCGGCCTGCTCTGCGGGAGTCTTTTTCGGGATCGTCTGGCCCACGTCGAGCACTCGCTGGTAGGTCGCCTTGGCGAGATCATTTTGTCCCACGTCCGCAGCGGAGTCTCCAATCACGACCAGTTCCGGCAATCGCAGTTTTTCCCGAGTCAGGAGCTTTGTGAGAAAGTCCACTAGCACTTGCTTCGAGGTATCCGCTTTGGCTTGGGCAGCAACCAGAACGGCCTGGTCCGCTCCCCCCTTGTTCGTGATTTCCATGACCTGGACTTGGTCCACTTTGTAGACATCCCGCAACATCCCACACACGCCCACGAGGACAAAACTGACCTGGGGGATATCTGGGCCTTTGCTGAGCAGCAACTGACCGCAGGGCAGGGCTCCGACGAAGTCTTTCAGGGTCAGGTGTCCTCGGCCCGCCAGGATCAGCGTCCTCACCTGGACCGAATCGAGTGCTTGCGGATTCGACTCGATAATCTTGGACTCGACGGGGGCCACGATGGCGACTGCTTTGGCGGTCTCGCCCGCATCGATATAGATCTCACCGAGATTCAACCGGCATTCCGCCGCGACCACGGCATCTTCCGGTTTGAGTGATTTCCCGGCATTGGCCAGCGCCTTCTCGAAAAGTTCGATCGCTTGCGGCAGATGGGCTTTGGTCGCATCATCCAGCTTGTTGGCCTGCTTAGCCATCAGGTACAGGCGGCGGTGGTTTTGAGCCGAGAGGTTCTGGGCCTGGGGAAATCGATCCGAGGCGGGGTTCAGCTTTTCAAAGACCGCGATCGCTCCGGCGAGATCTCCCTTAAACATCTTGACACGTCCGAGGGCAATGCGGGCATCATCCGATTCGGTCCGGTTGGGCCACGTCTTGATGGTGTAGTCCACGATTCCGTTCAACTGCTGCTCCGCGGCCGCCCGGTCTTGGGTCGAGGAGAAGAGGGCCAGTGCGCCATTGATCCCCAGCGCCGCCGCTGCGGGGGCGTACTTGGATTCCGGTTCCGCCCGAGCGAACTTGTCCGCGATCGCGAACGATCCCGCAATATCGCCGGACTGATACTTGGCCAAGGCCAGCTGATATTGCACCAGTTGCAGGCGGTTCTTGTCTTTCTCCTGGTCCTGCAGCACGATCGCGCGCTCCAGAGATTCGACGGCGGCGGCGTGTTCCCCGTTATCCATTGCCGCATCGGCCAGAGCCATCGCCTCGTCGAAGGTCTTGGCTTCCATCGTCTCTTCGCCCGCCGCCTTGGCGTGCAGGCGGTAGAGCATGATGACGTCGTTCTGGTAGGAACTGGTGACCTTCATGATGTCGCGCAGCTCGCGCACGACCGGAGACATCATCTTGGCTTTTTCAGCGGGAGCCAGTCCCTCGGATTCCGCGATATAGGCTTTCGCCACTTCGACCACGACTCCGTAGTAAGCGTCTGTCTTGCGACCGATGTTGTCCTTGAGCCAGGGGTTGGCTTCTTCGAACAGGATGTCGCGCTGGTTGATCTCACTCAGTAACTGCATGCGCCGCAGGAAATTCTCGCCGAAGAAGTTCATCATCGACTCGGACACCTTCCGGTCCGTATCCGGTTCATTCGCGGTCACCTCGTCATAGATATCGAGGGCTTTCTCGATCCGCTTCTTCTTCTCCTTCGCTTCACTGATCTGGCCCATCTGCTCGTTGACGCGCCCGGTCCAGTAATGAGCACGTACCCCAGGGAGCTTCCCGCGATATCCCTGCCAGATCGCGTCGAGGGACAGTTCCGCTTTCAGCAATGTCGGGATCAACTCCTTGTGCTTCGGATCGGATAAGGTCTGGGCGATGTAGTAATCGACCATCGCCAGATTGAACCGAGCGGTCAACCAATCGTCTTCGGCAGCGAACAGCTGGTCGGCTTGGCGCTGCTTCGACATGCGGACCTTGGCATTATTGAGATCCCCTTCACCGTCAGCCGCCTGGGTCAGGGCATCGAAGCGAACCTTGTACATCTTTTCCGCTTCGGTAAAGCGAGGACGCGACTCTTCAAAGGCGGTCTTCGCCAGTGCCAACAACTGCTCTTTGCGAACCGGGTCTTTGACCGGGAACGCTTCTTTCAGGCTGGCATTCCCGATCGAGAGCGACAGCACTCCGTAGGTGTCGAACGCCTGCGCCGCATCCGCGTGGGTCGAATGCTCCGTCAGGAACTTGTCGAGCTGGGTGCGGGTGGCCACTCGCAGCTGGGCCGCTTCGTCGCTGTTCTCCGAACGCTGGGCGGCCACTTGCATACAGCGGGCGAGTTCCAGATCGAACGTCTCGGTCAAGCTAGCCGGGATCTTTTTCTCTGCCTCCAGCTGTTGGAGGTAATACATCCCCATGTCGCCTAGGCCCTGCGCCCGCAGCCCCTCGACATACTCCACCGTGAGATCCGCAGCAGAAAGCGGGAGGGAGCAGGCCAGCACCAGCGCTGAACACACAAGCGTTCGGAAACAACGACTCATCGGCAGTTCCTCTTCACCGCGAAATCACTTCAGTGGGGATATCTGCATTGTGGTCATTTCATTTTGAAAATGGGAGCGTCATCGCCTGTGTCCCTCGACGAATCGCGTTCCCGCCACCGCACGAACACATAGCCCG
This sequence comes from Planctomycetota bacterium, assembly GCA_043718945.1. Taxonomy (GTDB): domain Bacteria; phylum Planctomycetota; class Planctomycetia; order Planctomycetales; family Planctomycetaceae; genus TH-plancto1. Next base: position 7,387 of record JAYSUV010000395.1, read on the forward strand.
GTTCAGGCAACTCATCGTGGAGTAGTGGCCGTAAGAAACTCAAGAAACGCAAAAAGGGGAGCCTCTTCCTTTTGCGTTTCTTGAGTTTCTTGCGGCCATTCAATTCCAGAACTCGACCGATTGGGAATCCACCCACTGTCGGCTTACTTTTCCTTGATGTCGAACGTGGGCTTCGGCATGTCGACTTCCTTCTCACCCGTCTTGTCGAGTTTGTACAGCGGCAGGAACCGGTAGTAGACCTCCAGATTCAGCGTGTTCACCGAGGTAATCAGCAGACGCCCCCCCTGGTCGGCCCACGCGTCCTTCGTCGGCAGTTCCGGGTTCCAGCTGCCCGCAGCACACCCCTTCTTCTCTTGGGTCTGGATCAGGTATTTCCGCGTGGCTCGGTTCCACTCGTCCCACTCGGGACCGGGCAGGTTGTGCATCACTTGGGTCGCGTAATAGAAGTAGTATGAGTTCCGGGCACCCGCGCCGGGCATGTTGGCCATCATGTATTTCATCCCTTCCGCCATCGCGGGGTCGCTGCGCTTCGCACCCAGAAACTGCTTGCTGAGCAGGCCCACCGCTGTCATTGCCGGGGCTGGACCCGAATCCACCATGTAGGAACTCAGCCCGCCCTTTTCCCCCTTCGACACGGACTTCAGGTACTTCGACGCCTTTTCCAGCACCACATCAGGTACTTCCAGGCCAGACATCTTCGCACTCTTCAGAGCCATCAACTGCCAACCCACCACCGACAGATCCCCGGGGGTTACGGGGCTCCCGGGCTGGTAGTAGTGCCAACCGCCCAGTTCAGGGTGCTGTGCCCGGCAGATGAACTCGATGGCTTTTTGAGCGGGCACCTTCAAACGTGCATCCTTAGACATCCCGTACGCTTCGCACAGAACGATCGTCGCGACCCCTTGGGCATACATCGACGGCGAACCCGCTTGCAGGTTGCCATCCGGCTTGGCCGTCCGTCCCATATACTCGATCCCATCCGCAATCGTCTTCTGGTACGGTCCCTTTGATTTATGAGTCTGGCCAGCTGCCAAGAACGGCAGCAGGGCAAACGCCGTTGCCCCGGCATTCGAGGTACTTTCTCCGGAACAGGTGCAGCTGGTGTCTTTGCAGCCCTTCGGGTCGTGGTTAAAGCTCCACGAGCCGTCTGGGTTCTGATGCCGGGCCAGCCAGTTCAATCCACCGCCCACGGCCCGCTCGGTTCCCTTGGTGCCGCCGGTTCCGACCATTGCTTCCCGCGAGCCAGAACCGCGTCCGCCGAACCCTTCGCCCGCGCCGCCTCGACCGGCGTTCTTGCCAGTCCCCTTGCCATAGCCGATCCCGCCATCACCGGCAGCTCCTGGCCCTTCAGCCACTGAGAATCCGCCCAGCCCGCCGAAGTCATTCTCCGAAGCCGTCGCAATCCCGCCGCCTGACTCCGAAAACTCGGACGAGTTGTCGTTGAACTGAGCATCCTGGGAGACCACCGGGGCCTCGGTCATCATTAGCGATTCGGTCGTCAACTCCGTGACTTCCAGCGGAGTGTCCTTGATCTCAAACTGAGTCAGGTCGGACTCCGGAATCGCCGTGTCCATCACCGATTCAAACAGCGGCACTTCCCCGATGTTCGTGACCACGGCGATGGTGCCTGCCAACAGCCCCACAGCCCCTAACGCGAGGACATGGAACAGAATCGCCATGCCCCACCACTTGGCCTGGACCTTGGCCCATTCTTTGGTGGATTCGAGGAACGTGTTGGCGACAGGACTGGATGCTGATGAAGCGGGTGCGGACATCCGAATAATCTCCAAGCAGAACGCTGGTGATGAACCTTATGATCACTGAATTGTCACCTGTAAATGCGGTGAAGTCAATCCGTACGTCTGGAATCCGTGTGGTTTTGCGGTGGTCTCGGAGGATGGCCCGCCTCAATGTCTTCCAAGAACGAATCCACGGTGGCCTCATCAATCATCGGCATGCGCTGGGTCGGGGGCTTCACGCGCGCCCACCACTGCACCAGCAGGACCAACCCCACCAGCGAGACCACAATCCCAATGATCCAGCGGACGTTCAGCCCCTCATCCGGTTGGTTTTGCTTGGCAGCTGCCTCGTCATAGAGCATGCGTCCAATCAGCAGCGGGGCGGTCCGCTCGACTCCCATCGCGTCCATGTACCACATCTTCTTATGGAAGAACCCCACAAAGCGGGCGTCCAGGAAGCAAGACCCCTTGATCTCAATCCCCGGTGGAACGTCGACAAACACCACACAGTACGGGAATGTCTGCGACTCCTCGGACGGTCCCCACGCCTCATAGACACGCGTCACTTGCGCCGAGTTCTCCGCAGCCTCATTCTGCCGCATCAGTCGCACATGCAACTTCACATTGACCAGTGCTCCGCGGTACTTGTCCGGGTCCTGAAACAGATGGGTAAACTGCAAATCCGTGCGGGCCAGCTTTCGCAGCTCATCACCCGGTTTCGAGTAGGCCCACTTCACCATCCGCCAGTAAGCGGGCATCTCCTCGGCCGCCAGCGGCGTCATGTCCCCAATCGCCTGCATCTCTTCCTGGAGGGCATCGATCTCCTCCTCATCCGTGTGTAGAGCGAAGTTCTCCGCCTTGTTTTCGACGCTCGGCGGCAGGAAGACAAGTTCCTTCCACGGAGTGCCCAGCGGAACCACCGGCTTCGCAGCCGCTTCCTCCGCAGCCTGTTCGGAGGCAATCGTTCTCCATGAAGACGACTTCTTCGTCTGCACATACAGCAGGCCCACAATGCCGAGCAAGAAGATCGCCGAGCTCAGCCGCAACAGCTCGCGGGTGCTGAAAAAACCAGTCGATCCACGGGGAGTGGGTGGCATGTTACGGCGCTCCGGGCTGATCTTCAGGGCGTTCCACGATCATGCGCCCGATGAGCAAGGGAGCTGACCGTTTGGCCCCCAACGCATCCTCATATGCGATGTTTTTGAGGAAGAATCCCACAAATCGGGCCTCCTGTGCGGTGTTCGCTCCAACCATCACGTCCGGCGAAAGATCGATGAACGCCATGCAATAGGGGAACTTCTGCGATTCTTCAGAAACGCCCCACGCCTCGTAGACGCGAGTCACGTTTGCCGAATTCTCCAGTGCGTCAAGTTGCAATATCCTCAGCACATCCAGTTTCACATCGACCAGAGTTCCCCGGTGTTGATTTGGTGTCTGGAACAGATCGGAAATCGGAATATCAGTCCGGGCTTGTTTCTGAAGCTCCTCCCCAGGAACCGCGTAGGCCCACTTCACCATCCTCCAGTAGGCGGGCATTCCCTTTTCGTCCAACGGAGTCAGGTCGGAGACCGCCTGCAACTCGGCCTTGAGGGCGTCGATCTCCTGTTTGTCTGTATGGCCGGGATGCTTGACGACTCGTTCTGTCCAAGGGCTTTTCGGATTCCCTGCAAACATTTTGACGGAGTCCTCTGCCGCCAGATTCGAGGCCATCATCCCTGAAGAGGAGGAATTCAACCCCGGTAAAAAGCTCAGGCCCACAATGCCGAGCAAGAAAATCGCCGAGCTCAGCCGCAACAGCTCGCGGGTGCTGAAAAAACCAGTCGATCCACTCGGAGTGGGTGGCATGTTACGGCGCTCCTGCCGCTCCTTCCGGAAGTTCCACGAAGCTGAGCTTGCTCAGCTGGGAACCATCGGGGAGTTTTTGCTTGGTGCAGACATCGATCACCTTCATCAATTCATCATAGCGCAGCTTGGAGCCGACTTGCAGAATCACCTGCTTGAACAGCAAATCGGGATCCTTGAGCAGATTCTTCAGCTTCATGTCCAAAACTCGGACATCCCTTCCGACTTCGCCGTCGCCCACCAGAATCGTCTCAATGCTGCCGCTGCCATTCGAGGCGATCGTGATGATCAGCGACTCGATCCCTTCCACGGGGTTCGTGTTGTTCTTGTCCTGGCCCGCCTTCGCTTTCGCTTGGGGGTCCATCACCGCCTCGGGAGGCGGCAATCGCAGCATGATCTGACCCTCCACCGGGTCCGGCTTAAACGTCAACACGAAGAACGCCAGCAGCTGAAACGCCATGTCGAGCATGGCGGCCAGGTTGAGCTTCACTTCGCTGGATTTCCCGTGACGACGTTTCATGGGATCTACTCCGATTGCTTGGCTTTAAGGGCGAACTTACGGTAGCCGTGCTCCTGGCACGATTTGATGACGTGGTATAGATCCTTGAACCGCGACGATTCGTCCGAGCGAATCACGATCATTGTCGGCAGCTCATCGCCGTCCTTCAGGTCCATTCCTTTGCCCTTGGCCGCCATTCGGCTGACTCGGGCCTCTTCGGCGATGTAGCGGACCAGGTCGACCTTTTCCCCATACACGGTCAGATCGCCCGTGGGGGAGAGGTTCAGGATCAACAACTCCTCCTGCCCCTTCGTGTCAATCGGCATCGCCGACCCCACAACCGGCAGCTTGAGGGTCATGTCAAACGCCGCCGCCTTGAAGTTCATCACCAGCATGAAGAAGGTGATCAACTGGAAGACCATGTCAAGAATCGGGGTGAGGTCGGCCTCCCCTTCGGCTTGCGCTCCGGA
>JAYSUV010000396.1:0-4085 GCA_043718945.1 Planctomycetota bacterium
GCGAGGCATTCCAGCGCACGTTCGGGGCGGCACTGTTGCCGGTGGAACTCCTGGAGTTCTCCGACCACACGAGCGAACCCGTGACGTTCGAAACGCGCGATCTCGACCATCCGGTCCTCGCTCCGTTCCGGGGCCGCCCCGATGCGGGCTTGGCCACTGCCCCCGTCTCGCGCTATGCGCGAATTCAGCTGCGCCCCGAGGGAAACTGGCAGGTGATCCTCCCCTTCTCGACCGGCGATCCAGCGATCCTGGAGCGGAGCATTGGACGCGGGCGGGCGGTCCTCGTCACGACCTCGCTCAACGACAGTTGGGGTCACTGGGTGTTGTGGCCGAGCTATGTGCCGCTGGCGAATCGCCTGTTGCAGTATTCGTTGGAGGGCCGTTTGCGATCGGACCCAGTCTTGGTGGGCACACCGATCCGCGAGGTGTTCCCACAACCTGTCACCGGGACAGTTGTACTGCCCAGTGCCAAGGCCGTCGATGCTCATGTGGAGACCACAGACGAGGAGACGGCACTGCTTTGGCCGGAGACCGGGATCGCGGGCGTCTATCAGTTATCCGCTGGTCCGCCGGTCAATCGCAGGCGGTCGTTCGCCGTGAATCCTGACCCTTCCGAGAGCGACCCGCGCAGCTTGACTCCCGAGTCACTCCGCCGGGGCCTGCTAGCCGGGACCGCGTTCGATTGGGTGACGGATATCCGAGAGATCTCTCGTGAGACTGCGTCGCAAGCGACCGGACAGACCACCTACGCCCGCCCCTTGATCGGTGGTGTGATTGCTCTCTTGTTCGTCGAGATGCTGATGGCCTGGCGCTCTCGGTGGGGAGTCGCAGCTCTGGGTGGTACACTACTGGGCGGACTACTTTTATGGGCGACCTCTTAATTCGGAGTCGCTTCGCACCTTGGTCCACTCGGGGCCCCGAGGATTTGCAACATCATGTCAGCCAACATCACCTCCGATCAACTCAGCCCCGATGAACTGCTGTGCGAAGAAATCGCCAGGCAGCTGGAGCAGCTCCGGATCCAGTCCAGCGCGCTGGCGAGTGAGATCTCGCTCGCCACGCCGCTCCTCCGGGAGCAGGGTTTACCTTTGCCCTCTCGTTGGGCGGAGCGGTACATCGAGTGGAGCGAGAGTCGCTCCCGATTCACCCACGAGTACGCCTCGTTCACGGGGGTGATCCCGACCGCCGAGCTGACCTTACCTGACTGGAAGCGAGCGCTCGATCGCAAACGCAACGAGTTACGGGCGTCCCGCGATCGGGACGCGGCTGTGGTCTTAGAAGTGACGGAAGTTTTGCAGCGAGTCCAGGGTTTGCAGGTGGTCAAAGGCGAATCGAACATCCATGCGGAGGTCAACGAACTCTGCACCTGGGCTTCGAACTTGCAGCTCAAGTTGGGCGATCACGCGGAGCGGCGTGGTGTCCTGGAGGATGTTGAGAATCTGAAGGGAATGCGAGCGATCCTGTTCTTGATCGACGCTGCGAAGGACGGTTCGCTCGATGGTGACGCCGAGGACCAGGCGGTCGAGGTGGTCGAGTCGCTGTTCAGTCGCAAACTGGCGACGGCCTTGCTGCGGGGTCGCGTGACCGCACCGTCTCGCAAGGCCCATCCGGCCACCAACGGAGCCACCCCGGATTATCTCTCGCCGGATGAAGCGACCAAGCGGCTGACCTTTGGCCAACCCGATTCCAGTCCAGCCCCGGTCCGTTCCACGACGATCCCGTCGACTGCGGTCGCTTCTCCAATCCAGATCGAGGCCCTACTGCTGATCGGCCAACGGATGCAGGCGGACCTGCCCGGACTGTACGGCGCTCCGCTGCTTTCCGAGGCGTATGCGGCAGTCATCGAGGGGATCGGCTACGTGGAAGCAGTCGTCAAGGATCCCCGCCGCACCACGGAACCGGCCCGATCCAGCGTGGAGTTATCGCAGGCACTGCACGTGTTGGCCGCGATCCAGTCCGCCATGCGAGCGGTAGCCAGCCCGATCGAAGACGATCGCCAGGTCAGCGTCTATCGCTGGCTCTTCCAGACCGCGAAAGAGCAGTCGATCTTTATCAACCGGCACATGAAAATCGACGATCCAGCTGATCCCACGAAGTTCCCCGAGTGGGTCGAGCAGATCAAGGCGTCCCGTCGGAAGCTGGACGCTCCTCGACGACTGGCCAAGCTGTTCCACAAGATCCAGCACGAACTCAAACTCTCTCTCTCCGATCCCGATGCGTGGGAGGCGGTCTTCCGAGGCGTCGAGGAACTCACCGGAACGGAGAAGCTTCCCCCCAGCCATGTTCAGTTGCGGGAGACGTTGATGCCGCATCTCGATCACTTGCCCGTCGACCTGACTCCTCCGGAGTGCTTTCAGCAAGTTCTCCGAGCGATCGATGACTTCGTCCGCACGCAGGAGCAGCGGCAGGCCGAATCGGAGGCTCCGCAAGGACAACAGAATCCCGAGGTACGAGAGGTCGCCCAGCTGCTCCGCGGTCGTGCGGTGGTGCTGATCGGCGGAGAAGTGGACCAGTATGCCAAGGCGAGGCTGGAGCGTACGTTCGGACTCTCGGAGCTGATCTGGCTCGCTGCCCACCACGAGCACTCCGTCGAGCGTTTCGCCGCTCCCGTGCAGCGTGCGGACGTGGCCCTCGTGATGGTCGTCATCCGCTGGATGAGCCACGGCCACGGCGATGTCATCCAGTACTGTGAGCCTCTCGGGAAGCCACTCGCGCGACTGCTCGGGACGACCAATCCGAATCGCGTGGCCCATGATGTCCTGAGCCAGTGTGGGGACGTGCTGCGAGCGAAGTACGGCTCGGACGGCGGCTCTTTCGAATCCCGCACGGCGGGATAGTGGTGATCCAGCAGTCCTCCCATTCGTGACACACGAGTGCCTCGTCTGGACACCATCCTCATCATCAAGCATTGACGAGGCACTGGCCACATCGACGCAATGCCGATTCGAGGGGAGGGCATGCCTAACGCCGTAGAAGCTCGATGGCTGCTTTGGCTTGAATCTCAGGTGGCCTCTGCCAGCAAGAGCTTCGCCCCGTGCTGTGAACAAGTATCGTCCAGCGCTTCTGAAACAGGTCGGCCCCCCTCACCGCAGGGGCCGCGCGCGCAGTCAGGAGTGTCAGAATGTGCAGCTCGGCCGAGCCATCGCGTGGCGGTTGCAGCCGCTTCACGGTGATGCGACGCACGTTCCGCGTGCGGCCCTTAAAGGTGAGTGGCGGCTGTGGATCAGAGGCGTTTTCGCCGCGCTGGGTGGTGCCCTTCAGTCGCGGTTGCCCGCCAGTTCGCCTTACAATGGGCCATGTTGCTGCACCATGAACCGCGCGCCCTTCGCCCCGCTGCCGAACAGAAACCGAGCGTGCAGAAGTTGCGATGCATGATCCACAAGTCCTCTTTCGTCAAGGTCTCCAAGACCTCCGCGAGCAGCTCGGTTGGTTCAGCGAGTTCACCGAAGACTTCCCGCGCTGGCACGCCCGTCAGGAGGTCGTGAACGCCGCATTCACGTTCATCAACCAGCAAAGTCTGTCGCGTGGCGCAGCGGATCAACTCGCCCCGCTCCTGTCACCCCGCACCCTCTGCACCACCCCCCAATCCGCCGCTCCACGGACCGCAGGCCAACGCCGCGTGGCACTGACTTTACGAACCCGACGCGTCAGTGATGAAGTGGCGCTATTGGGACACGGATGACCCAGCGCGGTATAGCCGCAACCAATAGGGGAGACACAGCGTTTGCTGCAAGTCCGTCCCGCCTTCGCGTCCTGGCGTCTTGGCGTTGAAATCTTCTGACCGCAGGGAACCGCGTCGATTCAGAATTTAACGCCAAGGCGAGAAGGACGCAAAGGGGGAAGCTGGCAGCTCAGGCTGACCGGACTCCGGAAATGTGCGCAGGTCGCAAACATGATGGAGGTGATCTCGCTGTCTTCCTTCGCGGCCTTTGTGTTCCCGTTTCGACAGCCTGATGAAGTGAGGAGAATGGAACACCAAGGTCGCGAAGGACGCGAAGGTGAACATGACGATGCCGGGACATCGTCGATGACCTCATCCCGAGCCCCCTTCGGTTGCGGCGACGCCGCGCTGCGTCTCCCGTGTG
>JAYSUV010000397.1:0-1510 GCA_043718945.1 Planctomycetota bacterium
GTTGCATCGCGAAAGCGAGTCACGCTTTCGCGGGACGTTTGAAAACGCAGCGATCGGCATGGCCCATGTGGGGCTGGATGGTCGCTGGTTGCGGATGAATCAGGCCCTGTGCCGCATCATCGGCTATTCATCGGACGAACTCGCGACCAAAACCTTTGCGGACATCACACACCCGGATGACCTCGACGCTGACCTGGAAAACGTGAAACGAGTCTTGGCCGGTGAGATCGACAACTATGCCATGGAAAAGCGTTATCTCCGAAAAGACGGCTCGCATGTCTTCGTGAATCTCACGGTCTCGTTGTTGCGCGACGCCGCCGGACAGCCGCTGCACTTCATCTCGGCGGTCGAGGACATCTCCCAGCGCAAGCGGGCCGAGGAAGCTCAACGTGCGAGCGACCAGCGGATGCGTCTGGCGGTCGAGGCCACTTCTCTCGGACTATGGGAATGGAATGTCCACAGCGGCGATGTCCATTGGGATGCCCAGATGTTTCGGATTTACGGGATCACTCCCACAGCGGACGGAATAGTCTCTTACAGCACCTGTGCCGAGACCGTGGTGCCCGAGGACTTGCCAGAGCAAGTACGAATCATGCAAGAGACCGTTCAGAGCTGCGGAAGGAGTACCCGAAGCTTCCGCATCGTGCGGGTGAGCGACCAGGAGGTCCGCCACATCGAAGCGGTGGATACGGTCCGCCTAAACGAGCAGGGGCAAGTCGAATGGGTGGTGGGCACCAATGTGGACGTGACGGATCGCGTGCGGACCGATCGATTGCTCTCCGCGCAGGCTCAAGTGTTGGAACTGGCTGCTAAGGGCGGAGAGTTCCCAGAGGTATTTGAGTTGGTGGTCCGCGCCCTCCGTGAATATTCCGGCGAACAGACGAGGACGTGTATGTTCCTGCTTGAGCCCGATGGCTTACACCTGCACATTGCGGCGGCCTCGGGCATGTCTGCTGCTTACACGGCCGCCGTGGATCACTTCGCGATTGGCACCGATCATGCATCATGTGGAACCGCTGCCTTCACCGGCCAGACAGTGATCGTCGGCGATGTGTGTCAGGATCCACTGTGGGCACCGCTGCTGGACTTGGCCGACGAACACGAGATTCGATCAGTCTGGTCGGAGCCGATGCGGACGCAGAGTGGGGAAGTGCTGGGCACCCTCGCCCTGTATCACCGAACACCACGCGAGCCACAGCCGGGTGACCTCGATGCCATTCGGCTGCTGAGCCAGACGACCGCTCTGGTGATTGAACGAAACCGGGAATCGGCACAGCGTCAGCGGGCGGAGGACTCCTTGCGGGAGAGTGAGCACCAACTGCGGCGGATTCTCGACACGATGCCGCCCAAGATCGCGACGACGAAGCCCAACGGGGAAGTGGAGTACTTCAATCCGCAGTGGTCCGAGTACACCGGGCTGGCCTTTGATCAACTCAAAGGCCGGGGCTGGAAGCAGGTGATCCATCCGGAGGATGTGACCGAACATGTCCGACTGTGGCGGAGTTCCATT
>JAYSUV010000398.1:0-4079 GCA_043718945.1 Planctomycetota bacterium
TCGCGGCACTGGCCAGTGGAGACGAAGGGAGTCGAACCCTCGGCCTCAGCATTGCGAACGCTGCGCTCTGCCAACTGAGCTACGTCCCCGGCGGTGTACTTGAAAGTCTACGCGCCGTGTCCCCGAGTGACAAGACCGCTTCTCGTGCGGCGAAAGCGAATCGGGGCGCAACGGCGGCGACTCTCACCGAGGAAGCGATACGGACGATCCGCCGCGAACTCCCCAAGTGGTTCGCCCGGTTTGGTCGCGAACTCCCGTGGCGAGAGACCAGCGATCCGTATCGTATTCTGGTGAGCGAGATCATGTTGCAACAGACGACCGTCACTGCGGTGCGTCCGTATTATGAACGCTTTCTCACCCGGTTCCCGACCGTGGAATCACTCGCGTTTTCGTCCGAAGAGGAAGTCCTTCGGCTCTGGGAGGGACTCGGCTACTACAGCCGTGGACGCAACCTGCGCAAGGCCGCCATGCTGGTCGGTGATCGCTTCGGCGGTCAGTTCCCGCAGACGGTCGCGGGGCTGATGGAGCTGCCCGGCATTGGTCGCTACGTCGCCGGAGCAGTGGCGTCGTTCGCGTTCGGTCTGCGGGCTCCGATCGTGGAGGCCAACACGCTGCGGCTCTACTGCCGCTTGCTCGGATTCACGGGCGACCCTCGCAACTCGGCGGGCCAGCAAGTCCTCTGGTCCTTCGCCGAGTCGATCCTGCCCACGAAGCAGGTCGGCGACTTCAACCAGGCGCTGATGGACCTCGGCTCGATGATCTGCACTCCCAAGAACCCCGATTGCCCACGCTGCCCGCTCAAAACCGCCTGCCGAGCACTGGAGCAGGGAACCCAAAACGAGATCCCGCAGAAAGCAACGCGCCCCGATATCACCGATGTCACCGAGCTGACAGTCGCTGTACTCGCCGGAGATCGGGTCTTCCTTCGAAAGCGGAATGCCGCCGAGCGCTGGGCGGGGCTATGGGATTTCCCGCGCTTCGCCTGTGAACCAGGACAGCATTCCGAAACGCGACTGATGCAGTTGGTCACCACTCACCTGCAAGGCGAGTACGGACTCTCGGTCGACCAAGTCCACCCGCTGACCCGTATCAAGCACTCCGTCACCCGTTACCGCATCGACCTCCGCTGCTACACCGCCCAACTCTGCGGCGAGGCGGTGTCGCGACTGCGAGAAGACGAATCGTGGGTCGAGCAACAGACCCTCGCCGAGCGGCCGATGTCCGTGACCGGTCGCAAGTTCGCGAGGGAACTGGAAGCGTCTTAGGATGGGCCAAGTGAGCATCGGGCGCTAGCTTCCCGAAGGGGAAATGGCCGACGGTCGCAGGCGGTCTCGGGCCTCGTCATAATGGGGCGGGCAATTTCGCGGTCTCTGTGTGAGTGGTCGGTTGAACAGAATTCTTGTGCGCAGTCTGTGCGTTTTGAGTCTGGTGGGCGTCCTAGTCTCTAACGGGATAGCGCTGCGGGCGGACGATCCCCCCTCGGCGGTGGCGTCGGTCCTCAAGCTGCTCAAGAGCGGCAAAGTCCCGCCCGCTCGGCTGGGCAGCGTCGTCGAGATGGTCTGCACGCGGGGGAACGAGCATGACCTGGCGTTTGTCTTCGAGCAGACTCTCGACGAGAAAACGTTCGTCCCGCAACTGCGGCAGCAGTCGCTCGGGTGGCTCAAGGATGCTGCCCTCAATCGGAAGACGCTCCCTGCCGATCGCCAAGGGCTGAGGGGATTGCTCGATCCTACGACCACCAAGGACGCCGTACTCCGGCTGCGCGCGATCGAACTGGCTCAGGCTTGGAAAGACCCCGCCCCCTCCCCGTTGTTGGCGCAGCTGGCTCGCTCCCCGGAGAGCTCGAACGCGATTCGCGCAGCTGCGGTGTCGGCTCTGGTGATCGTCGATGCTGGTGCAGCGAAGTTAATCGCCGGTGAACTGCTGGCCGAGGGGCAGTCCTACCTCAACCGGTCATTGGGCGTGACGACGCTGGTCGGGATCGATCTGGCCGCCGGAGCGAAGGCGGCAGCGGCGGTCCTGAAGTCGACCACTCCCGACGATGATCCGGCTCCGGTGATCGACGCGCTGCTCTCCCGCGAGGGGGGAGCCGCCCAGCTGGGGGAAGCCCTCCAGGCCACACCGCTCCCGCGAGATGTCGCGAAGCTCTGCCTGCGACGGGTCTATGCCGAGGGACGCAGCGACGCAGCTCTGATCGACATCCTGGCTCCCCAAGCCGGGGTCAGTGCCAAGCCGGTCCAGCTGACGCCCGAGCAGATCACCGCTCTGGCTAACGCCGCCGCCGAGCAGGGCGACGCCGCCCGCGGCGAGCAGGTCTTTCGCCGTAACGACCTCAGCTGCATGAAGTGCCACGCGGTGAACAAGGCGGGTGGCCAGATCGGTCCGGATCTGACCCCGGTCGGCGCGAACTCACCGATGGAGTATCTGGTGAATGCGCTGTTCGACCCCGACGCCCAGATCAAGGAGGCGTTCATCACCCGCACGGTGACGACGCTCGAAGGCCGCGTGTTTCAAGGGATCACGGTCGACCGGACCGAGCAGAAGCTGGTCCTGCGAAACACGGAAAGCAAGTTAATCGAAATCCCCATCACTGACATCGACGAGGAGGTCGAAGGGAAGTCGCTGATGCCCAAGGGGCTGCCGACACTGATGACAGAGAGCGAGACGCTCGACCTGCTCAAGTTCTTGTCGATGATGGGCAAGCCGGGTGATTACGAGGTCCGCACGACGCAGCGGTTCCAGCGCTGGCGATTGCTCTACCAGCCGAAGCCGGAGCTACTGCGTGAGGTGCCGAACCTGGTGGTGTTCGAGACGGAGGTCCTCGCCAACGGGCTGTGGGGTTCGGCCTATTCGCTGGTGAACGGGACGTTACCACTGGATGAGATTGCGAAGTCGCAGAAGTCTCCGCTCTTTTATCTCCAGGGGGAGATCGATGTCGTCGAGGCAGGGACGGCGACATTGAACTTCGACTCCGTCGACGGTCTCATCACCGTCTGGCGCGGCAAAGAGATCATCGAGTCCCCCTCCGGAGCGACGATCGAATTGGAGCCCGGTCGGCAGACGATCACACTCCTGGTCGACACCAGTGCCCGAAAGGAACTCGGCCTGCGACTGGAGCTGACCCGTCCGGAAGGGACCACCGGGCAGTTCCAGGTGGTCGATGGCCCGTAGTAGCCGACCACCGGTTTAGCTGCGACGCAAAGGCTCTGCGCAGCGGAGCATACCCGCTCACAGCGGGTGACACTGTCCGTGAGACCCCAGAGCAGAATGAGAAGTAATTTGGGGTGCCACCCTCGAATTGTCTTCGGCTGCACGCAGTGCTATTGGAGTGAAGATGCACGCTGCCTAACACGCGACTGCCATTTTCAGAAATCTCAATGGATTTTTGTTGCAATCCGCGATTTTGGTGCAAAACTGTGCCTCAGTCCGCCTTGAGCGGTTTTCAGCGCCGCACCGATGATAGGCTGCACGCTGCTCAATAAGACTGTTTGCCTACCACGATGCTTGGATTCCTATTACTCGCACCAACTGGAAGCGGAAAATCATGGGTGTGCAAGAACCAGTTGTTTTTCGTCAATTCTGCAACCGATGGTGATTCGCTCATTAACTGGCAATTCGATTGGAAGTCGACTGATTGGACGGTTCAAGATCGCAAGCACCTAGATATAGTCCTTGTCAAAATGCGAATAACTCGGAAGTGTGTTTGTTGGTATGTTGGCACTTCCGCCATAGCGGATGCCCTCGCAGATGGTCGTCTCTCCGTAGATGATGTTGGGATCGTCCTCCTCCCCCCAGCGCAGCATCGCAACCTTGTTGGAGTGCGAAACAAGCTGGGACATGACTGGACTCGTGTCCTTGAACACCGGAACCTATGCGAAAACCTTTTTCGGACCTACCATCTACCACTACAGCGCACCATTATCATTCACCCGGGCGCACAGCGGGGGAGTTGGTCAATGGGGTAGCCGAGGTCTTGGAGGGCTTGGTAGCGGGTTTTCGTGTGCGAGGCGCGGGCTTGGGCGTGGCGGCGTTGATGGTATTGGAGGGTGTGAGCGGTGCGTGCGAGGTGGCGCTGTCGA
>JAYSUV010000399.1:0-1505 GCA_043718945.1 Planctomycetota bacterium
GGCTTGGTTCCGGCCAATCTCTATGGTCACGGACAAGATTCGGCCATGCTCTCTGTCGCCGAGTCCGTCGTGCGTCCGCTGGTCTACAGCGGCCACAAGCTGGTCGAAATCAGCTGCAACGGCAAGCTGGAAACCGCTCTGGTTCGCGAAGTCCAATGGGACGCTTTCTCGAAGTACATCACCCACATCGACTTTGTGCGGATCGATGCCAACGAACGAGTTCACGTCGTCGTTCCGGTTCACGTCCGAGGAACTGCTCCCGGGACTCTCAAGGACGGTGTGCTGGAGCAGCCTCTGCACAGCCTGCACCTCGATTGTTCAGCAGCTGATGTTCCCGACGAGATCGTGGTCCGAGTCGACAAGCTGGAACTGGGACAGGCCATTCACGTCCGCGACTTGACCGACCTGCTGCCCAGCGGTGCAACCGTCAAGGGCTCGCCGGATCAGATTGTGGTCCATGTGATTGTGCCACGAGCGATGGTGATCGCCCCAGCCGACCCAGCGGCGGCAGTGGCTCAGCCGGAAGTCGTCGGCAAGAAGAAGGAAGGCGAAGAGGCCGCGGCGAAGTAACGCCTGCTTTCTCGGCACCGAAATACACTGGCCTTGCCATCCGACTGGATGGCGAGGCTTTTTCTTTAGGCGAGCTGGCACTCTCCAGAAAACCAGTCGCTATCTCATGAAAAGCACCTCGAACGCTATCGCGAACGAGGTGCCGAGGAGACTGAGTTACCCGACCAGGATTCGAACCTGGACAAACAGAATCAAAATCTGTTGTGCTGACCATTACACTATCGGGTAGTCGACAAGCGGACACGATTGACCGGTGAAGGTTCGCGACCGCTGTGGTCTACGGAAGTGTACTGGATTGGCCGTTTCCGACAAGCCGAGTTGATCCGGACTCGTACTCAGGGCTACATGACTGTTTCACAAGTCGTTCCGCAACTGGTATCGCGGTCGTTTTCCTTTTCTGCGAACCTGTGTTGCTGAGGTGGAAACGCATTTCGGAGACAAGGAAGTCTGCCATGCCCAGCGTTAGGAAGGTGGTCTTGTTGCCGTCGCAGCGGTCGGAGTTGCAGGTGTTGGTGCGGGCCAGTTCGACGCCGCAGGCGTTGGCCGGTCGAGCGCGGTTGATTCTGCGGGCGGCGGATGAGGACGCACCCAGCAATCTGACGATTGCCGCCGAGATGGAGGTCGATCGAGACACGGTGGGGTTGTGGAGGAATCGGTTTATAGAACACGGGGTGACGGGGTTGCAGGATGCTCCGCGGTCGGGTCGACCGCGGAGCTTTTCCCCCCGGCGACGACCTGCAACTGGTGTCGTTGGCGACCCGTTTGCCAGCGGATCACGGCTTGAACGTGACACGGTGGAGCGGTGATGAACTGGCGGCGCGGATGATTCATGAGGCGCACGAACGCCGCATGAGCCGGTCCACGGTCTGTCGGCATCTGCAAGAACTCGATCTGAAACCGCACAAGAGTGTCTATTGGCTCAACAGCCATGACCC